>CAYWMP010000019.1:0-47770 GCA_964459445.1 uncultured Desulfobacteraceae bacterium
TCGATGACGGTTTCGGGATCAAAGATAACCAGATCGGCAACATACCCGGGTTTTATCAGACCGCGATCCTTGAGCCTGAGTCGCTTTGCTGCCAATCCGGTCATCTTGCGGATGGCTTCCTCAAAAGATAGCACGCCTTGCTCGCGAACATACCGTCCCAGTATTCTCGGAAAAGTTCCGTAACTGCGGGGATGGGGCAACCCTTTGGACATCGGCCCATCGACTGCGAAACCCATGCCGTCCGTGCCAAAGATCATCGCAGGGTGTTTCATCTCTTGTTTTCGGTTTTCTTCCGACATGCCGAATAGGACAATACTTATCTTAAGTTCAGCATCTAATAGGGCATCAAAGATCCATTCATAGGGCGTCTTGCCTTCATCTTCGGCCAGATCCGATACGTATCGACCCTGGTATTTCGGCCGCTTCAATGAACCGTTGATTAGCACTGAATGCCACTCTATGTCCTTTGACAGTCCCTGTTTCCTCATATCATTCATCATGGTTGAGCGTGAGTCCGGATCATAGAGCCGCATGAGAGTGGCTTCTTTTCCACCTTCAAGGACCCATTCGGGAAGCATGGCAGCGAGCCCGGTGCTCCCCGCGGTGTAGGGGTACATATCAGCGGCCACGTCCACACGTTCTGCCAAGGCCTCTTCAATGAGCTTTAGTGCTTCTGCCGATTGGAACCAATTCTTTCGGCCGGAAGCCTTGAAATGGCTAATCTCAACAGGCGCCCCCGTATACCGCCCGATTTGTATAGCCTCGTTCACTGCATCTAAAAGCGTGTCGGATTCTCCCCGAATATGACTGAAGTAAAACCCCTTCCGTTTTCCAATGACTTTGGTGAGTTCGGTCAGCTCCTCTTTATCGGCATAGGAACCGGGTGGGTAAATGAGTCCCGTGCTGATACCAATCGCTCCCTCTTGAAGTGCTTTTATTACCTCCGACTGCATGCGTTCCATCTGCTCGGGGTTGGCCCTCCCCGCGCCAAACTCCATCACACTTGCCCTTATCGTGCCCTGTCCCACCAAGGGCGCCACGTTGATCGATACACCTTGACCGGTCAGGAAATTCAGGTAATCGGCAAACGTGGACCACTTCTCCCAGGGCAGGTTTGCCCCCAGGCCGCCGATGAGCCCGGTCAGGCCTGCAATGACCTCTTCCCGATTATGATCAAACAGGGGAGCGGGGGACAATCCACATTGACCAACCACGGCCGTGGTGATGCCTTGATGAACCAAACTGTCGGCAGTAGGGAGGAGGGGCAAGGAGAAATCCGCATGAGAGTGCATATCAATGAAGCCGGGACTGATGGCGCAGCCTGTTGCATCGATAACGCACGTGTTTTTATCTTTCTCCATTTGGCCGATATTTTTGATTGTTCCACCTTGTATGAAGATGTCCGCTGCAAATGGGCCACTTCCGGTTCCATCAAAGATCTTGCCGTTCGTTATGGTTATCTCATTCAAGCTGTCCCTCCATGTAAATTAAAAAATAAGAAACATCTCCAAAATCAGTTGAAGTAATCAGCACGAACTAATGAGCTAACTCCCTTATTATTAATGTAAAACATGTAAATAGTTTAACCGCAGACTAGCCCGCCAGAAGTAAGGCGGGCAAGCGCAGACTTTTAGTTCGGCCGACTTGGCCGAACTAAAGTTTTCATGCCCTACGGGCAACACCCTCGCGAAGCGATTGGCATTTTTTGCCTCCGCAAGCCTGTCTCGCCTTAGCGGAATGCGGCGGCGGGTCGCGGAGGCAAAAGGTCTCTGCCTGCCGGGCCATAGCTTTAGCGACGGCCGGTGTCAGTCGAGCGATCCTGAGCGAAGTCGAAGGAGAGCGGGCGGCAAATAAAATACTCGGCTTAGATAGTTTATACACTGTAGATTCGAATCAATTTTGCCAACTAAATTGGCGAAGAACCAAAAATAAACAATACCCCCTTTGACTCCCCTCTTTAAGGGGAGGACCTGTTTCACAATTTCTCAAAGGGATAAAAGCGATGTCGTGTGGCAATAGCCTAATATATGGATTGATAGCAGACTCTGAAGAATTGGCTATTTAGAGGGGTTTTGAAATCAGGTCTCCCGCTTAAGCTTGGATAATGGAAATACGATAGCGCTTCAAATGAGTATCTCGGGTTATAAGCGTCAAGCCTTCCGCTTTTGCCTGCGCAACAAGCATTCGGTCGAAAGGGTCCCTGTGATGCGAAGACAAGTCTCCCACTTTATAAGCGTGATCGGCTGTGATATCCAGCATCTCGAAGGGCTGTTCATCAAGCACTTTGCGGAAATTACGAGGGACTTTAAGTTTGCCCAGAGCCTGTTTTATCCTAATCTCCCAAATAACTACCGCGCTGATCAACACAACGTTTTGTGGGTTGGCTATGGCTGCCCTTGCTTTCTCAGACAGGGTCGGTTGATCATCTAGCCACCACAGAAGTGCATGGGTATCGAGAAGCAAATTCATTAGTCAATTATGCCAAATGCTTTGGCTATATCCTCAGGCAGTTCATCAAAGTCCTTTGCGATCTTGATTTTGCCGCGCAGAGCTCCCGGCTGTCGCGGTTTATCATTTCCCTCGTAGCGCACAAGTTTTGCCACGGGTTTGCCCGCTTTACCTATTATGACTTCCTTGCCTGCCAAAACTTTCTCGATGAGAGCAGAAAGTTGAGCCTTTGCCTGTGATATATTCGTTACATACAATGTTATCACCTCCAATATATATAGTCTGACCAGACCAGACCAGAAAGTCAAGCGTTAAAATCGCTGTGCGATTTTATAAAGTGAGGCATCGCAATCTCGATAAAGGAATATATCCTAATATTCAAATTATACGCTATCATAATAAGTGGAAAAAGATGTTATTGATACTTAAGCAGTCACCCTTGCTGATAGACTATGAATACCTATTTTACTGGTATAGGTTTAGAAGCATCACAATGATCTGGTAATTTCTATAAAGGAGGGCAATTTATGAAATGGATAACGCGATCACATGTCCATGTCGACCGGGTGGCCTGTCCATGGCTCTTACAGAGGTTTGTAGATTCTGAAGCGGAGTTTCTTTTCGTCCCGAAAAGCCTAGTCAATGAGATAGCCGAGATGGAAGGAGCTGTACCTTTTGACACACCAGGTGCTGAACTGGGTCATAGGGAAGGGTTGTGCACCTTTGATGCTATTATTGAGAAGTATGATCTTGTTGATAAGGCCTTATTAAGGATGGCAAAGATTGTCAATGCTGCAGACACCGACAAGCTGGACAATGACCCTATTGCAGCCGGGCTTGAGGCCATTGCGGTAGGCTATAGCCTTCGATATCCCAATGACAAAGAGAACCTGAAACACCAATTTCAAGTCTACGATTCGCTATATGCATGGTGCCGCTTACAAGTTGCGGCTGAGACCAAGTAGTCTTCACGCTTGAACTATCAAGTAGAATATGCCCTCAAGAGATGGCTTCATACCTTCATCTGCTCATCTCAGGCCCAATAAGGTATTCCATTAACAAAAATACACATCGATAGATGATCATTTGGGATGTTCTTCACCACCATTATTAATACAGGTATCTTTTAGACGCGATGGACAGGAATGACAGGATTTATTATCTCGCAGAGATCCCAGAGTAATCAAAGTTATTATGATTAGCATCAGTCAATTTGGAGGAATCACTTAAAAGCTCCATGTGGAGTTCCTGGCTGAAAAGAATAAGATAGCTTTTTCTTGTCAGTCAGGAACTCCAAATTGCTTCCGATAAATCATTATCGGAAGTCCGCCTTGCGGGGTGCTTTAGTGCGATCCTAGGATTTAACTTCTATGGTTTCTCAGAGGTCTTTAAGTAGACAGGCCAACCGGTGATTATTGATCCTGTTATCCTGTCAAATTCTTTTCTTGTAGTTCACTCTTTTCACCATAAGTGATTTGGTGGACTTCGACGGGATTTTTGAAATTTTTCAACTGCACTTTCCCAAGGGATGTCGAAGAATGGGTGTTTCCGATACGGCGCGCGGTTTCTTCAACCACCAAAATCTGACCGCCCTCGGCGTAATCGGATAGCCTTGCCGCCATGATGGTGACGGGTCCTGAGGCCGTGAAAGTCCATCGATCTCCACCAGAGCCGCTCATCTTTGTTGAGCCGAGATAGACCTCACCGGAGCTGATGCCGATGTTGACCTGTATGGGAAACAGATTCGTGTCTCCCGTCTCCAGGACCTCCTGGCAACGCAGCTGTATTTCCCTGGCGGCCTTCACCGCATTTAGTGCATGTCCGGCTGGATCGGAGCTAAGGAAAATAACCATCATGCCATCCCCTGCCATCTCATTGATGTCCCCACCATTTTTCTGGATCAGATCGAAAAAAATTGAAAAATAAGATTCAATGACCTGGTTGAGTCTGTCTGCGGGATACTTTTGAAGTAAGATCGTAAAACCTTCGATATCGAGGAAGAGCACGCTCGCGTCCTGGATATACCTGTCTAATAATGCCTTTTCGGGATCTTTTTCAATAATGCTCCTTGCCGTCTCCGGCACAAAATTCCCCATGACGGTCTTTATTTTATCCAGTCTCTCCTTTTCCTGAATCACTTCTTTGTGGGCCGTGTCCAGAACTGCCATGGCCTGTTCTCTTTCAAGGACGAAAAAACGTAGCAGGACATAGGCAATGATGGAAACACCACCCAGGTTCATCACGAAAAACAACACGCTGACGGTAGAAGGGATATTGACGGCGTGTGTTGCCATCGCGCTGTCGTACACACCCGAAATGATCATGAGAAACAAATAGGCAAAAAACCAGGGCAGGGCTCTGCTCACCCGTGTAAACATCAAAGCGCCGATGGGTGATAGGATGGCCCAGATCATCACTGCACTGGAGGCGGCAAATCCACCCAGACTATATTGGAGCAGGAAAGGAAGAATGAGGATAAAAAAGAGTTGGACAAAACAAAAGAGGCCGTAACGCTTCGTCCGAAAGAATACATAAATGCTGCATCCGGACAATAGGGAATAGCTCAGTGGTATAAGGCCGGCAGTTGTTAACCCTAAGGCAAGATAAGATATTCCCCAAAATATGCCGGCTATACAGTATATGGAAGCCAGGAAGATAAGGATTGCTTTGCGGAGTCGCCATTCATTCGAGTCCGCGGGAAGGCTGCCGGCACCGGCCAATCGGTAGATCCAATGTTGTATCGTCTTTTTCATTGTTATTTGGCTTTTTATAACAACCTATATAGCTGTGCGCATAGGTGTTGGGTAAAATCAGGTATAATATTTTAGATACCGAAACACTCTAATGGTTTCAATCTAACACAATCTCCCTCGATTTATTAAACAGGTTTTTCATTTGATGGGTGGGAAGGGAACCCAATTGATCAGACTCGATTGATTCTAAAGTCAGAATTTGAAAGGAAATTGCGGCGCTCCAGGCCGTATCAACGGCAGGGGTTTTCGAGAATATGATTGAGGGAAATCGAAATTATTCAACAAATTCAAATTTGCACTCATTTACCTTGACGTTTTGATACATTCATAAGAAATCGAGCACCCCTCTCGTTTTGAACAAAATTCGATCTGCTTGGCCCATCCCCAAGGAACCGCTAAAAAAGGGGGCTGTCTCACCCCATACGTCTGCAAACATTAAATAGGTTTGTATCGACAAACACACATGAGAAAATTTATCTGCCAATGGGCAAAGTCAGGAGAGGCACGAGCCTTTCTTTGCTACCAGCTTGCAAGGCAAAGAGTTGTGTCAGCAGGGAAAAGGTTGACTTGGATTTGAGGTCGGAATCATCAATGTAGAACCAACTTCCTCGGTAGCGCACAGCCACTGCAGCTTGAACCGGCAAAGAGGACTGGGAACGAACTCTAAGAAGTTCTCCCGTGACCTCGCTCCATTCAAAGGGTTGCCCTGTCTCGTCTCTGGTTATCGTTGCTTTTCCAGTTTCTAAGTCATGCCCAGGTATCTCAACAGACTGGGAAAGGAAGAACAAAATGCCAAGCAAAGAGCGAGGCTCCACCATCAGGTTCTCCAAATCCTTCTTTCCCTTGTGTTCGATCATTGGGTAACTTAGGGGATAATGCTTCTTATTCTTCGCAAGCCCCAGGATCTCAGCAAGTTCGTTCGTTTCCGCAAACTGCCATGCCTTTTCCGTAGTCAGGAGAACTATCCTTGGTGGGCGCTCCCCTGATGGGAAGGTTTCATAGATGAGATCAAGGGCCTTGCGCTTCTGTAGGTCTCTCATCAGATCGATAGCTCTCGAGAAGTCCTGATATTCAGGTACACCCGCTGGTGTTGGCCCGCTGGCTCTTACAGCGTTTTCCACATCATTCATCCGTTGGACGCACAACCGAAACACGCGTTTGAGTCTCCAGCCAGATTTATTAAGAAGCATTATTGTGTCCAGACTGAGAGGAGATAAGAAGCGCTGAACAAAATCCTCCCCATGCAAAGGTGAGTACGTGACGGTTGGTTGTGTGGAGTAGAGAGCTCTCCCTCCGATATTGAATACGTTAGCGGCCTTTTTTTTTAATTCTCCGCCGCCCTCTACCTCGGCTTCCAAAGTAAACTGTGTCGAGATGCTGGCAACATCCAAGAAAATAGGCGTGTCACGATACCTTAGTCTTACTAAGTTGAGCAGCTGCTGCTCATCATTAGTTTGTTGGAGCGCCGCATTATAATTGATCCGCTCATTTTTAAGCGCAGAAGGCCCAATGGAGGCACAGCCTCCAACGGTCAACACTGCCCAAATAATTAATATGACTTTCATCATTCTCCTCCTCGTGCTCTGCAGAATCCTGCAAGTGCATTAAGGCGATCAAAACCGACCGCTATCGTCAGTCCATTTCTTGCATCACGTAACACCTGCCCTCATCCGGTAACGAGAGATCATCCGCCGGCGAGCAGTAAGATACAGCATACCAGGACCCCGAACCTCCGCTTATTTCCCGAAGTCTTGAGATCAACTAGAATCGCCGGAAATCCGATGGTTGAATCATAAGTCGATACATAAATGGAGGGGAATGAATAACTGGAGAATTCCCCCACGGGAAAGCACATCTTGGCAACCTTCTTGATAGTTTCTCATGTCTTTGCAGCTCGTATTAGTTTCGAAAACAGGCACTTCTCAATGCTCATTATCTGAAACCCCACGCTTTCTAGCACGTGTGTCCAATCATAATTGAGAAATTCCTTCATGTGCCCTGGTTCAAAGATCTTCAAATATAGGGAAAAGATGAAGCTCTTGACAGGCGCACTTTGCCGTTCATAGTCAACGATATAGAGTTTTCCTTGATTCATTAGAACGCGGTATATCTCGCGCAGAATATTCATCATGAGGGAATAGCCCAGTTCGTGCAACCCGAAAGAGACCATTACAATGTCGAACTCCTCATCGGAGAAGTCCATGTTCGTGGCGTCCATCTGAAGGAGAGAGAGGTTCCTGATGCCTCGATTTCTGATTTTTCTATCCGCCACGGCAAGCATATCCGGTGAAAGATCAATCCCTGTGATCTCATTTCTGTGGTTGGCTTCTGCGACGATCAAAGAGCTGTTCGCTGTCCCAACGCATACATCCAGGATGCTCAGAGGCTTGTTTGGAATCTCTCTTGCAAATGCAAGTCTCGGATTTGACGACCTGTCAAAAATGAAAACCAGATCAAACAGATCGTAAAAGGCGGCCAATAGCTTGAATTTGAGTTTTACCGCTCTCACGTAATTTTCATTGTGGATCAAACTTTCCATTTTCATTCCTTGAGACCTTTGCAAAATGCTCAATTTTGGTCAAGGTCAATGAAGACGAGGATTTTAACCACAGGAATACTCGAAGTATTTTGAGGATTAAAATCCGAGTCTGAGGCGGAGATTGAGCAAAAGGGGGCGTTTTGCAAAGGTCTCTCCTTATATAATCCCGATTCCAAGAGTCAATCCCAATACAAGAAGCATGACACCGACTATAAGTTGGATGGCACGCATGGTGATTTTCTTGAGAAGTCTTTTTCCTATGAAAGCGCCAATGAATGCGGCCAGTGATCCGGCGACCACGAGCTCCACGCCGCCCTGGCTTTTCAATATTTCAAAATCTCTAGAAAAAAACGTGGTCCCATAAATAGCGAGACGCGATACGTCTACGACCACTGCCGAAGTGACCGTAGACCCAATAAAGACCTCTTTCTCAAGTCCCGCTCTAATCAAGAAGGCCGTTCGAAGCGCTCCCTGGTGGCCAGACAGACCTCCGAAGAAGCCTGATAGCGCTCCACTCAGAGGAATGTACCTGGCATCAAAGGCAAGTTTTTCAAAGGCCGGGTTTAGTTCCACATAAGCAAAGCCCATAATCAATACTGCAATAACAAGCTTCACTGCGGTCACGGTGCATATTCGTTCGCCAAGGGTGTAGCGGACAATCGGCTCAACTGTCGCAAAATAATTCAGGAGCAGCGCACCTATCACTGCCATCATCGCTGCGGGGAGTGCGAATCTCAAGACGATGCCAAGATCCGCCTGCTTGCCCACCAGAGCCACTTTAAAGATGTTGTTGGCCAGGTGGACGATAGCCGTCGCTGCTACTGCCACCTCGATCGGAAAGAACAGCGCGAAAGCGGGCATGAGCAATGTCCCTAACCCGAAGCCGGAAAAGAGCGTCAGACCCGAAACGGAAAAGGCCACTGTGCAGATAATGATGAAGCTCATCTCTCTTCCACCACCTCCTCGTAAAGCTCCCTTATCTTTCCTTTGGCCTTCTCCAGCTCCACTTTCCCTTTAGGGGTAATACGATAGTATTTGCGCTGCTTGTGATTCACCGTTCTGGCCTCAAAGGACAGGAGTTCGGATTTGACCATCTTGGCCAGGGTGGGATAGAGGGTTCCCGGGCTTAGTTTGTAACCATGCCTTTCCAATTCCTCCATTAGGCCTGCGCCATAGACCTCTTCCTTTGAGGCGTGGTACAGAATATGAAGTCTGATGAATACCAGTTCTATGTCTCTGATCATACGGAACCTCAGTAAATAACGAATGACGATATCGTATATTGATATCGATATTCGATAATGTCAAACAAAAAATCAAAAAAATGCTTGACAAACCGGAACAAACTTATTAAGTTATCGCTTAATTACTTAATTGATCAGGAGTTTTTGGTGTGAATGTAGATTCCTCAGAGCTTTTTAAGGCATTAGCCGTTGAAACACGAGTCAAAATCATTGATCTCCTAAAATCCAATGGCCCCCTTGGTGCAAAAAACATCGCTGAACTGATTGGGATCAGTACAGCAGCGGTCTCCCAGCATCTGAAAATATTGAAGCAGGCGGGGCTTGTCAGAAGCGAAAGAAAGGGTTACTGGATTCCCTATTCTATAGACGAAGAAGCTTTGGAAAAGTGCGGGCAGCAATTGAACGAAATCTGTACATGCGGGTGCAAAGGAACGGGTCAATTTAAGGAAGCTGAGTTGATCAAATCAAACCTAGACGACCTAATGCAATATGAGAAAGAGCTGGAAAAGGAGCTCAGGGCCGTGCGAGAGAGGGTCAAGGAAATAGAGTCCGGAAACAAATAGGCAAAAATTTTTTGCCCTAATATTAAAGCGATTACTTAATTACTTAAATAAAAATGATCCTTTTTAGAAGAATTTTGAGCCCCGCACTTTCACGAAAGTGCGGGACAAATCTGAAGCAGGGATTGGGCAAAAGAGGGCGCTTTGCAAAGGTCTCATTAGAAAGGAGGTGAAACCAATGGCAGACAAAAAGAACGATTGTGGTTGTGGGTGTATGGATTTGAAGGAAATAAAGACCAAGGCCACCAAGGATAAGAAGAAGACGAAAAAGACCAAGTAGGACCCTGGACCATATTTTTAAAAAGGGGGCAGGCGAAACAAACCTGCGCCTGCCCCCTTCACTCTGCTCAATCCCTTGCCGGCAATAACGTGGGAGGACGTAATGAAGGAGTCATTAATCGAAGATACCACTGAACTGGCTCGGAAACTTGCCTCTGAGGTTTTTTCAACTCGCGCCACTAAAATAGACAAAAAGGACACATTTCCCTGGGAGAATATTCGAGCGCTCGGAGAGGCTGGTTTCATGGGTTTGATCATTTCTGAGGATTACGGCGGTTTCGGAATTGGAAGAGATGGTTTCGCATCCGTCGTTAAAGAGATCTCTAAGGCCTGTGCTTCAACCGCCCTCATCTATGTTTCACATGCCATTGTTGCAAAGGCCGTCGAGCTTTTTGCCAGTGACACGATAAAGGAAAAATGGCTGAGCAAAATGATAAAAGGAGAAACACTCGGGGCATTCGCAATACACGAATCCGATTCCGGAAGCAATGCCGGCGCTATTACGACCAGGGCCTTAAAGGAAGAAAACCATTACATCGTGAAGGGCTCAAAGTTTTTCATCACTTCTGCCGGTGAGGCCGGTGTGTATTTGGTCCTTGCCAAAATTGTTACGGAAAATGGCCCCGGCGGCATGAGTACATTCCTCATTGAAAAGGATACTTCCGGGCTTTCCTTTGGCGAAACCGAAGACAAGATGGGCCTGACAAGCACGTCTTCAAGACAAATGCATTTCAGTGATTGCCTAGTAGCTGAGGAGAACCTGGTCGGCAGGGAAGGTGATGGAGCACAAGTCATTGGAAAGACTGTGGTCGGGTGGGGATTCTTTGGCGCCGCCGCAATATCGCTCGGCATTGCAAAATCGGCTACGGAGTGTGCGATCAAGCATGCCAAACAGAGAACGATAGCAGGGCAACCTATCGGCGTTCACCAGGCCGTTCAATTCATGATCACCGACATGATACTCGGAAGTGAATCCACTGAGGCGTTTCTCCGCGCCTGTGCGAATAAGGCCGATCTGGAGGAGAGCACCGCTCCAATGAATGGTTTCAAAGCGAAGCTATTGGCCTCGGAGATCGCTGTCGAGGTTGCAAACAAGGCAATCCAGGTCATGGGCGCCCACGGCTATTCACGAGATTACATCGTTGAGAGATTATTCCGGGATGCCCGAGGATTGACACTTCACTTCAAGACCTCCGAGTGGATACGGCAGGATATCGCGAAATCAGCAATGGGATTGTAAAAAGCTCAAGGTAAATTTTACAGCTCTGATCATGATGGTTCTCCTTCTTGGTGGCTACTTTGTACACTATGGTAGCCACTTTCAATCCTGCAATCAAGTAAATTGGGGTCGTTAACGGGGCACATTGCCACTATGCCACTATTCACAGATTGAATCCCACGAAAATCCTCTTTGAAGACCATTTTGAGAGATTTGAGCATGTCTACGATGATCAAGTTGCCAAACAGTATGGGTTTTTCCGTCCTTATCTAAGAAGGTGATTTATCGCTATCCCTGGCCCAGACTTAGTCTTGTGTTTCAATTGCAGGATACCGTTTCCTAAGCAATGGACCCAAATGTTGAATTTATTTTATCTTGAGCACACCAAAGATCCTCCGCCGATATTTCCTCTATGACCGCAGGCTCCCTTTGGACCTGAGTTGCTGTGGTTGGCAATCTCTGCCAGCATTCCGAATTCAGGCCTAATCTCAGCGTATACCTGAGATACCAATTATCTAACCCGGCTCGCCGCAATGATAAGGCTTGCGAGGTTCCAAACAGAGGGTTTGGCCTCATAAAAGGCAATTCGCCGGCCCAGGATGTTGAACTTATTTAATAAGGCGGCCGACCTTAGTTGCTGCCGGAACGGACCCCGGACCACCGACTTCTGCGGGCGGGCGAACATCAGCATATTGCCGACAACACCGCTGCCGGACTGAATGTCGTAACTATCATGGCCGGGAAAGGCGCCCCAGGTCGTCACACCAAAGGCATAATTTAAAGCACCCCATACATTCACACCAACCGTGCCGTACCGCAAATTGGCGACCGCTTGTTCAACGGCCTCGGCGATTGCCGGGGCCAAAAGCGAATCGGGATGCACAACGATTGTTGCGGACAGCGTTCCCCATAATGTGTCGTTGGCAAATTCAACCGCCCGCTCAATGTATTCAACGACGCTTGCCGCATCAATGGGCGTTTCGGCAAATAGACTGCAAAAGGCCTCGGTTTTAAAACAGATGTCGTCTTTCTTTTTCGGATCAAGGCCTTGGATCAGGGTCCAGGGCAGTTTCTCGGCTGTGGCTTCACCGAACTGCTCGGCTTCGGGGTGGGCGGCGACAAACTTAGCGTGACGCTGGTGGGCGCCGGGATAGTAAGCATTTAAGGTTGGCACGCGGTTAAGCTCTTCACGAAGCGCACCGAGCAGGTCAGTGCGTTGCGCCCAGTTGCTATGAGTGATGATTACCCGCGTGGTAATGCAGTTGAATCCTGCATTGTGGGTCAGCATACCGCCCAGGCTTGCGGCTTGATGGCCGATATCGGTTCTGGACCATGCGCCGGGCACCACGATCACCGGGCTCACGCAGCCTAACTCGGCGGTGAAGCGCTTAGTGACCAGCGGCCTGCGTTCTTTCTTGCGTTTAGCACCCTCTGGGCCGGTATCGAACACAATAGCATCGTAAGTTTTGTCGGACCCGGTCATATGCAAATCGTCCACTGCCGGATGGTCTACCAGGTAGCCGCCCTCCACCACACCGCCGTAAATGAAGCGCAAAAAACCTTTTTCCACCAAAGTACGAAAACCCTTTTCCATCAAAGAGCCAAGGTATTGATTTACCGGATTCAGCTTAAAGATCACAACCTGATCTTCAACAAACAACTTGTGCAACAGATCGCCGGTGCACAGGAAAGCATGGTTGCCGGCACCTAACACCAACGCCACCTTTCCCGGGTGGGACTTGTCACGGTAGATCTGAGCCTGTGTGCCGACTACTTCTTCCGGTGCGGTACCCTGCTCCATCCACACGTCGGCTGTAATACCTCTGTACATGTTGCGGTCAGACTTGGTGCGGGGCATCACCCGGGCCACAACCTGACCATCGGGTCGGGTGTTGATCGGTCCTGGAATTATGGGTCGGCCCTTTGCTTCGATCTCACACAAGGATTGCCTCATCGTGCGGAGTTGTCGCCAAACGATGCTCAGCCCAATCCACTCATCACCGGCGGCTCGGGAGTCCGGATCAATACCTCGTGCAGCCAGTCCCGCCGACACCCAGTCATCGGAAATTGGAGCGAAGTCTTTGATTATTCGATCCAGTACAGTAATTCGTTCGTGTACGCCGGTAGCCACCCAGGCATCTTTGTGCTTCACAAGGACGTCCAGCGCGGTGTTAATTTCGGACTTCGAAGTTGTTGGAATACTGGAGTCAAAGTCGAACGGCTGTTTTTTTGTTTCAAGGGTATTTTTTTTTGATGTCATGGGTCGAATTTCTCCTTTATTCCAACTGCGGCGTTTCATCTTTTATAACCTCCGAATAAATGATGAACTTAAAGGGATTAAAGGCCTGATATTTCTCTTTTAGCCTAACAAATGCATTTTCCTTTTGTTTTGCCAATGTTTCGCTGGCGGGATATTGTGTAAGGGACCATGTAACCAACCGTGCTGCCAGTTCATAATCGCCGCTTTTTAAAATTTTATCGACAGCTGCTGCCAATTGCTTTTCTGACAGTTCCAAATAGTGTACGAACATAGAACCCAGCTCCCCTTGGCTGAGGTGATCCATCCCTTTCAAGTCGGTTTGCCAGTACCCTACTTTCTGGTCGTAAACTCGATTGATAAAATTCTCACGCATAATGAGATAAGGCAGCTGAACATCAGGACTTTTAAAAACAGACGGGGGAATCAGATTTTGATGCTGTATCGCCTCTCGATCCATTCCCTTGCGGATGGCATTCAATACTTCTTTCTCCAGCCACATGAGATTCGCCTTGAGATGGAAGAGAAGCTCCGGAGAGTCAAAAATCCTGGTCAAGGGTTCATGCCCATGGAGAAGAACCCTGGGGTTTAGCTCGGAAACCACATCTATGGCTTGGTATAAACCTGCAATGTTTCCCTCTTCAAGAAAAGGCGCCCCAAAGTACGGCATAATAAAATCACCTACAAAGAGAACGGAATGCTCAGGTAAATGAATGAACATCGCGTCCGTGGTTTCGCCACCGGATATTGGGATGAGTTCAAATCGCGTACCTCCAATAGCGATCTCTTTTGGTTCGGCAACCGTCTCATCGGGCTTAAAATCAGCGATCAACTCTCTTTTAAAATCCGTGCCGAAAAAGTAGCTGAAATTGGGTGGGGCATTTAAGGACTTATCTAACTCTTCTTTATAATTCTCCCGGGAATAGAATTTAACATTGGAATTCAGTTGTCGAAAGAAGCGATGGCCGCCGATGTGATCCCAATGGGCGTGGGTGACAAAGACAGTGGTCAATGGGGGCAGATTTGGGTATTTGTTTTTTAAAAACTCATAGACTGTTTGAGCCGATTCTGGTGTGGTTCCTACATCAATGGCAATGAGTTCCTTTTGGTCATGGGAGACAATGAAGTAATATTCGGTGAATTCAAAGCCGGATAATGCAAAAATTTTGCCGGGGATGATCTCTTCGAGTCGCCTCCGATAGAAGGTAAGGCCTTTTTTAGCATTAACGGAATAAGGGGTTACTAGAGTTATCTTTTTATCAAAGCTGTCATAGCCGCTTAATCTAAGATATTGCCGGGCCTGGTTATCATCTTTGTCCTGATGATGGAGCAGTGCCAAATTAAAATAAACCTCCCGCAGCCAACCCGGATCAGGCGCCTTTGAGATGTTTTCCATACACCACTTTAACTCCTCACGTGCTGCATCTTTCTTATTGAATCGCTCCGGTAGGCGGGCATAAACGCTGCCTGCGATCCATCTAACGACAAATATCTCATTATCAGACAGTTTTTTAGCAGTCTCCAGCAACTCGATGGTTTCATCGACCCACTTTATTCGTTCAAACAGGGCAACCTGATTGGCACGAGAAGCCCGTAACAGCGCTAAAGCACTCAAGTACAGAGACCGCTGCCAGGGGGGCAATTCAGCTTCATATTTCTCTAGAAAAAAAGTAAAGAACTCTATCCCTGCCTCGGTCTGGTTGGCGTTTAAGTATTGGGCCATCAGCAAAAAGATGATCTGCGGGTCACCGGCCGGGCCAGCGCTATTGACTGCTTTAAGGTACTCCAATTCTGAGTGATAGGTTCGATATAGCGTGTCATGGGTGGTCGAACAGCCGACGATCCATACAACGGGGAGGACAACCAGCAGTGCGATAAGAATAGCTATTAAGGATTTTCTTCTTTTTGACATCATCATTCTCCTCCGAAATTTTTTATAATTATGATGCTCTGTGTTTTGGGGTAGATCCTAAAAATAAAAGAGTATATACACGCTTTTAACCAAAAAAATTATGTTGATCGGACGAGTGAAACCGTTTTTTTCAAATCATCGAGCATCGTTTCAAACCTTTTCTGCCCCAGTTGATTGACGACCAGCATTTGTGCTTTTTCCCACAAAGGCAGGGCCTTTGATAGAGTCTCATGGCCTTTGTCGGTGAGTGTAACCATTCGAAGCCGCCGGTCTTCACCTTGGAAGATTTTAACCAGTCCCTTTTTATCAAGGGGTTTAAGATTCCGGCCTAAGGTGGTCCTATCCATTACCAGAATTTTAGCCAGTCTTGAAATGCTTATTGATCCCGTCAGACAAAGCGCGACGAGCAGGGTAAATTGGGTTCCCAGCAATCCCGTCGGCCGCATTATCTCATTATATACCTGTGCAACGGCTCTCGATGCTCTTCGCAGATTTGAAGCAGCACATACATTCGCCACATCGGAGCATTTCTTATAGTTCGATTGATCAAAACCGCTCATAAAAGAGAGTATATGCACTTATTTTTATTCGTCAAGTCTTTTTATGGGATATTGTCTATCTTGCCGAAAAAATGTCGCCGTAATGATTTTAAACTTCAAGCAAGAATAGATTTTTCAGCATGATTTATGAGCAAAGGACAACAAGAAGTTCAAGGAGTCCAAGTAACGCATGGGTGACTTGACCACACCAAAAGGGGGGAGGTTCGAAGCTCGGAGACCTCTCCCTTTTACCTCAAATACTCTAATCACCATGTGCACTGGCGTTTAACCGTACACCAAGCCGTTCAATTCATGATCACCGATATGATACTCGGAAGTGAATCAACTGAGGCGTTTCTCCGCGCCTGTGCGAATAAGGCCGATCTGGAGGAGAGCACCGCTCCAATGAATGGTTTCAAAGCGAAGCTATTGGCCTCGGAGATCGCTGTCGAGGTTGCAAACAAGGCAATCCAGGTCATGGGCGCCCACGGCTATTCACGAGATTACATCGTTGATATTATTCCGGGATGCTCGTGGTTTGACCCTTCACTTCAAGACTTCTGGGTGGTTACGACAGGATATCGCCAAGTCAGCGATGGGATTGTAAAAAGGTCCTTCGTTGGGAATAATCGGTTTTCCAGATACTTCTCCGTGAGGTTGTAGTGGCTAATGGTTATCTTGATCGTTTCCAACAGGGAATCAGATCCCCGAATGATATTCAGGAATTTTTGGTTTTTTCACAATTTCTGCGAAGACAGTTTGGTTGGAGTGTCTGGATGAATTCCCCTATCTCGTGGTGTACTAAGTTGGCTTCTAGGATTTTGCATCATCCTGAATCAGGAGGTTTCTGTTCAGTGTATGCTTCAAATGCTGTCATTCCAATCCAATTTAATAAGATGCCATTCTGCTGATCGATGCTGGCAGCGCCAATTCTAAATCGCCTCCCAGAGATATTCCTTCTGATCACTGTTACTTCTGAATTGGGGAACCCCCCGGCTTCCACCAACATCCATTGCGTTTCAATCTTCGGATCGACCTTTTGACTAAAACTCTCTTGGCTGTAAAGACGCCATTCAGTTATGTAATTTGGCTCTTTTCCATACATTCCCCATATCAACTTGAATTCCCTGATCAAGCGCACTTGTTCTAAGTCAATAATATAATCGAAGAACCATGATGCAGGATAAGCCTTGGTGTTTCTGTTGCCATCAGTCAATCGACTCGGGTATAACCCAGCATTCACGCTATAACGCTCGAAATTGTACCTTTGATCTAACATCTTCCCATCTTGCACCAACTGAGTTTCAAGGTAGATTACTGGTTTTCCCAGGGCGAGATTAATCATTGCGAATTCTGCGTCCCCCATTCAATCTATCTCTGTCTATCTTAACGCTCTGACGGAAGACCCTTCCGAAGCTTCATAGTCCTCAGGATACTGAATCACTCTAATAGGCTGTTCCCGCCAAGGCATTCTTGCAATCATTGGCGAAGCTGTATCCTCTCCGGAATCAGCTTCGATTGTTCTTTTCAACCTCTTGCGAAGGGACTTATTAACTGATTCCGAATCTGGGAAATAGGGCTTGACATCGGGATCAAGCATTATAGCGCCGTCCTCTTGAGTGAAATAATGAACGGAACTCTTGCCATCTTCCTTGTGAATCAGAACAGTATGACCTTCGCGATAGGCCTTGTAGTGCTTACCCCTAACTCCATTCGAAAAATCATATTCTTCCCTCATCTCTTTTCTATTAGAGTCCCTATTCTCTTTCTTCATATATTCTCCTTTCAGACGGCGTCGCCTTACGACACCCTATAATGCGTATATTTTCCTCCCTTTCAGTATACCATAAAACTAACACCCGTTCCTTTGAAGAGAGCCCAATATCAACATATCGATCTTCCTGATAAGAATGATCAGGATCGGCAATGGTAATTGCAAACGGATCATTGAATACCGTCTTTGCTTCATCAAACGTCACACCATGTTTTTCGACGTTTTGCCTTGATTTATCTTCATCCCATTCAAATGTGAGTGTCACCGGTCTCGCCCAAGCCTGTCCAAGAAACCCAATCCTAATGCGCTATTTGATTAAAATATCAAGAAAAAGCAAAGATGACCCATGTTTTCGGCCTACAAGGAAGGTGAAAGAAAAACTAGTTTTGCTTGCTAACTGCATCATCCAGGAATTACTTAATTTTTGTCAATTTTACTAAAGGAAGCATGAAATATCAAGTGATTTCATCTTTTTTTAGAATCCTTCAATTCAAGACATCTGAATGGCTCCGTCAAGACATAGCCAAATCGGCTTTAGGGCTTTAGGGTTCGGCAATAAATGCATAGTTCATGAACATTAAAACCATTTTGCGGAACGACGAGGCTTTCAATCAGGAGTAGGACTTCGTTCATGGTGGGGCAAGGAGTTTCACTCCTTCTTCTTTACACTGTAGACTTCCAAAATTTCTTGCTTGCCTCTTGGCTGCAAGGTGCCCATGTCTTCGATTCGCAGATCCGGAAGAGAATCGATTTCATCAATCACTTGACCGGAAACCATGAAGCCCTGCTCCTTCTCTCTGCAGTAATCCATTAATCGCGCCGTTGTGTTCAGGACGTCCCCGACAAAAGCGATCTTCTGTCTTAAGTCACCCAACTCACCCGCGATCACCTGTCCGCCGTGAAGTGCCGCTCGAAATCCGGGGACAAGGTCGAATTCTCGCTTGTATTTTTGTGAATTCTCCAAGATCCTGCTTTTGATCAGGAAGTAGCAACGCAGGCAATTGCCGCCCTTTTTTCCATTATCTTTTTTCCATGAGACGACCACCTCGTCTCCCACATACTCATAGATCTCACCCTCAGTTTCCAGAACGGCGTCCGTGATATCGTTGTAGAAATTGTTGAGAAGGACCAGAAATCTTTTATCCCCCAGTCTCTCTGCAATCTCAGTGGATGATTCCATGTCCAGAAACATGAAGAATCTCTCCTCATCTTTCGGTTTATGATAGGCCCCCGTAATGAAATTTTTTAGTGCGTTTTGGCCCACAAGACGATTCATTTGAAAAATGAAATTAACGATCAGCGACAGGATAAGGGCAAATCCAATTGATTCATAGAAATTCTCCCCGATGTAGTCCGCCTTTAAGCGTCCCACATCCAGACGCGTAAGAAACAGCCCGACAAGACGTCCACCTAAGATGAGCAAAAGATAAGCGCCAGCATTTATGAGAACGGCCATTGTAAAACTGAGTCTCCTAAAAAAATTAGCGAAATATCCCCAGGCTAAAAAAAGCTGGTAATACCCGATTATTAAACCAATGATGATCCCGTCTAAAGCTCCCTGGAAAAAGGGGCCGAAGGGTCCATAGATACTCCCTACACTAACCATACTGAAGGTACCGCCTGAGAGACCGGCAACGCACATGATAGCGCCAAGCACCTTTACCTTCCTCTTGGTTCTATTGCTTATTCCCATGATATCTTAATATTGCTACTAACAGAATTTTATCCAATTAAAGTCAAAAGGGAGCGATCCTGTCCTTGTTGTTGATCATCTCCACCCTTCGGGCTTGGAGCTTCATTCCGAACGCAAATCGGAATAGGGGAATGGGTTTTATGATGAACTGATAGACCGCAAGGGAAGCCGTAACCGAGGCTGCCAAAAGCAAAACAAACTTGGGGATGATTCCTATTGGGAGTTGTATGACGGCGTAGCCTATGATGATGATCGCCGGCTGGTGAAGAATATAGATCTGGTAGGCGGATTCGGTGAGGTAATCCAACCTAGGACTGGTATGCTGGAGTCGGGCATGAGAGAAACCGAGAAGCGCCACAACAAATCCCCAACCAGCCACGGCCGTACTGGCCAAAATAAGATGTTGCGAAGTGATCACTTTTAATGCGGAAAACAACAACACGATCATGGCGCCTAGACTGATGCCCAAGGCGCGCTTCCATTCCCGGTGAAGAGCTTGCTCAAATGCCGGAAAACGCGCCATTAAAAATCCCAAAAACAGAAAGGTGCTGTAGTAGGCAAAGTTGGCCCAATCTTTATAAAGGGTTTGCAAGCCGGGCCAGTGCGGTCTCAGAATAATTTGAATCAACGCCAAAGGAACAATGGGCAAGTAAATCCAGAATGACCTTTTTGGTTCGAAGGCTCGTTTTGATTTCATCAACCATAAGAACAGGGGAATATAAAGTATGGTAAAGGTAAAAAGATAGGCAAGAAACCAGAGGTGCGACCACGAAAAACGTTCAAGCTTAGTGAAAAAAGTGGGTAAGAACCGGAGAAAGGTTTCATCAAAGGGTACGGCGACGGGCAGGCCTGAGGGAATGACAGATTTGAAGCTCTCCTGTTGCTCGGCACTCACATGAAGCCCCCGGTAGTTGGCGTCCAAGCCGCTTTTCAGCTCGAGGTATTTTATGGGTGGACCGAACAATAGGCATCCCGCAACAAGCGGAATTGCAAGCCTGAGAATACGTTCCTTTAGGAAACCCCCACCTCCCCTGGCCTTTAACGATGAAAAGACAGACCACCCGGCAAGCACAAAAAAGAGCGGCATGTGCCATAGGCTGATAAAGCCCGCAAAAATAAGCATGCCGATGGAGAGGTCGGCGTTCCTGATGTGATAAAAAGGGGCCGGGTTAAAGACCATGGCCCCATGGAATAGAAAGAGGGTATAGGTGGCAAAAACGCGAAGCCAGTCGATGTCATAGCGGCGACCGGGGGCTTTGGGAACTTGGAGTTCGTTGACTCTATTCATCATTGGGTGGTTGGAAAATATTTGGCGACCATTACCTTGGTGAGAAGAATTGAGCAGTTAGCTTGCAACCAAAATAACATGCAACGTCTTTTATTCCAAGTTTTACGATCACTCTCAATCTCCCTCCCCCCGGCGCCCGCAGAATCATCCATCCTATTCCCCTTTCTAATTGCTCACAAAGATCTTGATATATTCAATTTTAGTTTCAAAAATGAATCCATTATCTCGCTGCCTATTGATTTCATGGCCTTATCGATATTCGCTGGGATATTTATACTTCTATCACACCGGTTTCATAAGATAAATTTAATGAAAGGGTTATGACCCTATAAACCTGAGTTCGATTAGAATGACATAGAGGCTGCGAACTAATGTTTTTTGCGTGCAGGATGCACAAGCATCCTTGCGCTGTAAATATCGATCAAGGCCCTTTCCTTTTCCAATAGCGATTGGGATGATTTTGGGAATCACTCTCGCCTCGAATCTTGCTGTGGGATTTATGGTGGGAATTGCCGTCGCCTATGCGTTCAAATCTGGCAAACTAAATGTTTGATCCTCTCAAAATAGTTCTTTTGCAATCCTTTGACCTACATAATGGATACTTTCTATCCGGCTGGATACTGGAGCTGTATCATTAGTATCCACTTTTCTCTCTTCATGCGGGCCTCTCAAATGCTTCAAATGAACCCACGGCCATGAATCGTCCCAGATTCAAAGGAGTTACCCCTTTTCGTGCGGATGTGGCATCCATTTTGCGAATAGTGATAATGACTCAGGAGTTTTTGATGCTACGCAGGAAGAAAATACTAATTCTTATTCCGGCCATACTTCTCATCCCCATGCTGCTGGGGATGACCCCCTTCAACAAGGCTCATAAGCTGGCGAACGGGGGGCCTTTTACTCATGGCAAGCAAGAGTGCAGCAACAATCAATGCCCTTTCCAATGCCTCATCTCTCATGATGACCCTCCGGTCGGAATCTTAAATTCAACCCCGTTGGATCAGGAGTTGCTGCATTCACAAGGGGTTCGCATTGCACTTGCAGCCTCTTTCCATCCCAACATCTACTTTAATTCCATCCCCCTTCGCTGTTAATTTCCTTCGAAATAACTCGCCTACTTAAGCTCATTAGTGGGACTGCTGACCTGACAGATGAGCAGTCTGGCCGATTTCGGAAACGCCTGCTTCGGAAGTGACAGATATTCGGAGGCGATTGAAAATTACTCAAAAGGAGAGAAACATATGGCATTACTTGTAGCAGAGAATATCACCAAAGATTACCGCGTAGGAGAGGTCGCGGTCAGGGCTCTGAAAGGGGTGAGTTTTAACATAGAGCCCGCCTCCTTTGTTTCCTTCGTCGGTCCCTCTGGAAGTGGTAAAACGACGTTATTGAATTTGATCGGCTGTCTCGACAAGTCCTCAGGAGGCGAGCTTCTGGTCGCCGGGATGGATATATCGAGCTTCGGCAAAACGGATGCGGCCATTTTCAGGGGAAAACACATCGGGTTCATCTTTCAGAGTTTCAACTTGATCCCGGTGCTGACCGCCTTTGAAAACGTCGAGTACCCGCTTGTCATGGTTCAGCACACCTCCGCCTCCAAGCGACGAAGACGGGTGGAGGATCTCCTTGATGCTGTGGGGATGATTGATCAGCAAGACAAGCGACCTGATCAGCTCTCGGGCGGGCAAAAGCAGCGGGTTGCCATTGCCAGGGCGCTGGTCACCAACCCTAAGCTGGTTCTGGCCGACGAACCAACGGCCAACCTGGACCAAACAACGGCATACACGATTATTAACCTGATGAGAAAGATCAAGGATGACTTCAATACGACCTTTATCTTCTCGACCCACGACACACGGATCATTGGTGAAGTGGAGATCGTCTATGCCCTTGAAGATGGCAAATTAACCGGGCAGAATAAAGCGGGAGGAAAGACCCATGACCAACCTGATTAAAATCGGTATGAGGAATCTCCTGAGATACAAAAGGAGGACACTCCTCACAGCTTCATTGATTACTATAGGTGTTGTATTTGTACTCGTCTTTGTTGCTGTGACAGCCTCATTTAAAAACATGATGGTGGCCCAGACAACGGACTCATCTCTCGGGCATATCCAGATTCATAGAAGAGGCCACATGGCATCCATTGAGAGCCTGCCTCTTACCATGAATCTAAAGGCTGTGGCGATAAAAAAAGCAGAGAAAGCGATAAAAGAAATTCCTGATATAGTGGCATATTCATTGAGGATAAAATTTGGCGGCATGTTCAGCAACTTCGCTCAAACAACCAGTATAAGACTCAACGGTGTGTATCCTGAAAAGGAAATCAGAGCTGTTCCACTCCTTACATCAAGGATAATTGAAGGAGAGAAGGTTGTAAGACAAGGGGAGATTCTCATTCCTGAATTGCTTGCAAAGGGCATGAAGGTGAAGGTTGGTGACTCTGTGGTAGTTATTGCAACTAACAAGGATGGTTCCGTCAACGGGAAACAATTCAGGGTTGGAGGGATCCTTGAGAGTGTAGTCGGACCCGGCGGAAGAGATGGATACATCCACATAGAGGATGCAAGGCAAATTCTCAGGATGGATCAATTAGAGGTAAGCGAAATAGCCTTAAGACTCAAGGATTTTAATAAACTCCAAGAGGTATATAATAATCTCAATGATAAACTCTCAGAGGTTAAGAACTGGAAAGGAAAATCAGTCTTTCAGGTGCACACATGGGAAAAACTCTCACCGTTTTACAATATTGCGAGGATGATAGATGTTATGACCTTCTTTATAAAACTCATGCTCATTGCTATCGTACTCATCAGTATTATGAATGTGATGATTATGGCGGTCTATGAAAGGATAAGGGAAATCGGCACTATTGCAGCCATTGGTACAATGCCTGCGAAGATTCTTTCCATGTTTTTAATAGAGGGTTTTTCATTAGGCGTTTTCGGTTCCCTGATAGGCAATGCCATGGGCATCCTAATTGTCTACATACTTAATATCGTTGAAATCACCTTTAATTTTGGAAGACAGAAAGGCCTCATACTCTCACCCACAATAAACATGACAGATATACTTGTAATCTCAACTATAGTTATTGCAGTTTCTGTCATAGCGAGCCTTCAGCCTGCATTTAAGGCATCAAGAATGGAACCTATTGATGCACTCGGGCATGTCTAAACACAAAACCTGAAGGAGGGAGAAAAATGAAGAAATTAAGTATTGCTGTTAGCTTAATGTTCGTTCTTTGGGGTGTTATTTTTGCTCAAGCCCAACAGGAGGAAAGAATTGCCGTAGCAGCCCTCGGCAGAACAGAAAACTCAGAGATAGGCCAACAAGCGGGGCGTGCGCCCTATTTTCTGATTTTTGATAATAGCGGGAAACTGCTGGAGGTTATATCCAACCCAACTTTTGGCCCACAAGTAGCAAGTTTGTTTGACGATAAAAACATCACTAAAGTCATCTCGGAACATTTCGGACCAGGGTTAATAACCGCCTTGGATGAAAGAGGGATAAAGTATTCTGAAGCGACCGGCACGGTTAAAGATGCTGTCCAAAAACTGATGAAATGAAAGACCTTAAATACTTCTTACTCACCTGAAATAGACCGGCACGGTGTCCCGCCCTGAAGTAGGGTTGGACACTGTACCGGGCAGAGTTAAGATGAGCTATTGGAAGGAGATCCCATGAAAAAATTTTTGATGGCCCTTCTAACGCTGTTGGGCATATCCTCTCCTGCCCATGCGCTTGAAGGTAACGAGATACTCCAAAAAGTGGACCGAAACCTGGCGCCCCTATCCTATGAATCCTACCGGAAGCTTATCAATGTTGAACCTGACGGGAAAAGGCGAGAATTCATTCTATTTACTGTAAAAAAAGGAAACGATAAAGTGGCTTCCCTCTTTCTTTCCCCCGCAAGCGAGAAGGGCCGCGCCACGCTCAGGCTCGGAGAAAACATGTGGCTTTTCATACCCAATGTGGGAAGACCCATACGGACCACCAGCCTTCAATCCGTTGTTGGAGGGGTATTTAACAATGCGGACATCATGCGCCTTGACTATCATGTGGAGTATAGAGTTAATAAAACTGAGGATATGGGTGAAGCGTATCTTCTGGAATTGAAGGCAAAAACCGGATACGTGGCCTATGACCGTTTGAAGATGACAGTGGACAAAAAGGCCATGGTTCCCACAAAGATCGTATGCTATGCCGCCTCAGGACTCTTGATCAAGACCCTTTACTTTAAGGAGATAAAGACATTCGATGGCGACATCGTCCGTCCTGCGGTGATCGAAACGGACAGCCCTCTTTACAAGGGTTACAAGTCCATTATGATCTTTGCCAAAATGAAAAAAAGAGACCTTCCGGATGAGGCCTTCACCCTCAATTTTCTCCCCAGGCTGGAAAGCATCCGGTAATTCAATGAAATGCACTGCGGTGTTCATCGTTCTGACACTGTGGGTCTTGATCTTTCCTTTTCCTGTCCTCCCGCAAGATGACTACAAGTTCGACCTTGCGGAAATCGAAAAAGAGATAGAGAAGAAACCTTACAGTCTCGGAGGATTCCTTGAATTTGAGCCCGTCCTCTTCGGCCTTGACCGCGATGCGGCCCTCTATAAACTCAGGTTCTTTGATCAGGACGAGGGAAAAACCATTGAAAAATATGATGGAACGCTTCGGTTGGAGGGAGGCTACCAAAAAGGGATCGCACAGCTCTATGCGAGGGCCGAGGGTCGATTGCGATACGATTATCTGGGGTGGGATGAGGAGATTACTCTCCAGGAAGGATACCTTTCCCTCAAGCCGAGGCTCGGTCTATCCTTTGATGCGGGGAAAAAGGTGGCCAGATGGGGAACGGGTTATGCCTTTAATCCCGCCGGCTTTGTCCAGCGCCCGAAAGACCCTGAAGACCCTGAAGAGGCCCTCCAGGGTTTCTATATGCTCACGGCAGATTGGATCAACAGCTTCCAGGGACCTCTTAAGACCCTGACCTTCACACCAGTGATTCTGCCTGTAACGGATGAGATCAACGACGATTTTGGTGAACCCGACCACATCAATTTTGCTGCTAAGCTTTACATGCTCCTCTGGGATACGGATGTCGATCTGCTCTTTTTCACCGGCGATAGCCGAACGACCCGTTATGGATTTGATTTTGCCAAAAACATCAAATCAAACCTTGAAGTCCACGGAGAAATGGCCTGGATAACCGATTTTCAAAAGAAATCCTTAGACGAGAAGGGGAATCTTTCCGTGGAGGAATCGGATGTCCTCAGCGCCCTTTTGGGCATCAGGTACCTTACCGGCAGCCAGATCACCTTTATCATGGAATACTTCCATGACGCTACAGGAGTTGATGAGGAGGATCTTGAAAATTTTTTCCGGCTTGTAAACCGGACACACGAAACATTTCTTGAGACCGGTGACCCTTCCCCGCTCATTCGGGCTGAACAGATTTCCAGAGGGACATTTGTCAGGCCCAATCCTGGCCGGGATTACCTCTACTTCAGGGCAAGTCAAAAGGAGCCATTTGATATTCTCTATTTTATCCCTGCCGTGACCTCAATCATTAACCTCCAGGATCAGAGCTTTTCTGTAATCCCTGAACTATTGTACAGTCCCAGGCCCAATGTGGAGCTGAGATTGCGCGGAGCACTTCTGGCGGGAGGCAGCAATACGGACTTCGGTGAGAAACAAAACGATTGGCGCGCTGAGCTACGTATACGTTATTTCTTTTAAATGGATAATAAACTCTTCGATGAAGGAACACCGAGCGAAGATCTCATGGCCCGAGTGGCTAAAGGAGATAACTATGCCTTTGAGGCCTTGGTGAAACGTCATCAGAGAGCGGTGTTGAATCTCATCTATCGCTTTATCGGAGACAGGGCAAAGGCCGAGGACCTGGCCCAAGAGGTCTTTATACGGGTCTGGCAAGCCGCCGGTCGTTATAAACCCACCGCCAAATTCAACACCTGGATTTATCGCATTACTGCTAATCTTTGTCTGAATGAGCTGAAATCCGTCCGCCGCAGCAAGCTCATCCTTTTTTCTTCAGGCGGAAAAGCCGAGAACCCCGAGGACCAGTACCTCCAAATGCATGCAGAAGAAGCGCAAACGCCTGAAGATGTCTTGGTCGTCGCTGAAAGGAAGCAACAGGTCTTTTCCGCCCTTCGGACCCTGCCGGCCAATCAGCGATTGGCCCTTATATTGAAGAGGTATAACGATTTTTCTTATGAGGAGATAGCCCGGATCCTGGGTTGCTCCGTCTCGGCCGTAGATTCACTGCTGGTGCGGGCAAAGAGAAATCTTCGGAAAAATTTGATCCGATATGAAAAATAAACGCAGGTTTTCGGTCTGTGGGTTGTTTAACCTTATTAAGAAAGAGATCGATCCCGAAACCGCGACCCGCCTGCCAGATGGCGGGCAGGAAGTACGAAAACACGAAAAAATGAAATGCCGTAGGGTACATAAAAGTCTTTCTGCCTATCAGGACGGTGAGCTTGGCTCAGTGGAGCAAAACCGCATTACGGCCCACCTTGCAGACTGCGCGGGGTGCAGGAAGCGGTACGAAGAGCTTCAGCGTATCTGGGACGCTCTGGACGATTTGCCGGATATCCAATCCGCTCCCGGGTTTTATTTGAAACTACACAAAAAAATATCCGGATTGGGTGAGGACTACTCTTTTCCACGGTTGCGACAAATCTTTCAAGTCCTTCCCTCGCCATTGGCGATGGTCACCCTCCTGCTCGTGGGCCTCGTCATGGGCACCTATCTTGGAAACATTCTTTTTGAAGAAGGCTTATCCTCATTCCAAGGCCGTCAACCCGGCTATGCCCAGGAGCATGTGAGCCTGGCATCCATCAGGAGCTTTGACACGGTTCCTCCGGGGACCCTGGCCCATGGATATTTAACCATGGCAAGTTACCAAGAGGAGGCAAAGTGATGAGAACAAAATGGTGGATGCTTGTTTTTATTCTCTCTTTGGCCATAAACGCGGCTGCTTTTGCCGCTACGGGATACAATTATTACTGTAACACTTTTCTCACTCCTTCTACCCTGCGCCCCGTATCCCCAACACATCGACATCTTTACCAGGCCCTGGGTCTTTCAGCACCCCAGCTCGCAAGGATGGATTTCCTTGCTCAGACGTTTCATGCCAGGCTTGAAAGATTCGGCTCTGACATGCAGGGGAAAAGGGGTTTGCTGGTGGACCTTTTAAGGCAAGAAGCAGTGGATTCGGAAAAGGTAGAAAACTTGCGGAAAGATATAGCCAGTATCCAGGATGAAATTCAGAGAGAGGTCATTACACACATTATTGATATCAAAAAGATACTGGATCCCGGACAGGAGAAACGCTTTTTCAATCTCATGAACAGGAGTATGGAACAGGACAGGGATCCTTGGTTCACTGAACATAGGGGGAGATGATGCATTTTCGTTACCTGACGAAAGAGCTCTATTATCGCAAAAGAAGAACATTGACGGCCATTATCGGGCTTTCTGTGGGCATAGCCCTGCTGGTCATTATTAATGCTCTTTCCATGGCGTACAGCGAAGCAGCCCGCAGACCCCTTCAGGAGATTGGCGCTGATATAACCGTACAGCGAAATGGTGATGTTCCGGAGGAACTCACAGGCCCGGTCTTTGCGTGTTCGGCCGTGACGATCCGAAGGCAGGAGGTTGAGAAGATCGAGAGTCTCAAGGGTATCCAAGGCGTAGGAGAGGCGCTTCTGATATGGGTCTTCGATCCTGACCGTTTTTCAATAGTTTTAGGGATCGATCCTGAAAACCCCACGGGTCCGGGGATACTCCGCAACCATATCACGGAGGGAAGATTTTTAGAAAACGGAAAACCAGAGGCCCTTGTGGAGGCCACCTTTGCCAGGCAGGTTCATATCAGGGCAGGCGGTATGGTTTCGGTGAATAATAAAAGCTACCCTGTGGTGGGGATTGTGGATGCATCCCGCGCAGCCAAGATTGCCGTGGCGAATATCTATCTCCCCTTAAAGGAGGCCCAGAAGATGGCCGTTGCATCCAAACAGGTACAAAAGGTCTCTCCGTTCAATCCAGAGGACGTAAACATCCTGTTCATTAAGGCGGAACAAACCGAGCTGAGTCACGTGGCCGCTGCCCTGAAGGAAATCTTAGGGAAAAAATCCAATGTGGCTACGCCGGATTCCTTCCTGAAGCTCCTTGGGAATCTCTTTGCCCTATCGGACAGGTTCTCTCTGGCCGCATCCCTGATCGCAATCATCATCGCTGTCCTGATCGTCTTTAAGACCATGGCCGGAAACATTGCTGAGCGGGCCAAAGAGATAGGCGTCCTGAAGAGCGTGGGGTGGAGCAACAGGAATGTGGTTTTTCAGCTTTTTGGGGAGTCGGTGCTTCAGTGTTTTGCAGGAGGAATCCTGGGTCTCCTTATCGCATCTCTTGCCGCATTCGGCCTGGGATTCATGGAAGTCAATATCCCAATCCCCTGGGAGATGAGCCCAACACCCCATTTTCTCCCCGGCGGTGGAGATCCGGTTTTTAAAACCCTTAAGCTCCCTGTCCTCATACCCTGGAGCCTGGCTTCCTTTGCAATCATACTCTCTGTTTTCATAGGCGGCATAACGGGCGGGTTTTTGAGCAGGCATATCTCTCGCATCAAACCCTCGGAGGTACTTAAACATGAATAAAGATAATATTCTTGAAAGTATGGATCTAAATAAAGAGTACGGTTCACTGCATGTGGTGAAAGATGTCTCACTGACTGTAGAAAAGGGGAAGTTCATCTCTATTGTGGGAAAATCGGGCAGCGGAAAGACTACACTACTCTCCCTTCTTTCAGGGCTGGAGCGTCCCAGCAAGGGTCGAGTCTTCCTCAATGACAAAGATATTACAGAGGCATCCGAGGAGGAATTAGCCCTCATCCGCCGGGAGAATGTCGGTTTCGTGTTCCAGACCTTTAACCTGATCCCGACCCTCTCGGCATGGGAAAATGTGGCTCTTCCCCTTTTTCCGGTAAAAATGCCTGAAGAGAAACGGCGTCAGAGGGCCGTTGAGCTCCTTTGCCGGATGGATATGGAAGATCGTATGGAGCACCTGCCTTCGGCCCTTTCGGGTGGCGAGAAACAGCGTGTGGCCATTGCCAGGGCACTTATAAATAGGCCGGGAATGCTTTTTGCTGACGAGCCCACCGGGAATCTGGATTCAAAAACAGGTGAGGCTATTATGGATATTTTAAAGAATCTTCATGCGGACAATGGGATGTCCCTCTTGATGGTCACCCATGATCTGGAGCTCTCTAAAGCGGCAGATCGGACCATCCGCATGCAGGACGGGGAGGTTATATCATGAAAAAAGCTTTTTTATTCTGTTTGGTGGCGGCGCTTTTGTTTTCATTTCCACTGGTCGCAGGGGCCAAAGAGCCCGTAAGGATTGACGTCCTTTATCTGAACCATGGCCCTATGCGGCCAACCCTGAGGGAGCTCCGTAATCTGTTCCCTGCGTACGGTGAAAGGGTTCTCCTCTTCTGGCACGATTTTGATAGCGAAGAAGGGTACCGGTTTAAGAGCAAGAAGGGGATCAAAAGACATACCCCTCTGGTCATTTATATCGACGGGAAATCCACCCTGGAAGTTAATGGTAAACCGGTCGAATTTTTTGGCTTTCCCACGGGATCGGGCCCCTCTTTTTTCCAGGGAAAGTGGAAGATAGAGGATTTAAAGGTAGCCCTCGATCGAATAACCGGGAAGAATTGAGTAATCAGGAACCATGTATTTCCCTTATATCTATAAAGAGCTTCATAATCGCCACAACAGGACCCTGGTCAACATCCTGGGTATAGCAGTGGGGGTCGCCCTGTTTGTCTCCATCAATGCCCTATCCTCCGCTTACAGGACCGCGCTAAGCCAGCCCTTCAAGAACTTGGGGGCAGACCTGGTTGTTCAACGTGGGGTGGAAAGAAACGTTGGATCAGGCCCACCCTCCAGAACCATGCGGGGGATACGGCTTCCCTTTTCAAACCAGCTCCTTTCCTCCGGAGATCTGGAAGCCCTGAACTTAATTGAGGGGGTGGATTCAATGTCCTATTCGTTATTGCTCTGGGAATTCGCACCACGGGGCTTCAGGACCATCATGGGTCTGGACCTCCAGCGTCCTGGCCTGGGTCCCGTTAAAATGAAAGCGTGGCTCAAAGAGGGGCGCTTTCCAGAGAAGCAGGGGGAAGTGGTCCTGGAAAAACACTTCGCAAAGTTCAAGCGCGCTCACCCCGGAGACAACTTTCAAATCAACGATCGTTCCTTCAGGGTGGTGGGGTTGCTGGAAATAAAAGAGGGATCCCAGATTGCGGCGGCCAACATATACCTAACACTTGAAGGGGCACAGTCCCTATTAGGGAAAGGGGCGGGCGGGGTGAATATGGTCTATCTCAGGTTGAAGAACCCCTCCCTGTTGAACAGGGTCAAGTCACGGATATCAAAACAGATAAAGGGTGTTTCCGTAAGCAGCTCGGATTCATTCCTGGAGCTAATGGGCGGGGTCTCGATGATTTCGGACCGGTTCTCCCTGATCGCATCCCTGGTTGCCCTCATGGGTGCAGTGCTCCTGATTATGAAGACCATGCTTTCCAACCTCCTGGAACGTTCAAGGGAGATCGGGATTCTCAAGGCCGTGGGTTGGAATCAGGGAGAGATACAGAAACAACTGATGGGGGAAACCCTTGTGCAGTCCATTGTTGGCGGAGTCTTGGGTATCCTGATGGGTTATCTCATCTCATATGTTTTAGGTTTTCTCACGATTACCATTCCCACCCCCTGGGAGCTGAACCCACTTCCCGCCATGGCAAGACAAATGGAGGCGGCAGCCAATGTGGTCCGGCTTCCCGTGGGAATGTCCCTCGGATTGGCTGCTAAGTCCATGGCATTAGCCATTATGGGAGGCTGTGTGACCGGGTATGTTTTGGGAAGACGCACTGCCAAAATGAAGCCGGCGGATATCCTGAGAAAGATATAGGAATGCGGAATGCTGGATTTGGGGTTGTGTGTTGCGTGTTGCGAGTTAAGGTTTTTTTAAACCCGCGACACGAAACTTGTAATCGGATCTAAGATTAGGGAGAATTTTTATGGTCCTTAGGAATATCTTCATAATTGTAATCTTTTGCCTTCTGTTTTTTGATAACCCTTACCTGGAGGCATCAGAGCCTTTCAATCTTCGGCACTATGGCAGCTTCAAAAAGATGGTGCATATGAAAAAGGTCGATGGGGTTGTTGATCTGAATACTGCATTATCCTCACCTCATACCTATGCAGTGGGTGCCATAAGAGAAGGCAAAGGAGAGATTACCGTCATTGACAGCGAGGCATGGCTGAGCTACGGCAGAGATGGCCTTGATAGAGCAACTCGTTCAATACCCGAGGGGGAGCAGGCCGTGCTCCTGGTTACGGCCCAGGTGAGAGACTGGCAGGACATCGTTGTGCCGAAAACCATGTCCGAATCAGAAATTCACCACTTCATTCTACAACAGGCAAAAAAAAGCGGGCTGGACACCACTGCCCCCTTTCCGTTTCTTATTAAAGGCAGCTTCCGGAATCTAACTTGGCATGTGATCAACGGCCTCAATCCGCAATTCAGAGGGCACGGAGGGCCGCCGCTTCTCGTTCAGCTAAAGGGGTATAGGGAACTGACATCGGGAAGTGTCATTGGGTTTTATTCCGCCGATATCCAGGGTGTATTTACCCATCCCGGAGAATCGTGGCACTTGCATATCGTGCTGGAGAAGGAAGAAAAGGCCGGCCACGTTGATGGAATTGTCGTAGAAAAGGGGGCAATTCTGAAACTTCCAATTCAATAGAATGATAGAAAATTCAGAAGCCTGCTAAATTTTCTGTTCCCGAATACCCGAATAAACCGCCTTGCAGATACGGAAGACATCGCTTTTTAATCCTTCTGGAGGCTTGAATTCGATGTTAACGCTTCAGGAGCGATGAAGTCTATAGGATTTTCTTCAACTCACCATATGGCCGGATATCTGCCGCTGATTTGAAGGACAGATGCACAGCTTTATTTTTTGAGCACTAATTGGAAACGTTGGAAAACATCGATAGAACCTTCACATGCCTTTCCCAAAGGGACAATGAGGATAGGCACATTCTTCGCAGTCCTTACAAAGACCTCCATGCCCGAGGAAGGCAAGCTCCGCCTTCCCAACGCGCTCGCCCGCTAATATTCTGGGCAACACCAGATCCAGCGCTGTTGTCCTATGGTATAGACCACAGGCAGGGATACCCAATAACGGCACCTCTTTAAGATAGGCCACCAGGAACATGGCCCCCGGTAGCACCGCCGCGCCATAATGCATTTCAGTGGCCCCCGCCCTTTTAATGCCTTGCCGGGTCACATCGTCCGGGTCCACACTCATCCCGCCGCTCAAAAGCAATAGATCACAACCCTTTGCAAGGTGGGATTTTATGACTTGGCCTATAGCTTCAGCATCATCGGGTGCAAAACCCACTGCTGCGACCTCGGATCCCAGGGCATTGATCTTCTCAGTCAAGATGGGTTCAAATCGATCGTCAATAAGACCATGATAGACTTCATTGCCCGTGATCACCAATCCGACCTTGGCTTTATTCAAAACCCTCACCCTCAATACCGATCCGTTTTGTTTTGCTATTGCAGCGGCACGCTCCACCGGCACCCGCTTCATCACCAGGGGGATGGCCCTGGTGGCGGCAACCAAATCCCCTTCCTTTACCAGGGTATGGTTATGAAGCGTTGCACACATCACCTCATCCACCATGTTGAAGGCAGCAAGGGAGGTCGTGTCTACCATCAGCATGCCGTCTTTTTCCGCATGAAGGCTGATTTTACCTTCCTTGGGTTCATCCTTCCAAACAGCGCCTTCTCCGGCTAAGGCCCCTGCCATTATTCGGGCCGCCTCATTTTCATGAATTTCATCCTTATCAAGATCGATTGCATAGAGATGATTTTTGCCGAGTTTCTGGAGTCGGCAAAGGTCCTCATTGCACACCGTGTGACCCTTCCGGAAAGCAGGACCCTTAAACTCCCCGGGTCGAACTTCCGTGATGTCATGGGCCAGTACACTCCCTACAGCATCCTTTAGTTTTATCTTTTTGAGCACGTCCCGAATTCCTCCTCAAAGATTTATGCAAAGTGTCTCAGATTGATGACTTTTTTTGTTTTCGTAAAAGGCTTCTCTTCCTGACTGGGACTCCAGTTCATGTTCGGCCACGCGACCTCATTCGCATTTTGGAAATAGGCCCCCTCTGCGCATGGTTTACAAAGGGCTTTACCATCAACCACAACCTCCCGATGATCCCGAACCAACTGCCCGCAGCCGGCGCAGGCTACTTTCCTTCGGGTGGGGCCGGGCATGTCAAATTCACTCAGGTCCACCTCCACCTCTTGCACCCTGAAGAGAACGCTATCCGGCATGCGTTTGTAGGCCTCAAGCTGCTGCCGTGACTTCCCTGAAATGGCTGGTGCATATGATAAGGCCAAATCCCTCGCATCCTCAGTGGATAGTACCCTAAAGGCCTTACCGGTCTCTAAATTCACAAAGGTGGCTGCCATAATGCCATAGTCCATGAACTTTAGAGAGCGCCTTCCCAGCTTCACGCCGGTCACATGGGCAACGGCATCCGCCGTGCATCTGTCCATCTCCACATAAACGATCAGTTTTTTTATCTGATCGTGGCTGCGAGGATCATCCAAACCGATGAGCCGGCAGCCCAGCATCGCCATCCTCACACCGACCACTTGGCCAGGACACAGGTGCCCGTGAGCTTCTGCTGACCCTTTTATAAGTGTTTTAAAGTTTTCCATAATTGTTACATGGTAAGAGGTTTTATGTTAAGGCTAACATAAGAGCCGGCAAAATTTTTTAGCCCTATATTTTTTTACTCATAAAGCAATCTCTGAATCTCCATAATTGATTCCAGGTCTGTTAACTCTTCGACCTGCTCCTCAGTGTAGCCCATGAGCTCCCACGTGGGCACAAAAACCGGCTTGCCCTCCTCGTTACAGGGATCCAGCAGAACCTGGCGGTGGAAAAAGGCGGAATCTTTAGTGTGACACTCCTTGCATCCCTTCACCCCAATCGCCTCCGTTGCAGGAAGAACATTGTGGCTAATGGAGAACCCGTGGCTTTCTGCCTGCCTATCCCTGTAAAAGGTTAATCCGCTGCCAGCCAACTTATAGATCTTTCCGCCCTTGGCCAAGGCAGGGTTCCTGGCGATGGGATTGCCAAATTTATCCCTGGCTCCTTGCAGGGCCAGAAGGAAGGCCTTGATCTCCTCAAAAGTGTTTATTTCCTGCTTGCCGTCTCCATTATCGTCTTTGAAGTCTGGTTTTTTCAAGTCCCTGATCTTCCACAGATAGAGCGGAGCAACAACCCCGGTCTTGTCATTCAGATCACCCCACCAGATTGAGATAAGCTCTTTGAACGGCCTGATTTTGCCCCGACGCATCTTCAGGACCGGCATCCAGCGCTTAGGGTATTGCGCATCGAAGTCGAGAAATATGTCAGTATGATATTCAATGGTCCGACCTGTCGTGGCATTATCAAAAACAAGCTTGCCTGGGACGTCTTTGTAAGGGATGTGGCAAGCCTCGCAGCTAATCATACCGTAGTGCAGCGGTGGAAAGGTGTGCTTCTCCGGATAGGGGGCTGTCTTATACTCCCTATTAAGGTGGCAATCGCGGCAGGTTTTCATGGTTAAGTCTAGGTCGTCCCGCACAGAGGAAAGCGCAGCGTCTCCTTTGGCGAAGTTATGCTGATCATCGGATGGATGGCAGATCACGCAGGTCCTCATTTTGAGAATATGGATGTCTTTATAGGGATCGACGGTACGGCCCCGCTTCTTGGTATCTGCGGTGTAGTGGCAATACCAGCAGTTCTCAGCCGGGATCTTCTTGATGATCTGATTCGCCAAGTTCTTAAAGTCGGCTTTTCCTATCTTGTTGTAATTGATGGTCAGTGACTTGACTAAGGGAAGGCCCGATTTATCCTTGCCCATCTCCACTTCAGCCCAGCCTGCACCCACGGCCGGAGCCCAACGAAACTTGCGCCCGTTAAGGGCGGCGCTTCGGATCTTCCAATCATAGCCCTTGAGATGGCACATGAGGCAGTCGGCCTCGAGCACGCCGCTCTTGTCCCAGGGGACGCCAAAGTTTGGATCGCCGCCAGAGAAAGCGGTGTAATCTCCGTCCAGCACGGGATCGCGGCCACTCAGTTGATAGCCAAACTTGCCAGTTTGGTCATCGTAGTACTTGTAACCATCCCGGTCGTATTCCAAACTTCCCCCCCCGGGGTGGCATTCACCACACTTTTGGGCAAAATAATAAGCGGATTTGTCCATGTCGGAAAAGCTCATATTGCTCTTTCCAGCCAACTGACTGGCGTCATCCGCCGGTGGTCACCGCTTACCGAACATGCCGGCGGATTTGTGCCAGGGCCTCTTGGGATTGAAATTATCGGATATGACGATCCTGCCCAAACCGTCTGTCCGACCCTGCTGGAAATGGTAGCCGTTTGTAATCTCAACGTACTCGTGGCATTCACCGCAGGTATGCTTGGGGCTGTAAGGTTCTTTGCTATCGATGCTAAGTTCCCTCCCATCATAACCTCTAAGTGGGATGGGCTCATGGGCCTCCTCTGTCTTCGTGATAGTCGGTTCTTGCGCCCTGAGGATCTCATTTCGGTATAAGACACAGGCTACAATAACTATCAGCAGCACTAATAGCCCTCTTTTTATACCGTTCATGTACGTTACCCCTTCTTAGCAAGCACAATCCTCTTCTACAGAGATATTGATCTGACTCGTGGCCTTTTCTCCATTTTCATCCTCCACACGCAGAACAACACCATAGACTCCCTGAGTAAAGGTGTGTTGAATCTTCTTTCCCTCAGCGCTTTCGCCATCGCCGAAATCCCATTGGATTGACTTAATCTTGCCACTACCGCCTTTAATAATTGCCTTGAACGCTACCGAATAAGGAGCATCCCCTCTTCTGTTTCTTACACCTCCAATTTTTGCTTTAAGAGGTCCACCGATAGATCCTGATTCTTCTTCAATAAGCAAGCTGCCACCAAGCCTCTTTGAGACTTTCATCAGGGCTGCTTGTGTCTTAACAGGCATAGGACCGATATTCTCTGGTTTTCCATCCGTTTTTATTTTTACCCTTTGACCCTCTTCTATTCTTGTCCTGTCCATTTCCGCATCAACCACAACCCTTCCGAGGAGGGAAAAGACTTTCATTTCATTTTTGGTTTCATCATATTTTAGTGCAAACTCAGAGGCCTGAGCTATAATCGGTATATTCGCAACTTGTATTTCAAAGTGTTCGAACATATGTTCAGGAACCTGTGCTTTGGCGAATATTCTCCCTTTTTCAAGTGTCAGAAATGTCTTCTCCAGTTTTCTATCATTCTCAAACACAACCCCTCTCAGTGTGATTGAACTATTGGGATAAATCTTTAAGATACTACCGTTTGACCAAGTTAAGACGGCGGCTGATTTAGGGTTGACAACGATCCTGTCACCTCTCTGTATAACATCGCCTTCTCTTAGTACGGCCTCATTTTTTGTGACCTTGGCATCGACCTGAGTCGCCCTGACGGTCGACGCTTCCTGGGCAAATGAAAGAACCGGCAGGCTCAAACAGGCCATCCAGGCAAACAAAAAAACCATTGAATATAGCAACCATCTAGATATCATGAATTTTAAATTCCTCCTTTTATCTCTACTTTCAATTGTTGTGTAATTCATATTTCGTCTATGAATTCTCTTACATCAGTCATGGAATTCCATCTAAAATTAAAATTTCAGTTCAGTTCCGATCACCAACTCCGTGGCTGGGTCGGCACTATTCCCATCAGCCTGCTGATAAACATCACCCGGAATAAAATACCCGAACTCAGAATATACGGCTAATCGTTTAAATAGCTGATAAGACATATCGAAATTTATTTCCCAACCTAGGTCCCGCGTGGTTTCGGTGGTAGTGGATCTGCCGGAACTCCAATCATAGGTATGCGGTATAGGACCCCGCCCTTTGAACACCTTTTCCGAGGTCCAAAACCCCAACCCGGAGAGTCCTAAATTCAGTTTGTCGAAGGGACTATAGCCAAGCCGTGCCTTAATTAAAGTTACATTGGCTAAACTGCTGTCCCAGAAAAAATAACCCGCCCTTAAATCCTCGCTAAAGATATTGGCAAATTTCCGTCGATCTTTGCAAATCCAAAGTCCATAAAAGGTATTTACATCATCTGTTTCGGACTCGTCTATTTTATCGCCCGATCCGCGGGCGGCTTCGATCCCTAGACTAAATGATTCAGACAGTTTATAGTCAAATCCCAGCACAGCGGCATAGGCATTTATGTCTCTTGCGTTGTCATGAGATCCCCCCAGCCAGAGAAAATCCCCTTTAGAAGAAAATTTGCCACTATGATATTTAAATGAACTGGCCAAGTAAAGGGGCTCAAAATTGCCATCTCGGGGCAGTGTATCAACGTCAAAATCCTTATCCAGGTTAAGGTCGGCATCCCCGAATCGACCCCTGTCATTGGCCCAAACCAAGTAGGGATCGATTTCCAGCTCTTTTGTGGGTTTATAATTTAGGGTAAGATAGAAGCCATCTAATCTGTTGTCCGCCCCGAAAACCGCACTTCTATCACCGGCAGGTGGTCCGCCGCTTGTGATAAACGAATCGTAGTTTTCATAGCCTCCGGCCACGGCGAGGTAGGCCAGCGATCCGGAGAGTCTTCCGTAGGACGTGCTCCAGGTGGGTGAGGTCAGTATTAGACCATCTCCCGGCCCCTCCAGAACCATTCCGCCGCTAGGATCGGGAATGTTTTGACGACCCGCCTTCAGCCGAAACGGACCGGTGTACTGTAAGTAGAGTTCTCTAACAAACTCCGGTTGGGCCGTAAAAAGTTGATTCCATCTTTCAAGCGTACCTTCAGAGTCCTCTTTCCAGTCGAATACGAAATTGCCCTTATCCAATACAAAAACAACGGCAAAGGGATCATGGGTTGCTTCCAATGCCAGCATGAATCTCTGATCGAAATAGTTGTCGCTGTCAAATTCCCACTCTTGAGTTGGGTTATTGAGATTGAGGTTATCCCTGATATTATAATGCAACTTATATTTTCCGGATAGGGCAAACTTGGTTTTTTTACTTTCCTCCTCTTCTTTCTTGGCTGCCTTGGCGTCTTCCTTTCTTCGCCAGGTTTCCAAATCTGTGATTCTTCGCCTGGCGTCCTCATCTCTCCCCGCAGCCGCCTTTTCCACTTCCGGCTCCTCACCCCACTCATCCTCCTCGTCCGTTGCCTCAGGGGGTTTGGGTTCTTCCTTTTTATCTTTGGTAACTTCCGCCGCGGGCATGGCTTCCTTATCTGAATCTGCTGCGGCTGCTTCTTTATCTTCGAGGAGTTTTTCGACCAATGCCTCAAGATCCGAGACCCGCTTTTCTAGCAGTCGGATGTATTCCTGATCGATTTTACCCGAGGAACTCGGATTCGATGTTTCAACGGAGCCGGTTTCCTGACTCAGTGTTGTGAAAGGAATTGCGAAAATGCATAAGGTGATAGCCGTCGCCAGAACAAGTTGTCTGAATTTGAAGGATTTACTGGGCGTGTTTTTCATCCAAGGTTTCCTCAACCGGCCCATATAAAAACTTGATTCTGTGTGTTTTTCCGTCAGCATGTTTGATTTTATCGATGTCCCTGCCGGGTGCGTGACAATCCAAACACACGAGACGCTTTAAGAGCGGTTTATACGTATAAGGATCCTCGGGATGAACGGCCTCAATTAAGACCGGATTGCCATGAAGATTGGGGCGAATAATATTTTTTTTCAAATTTTCGTAATTCTTGAGGAATTCATCATCCACCCTTATTTTATCGGGTTTTGGCGGAGGGGTCGGCCGGGGCCTGATTAACTGGCTCGATATCATTTCAGTCAAGCTTTCGAGGTCCTTCAAGTCGGCTCGCGTCGCGGCGACATCACCTTCACGTCTTTGCTGGCGGGCATCCCAGGCTTCATGACAGGTCAGGCAATTAATATTTCTCAGTTTATTAAACTTTTTTCCCTCAGAAACCTCGACTTTGGGGGTTTCAGGGATCAAATCGTTTATTATGCTTCTATTCAACCATTTTAGATCTTCTTGAGTCTTGCTCTTAAGATAGGTTTCCTTTAGTTCTTTAGTCGTCTCGCTAAACGTAGTTTTGGAGGTCATTTGAGAATAAAGTTCCGGTTTGACGAGAAATCGGTTCATTTCACTGACAATAACTTTCTTCTCGTCAAGACTGATCAGGGTTGGGATCAGACTTTGGATCAGGAATTTCATTTCGTGACTGAAGGGCAGATCCTTTAGATTGCGCTGGACTCCTTTAACAAAGTCAGGCCAGTTTTTTATTTCTGGAATCGAGAAGCCGATGGGCGGAATATCCTGACCGATTTCGAAATGAACCAGATGCGGATCCCGAAACGCGGCTTTTTGAGCGTTGGTCGTTCCTGATGATTGAGCAGAAGAAGTGCCGTCAAAACCGGTAGTCACCATGACCCCTGCCAAAAATATGATGAGGAAAATATACTTACTTCCCATGGTCTGTCTCCAAGTATGCAAATCCGGATTAAATCCTTGCAATATGTTCCTTTTCTGTTTCCAAGAATTCAATGATAAAGTAGGCAAGTGCCCTATAGAATCCTAGACTTGAAACTTCGATCATCTTTTCGCAGCACTGAAAGGCCCATTTAAACAGGTGATCATTCAAAAATTCTTTTTGCAAATTAAGGCATCGTTCCAGTTTATCTGTGTCTCCGTCCTGACTCAATTCTGTCTCCAGCTTACAGAGAAATTCCATGAACTGAAGCTCAACTCCCAAATGGTCCGGCATCTCAACGCATTCCTTCAATATTTCAGCGCCCGCCGCTTCATAAAATTTTCCCACCGCCGTGGTGACGCTCCCCCCTAAGCGCTTATTTTCATCCAAGTAAAAAGCCTCCTGCGGGATAACATCTGTCGGCAGCAGAAAAAGCATTGAGTGCCCAGCGGTCAGTTCATTCATACGGTCGGGTAGGCCTGCGTTCTCTGTGACAAATCTTTCCAATTCATGGTAACCGTTACCGGAGCCATCTCCCTTGAGCTGCTTAAGGATGCTCCCATCTCTGATCATCCATACCAACTCTTTCGAAGGCGGCTTTAGGCAAAGACTTGCAAGAAAGCCGTATGTGTTGGCTCGATCCTCGCTGTAATGATATGCATGAATTTCTCCCATAATTATATCTCTGCTTCCATCAAATTACGGACTAATTGGTTCTGTTTTTTGCTCCTGTCAAAGCAGAGGGGACAGACATGAGAATCCTCAGCTATAAAAGGAATACCGCACTCCAAGCATTCCTTTTTTGGTGCTTCAAAGAGCGACATTTCGTTCTCGTCAAACACATGGTTCAGCAAGACTTCTTTATTCATTCTCAGTGCGCCGCTTGCACAGGTTTTAAGACATAGTCTGCAGTTTGTGCATATATCGGCTCTGAATCCTAAACAAAAACTGCCTTCTGTTTCTCTCCGGATGATGGCGCCTGTGGGGCAAAGGGTCGCGCAGGTTCCACAGGCTGTACATTTATCATTTACAGTAATCTCTGCGAGGATAGCATCTTTTGAATCAACAATAACCCTGTTTTTTTGCTTAAACTCTCTGAGTAGTTCCAACAATAGCGCCCGTTTTGAATTTTGGGGTTTGGCTAGAAGCGCATCTCGAAAGATTTCTTTATTCTCATCACCCTCTTGGCCAAAGTCGGGTAGGGCACTAGCTGCTTTTTCCATGGCTTTGGCACCTATTGACCCTAAAAAATGGCGCCTGGACAGGGGCTTTCCGGGAATATCCCTAAAAGGCTGAAGCGGAATGTTTTTGACCCGGATCATTTCCCTTTCGAGTCCGACCATTTCAAACAGATGTCGCGTGTGCTGGACTGTCTCGGTCAGGAATCCGGCGCCCTTGACTGAAGGACATTCAGAACATGGGGGTTGTAGAATCTCAATGGCTGGAGCGTCTGCACGGACCGGCTCAAGAAGCAATGCTTCTGTGAGCCGGCCCAGGCACGGTATAACAAGAGCGGCTGAAGTGTTTCCACGTGTACAGGAAATTCGGAAAGCCTCTCTACCGTTTGAATCCAACGCAGCCTGAATCTCCTCAAGAATCGAGCGATCATCCCTGTCTTCAATCCGGACGGCCCCGTTGGGGCACGCCGCAATACATACCCCGCAGTCATTGCAGTGATCCAAGATTTCAGGGCCGTCTTCGGATAAGACAACAGCATCCACTGGGCACGATTCTTTGCAGCGTGCACAGTTCGAGTTTGGAGATCGGAAAACCGAGCACAATACTTTTTCAACGCGCATGTTGTGACCTGTGATCATATTCGACCCTTAATCTCCATATGATCATTTGGAAAAGATGACAGATGGTTTTGTGCCGGTCAAGCCTCCGAGAAAGACTCGTTTGGCCCGCTTCTCTGTGATGAGTGCGACCAGATCGTTGATCTCGCCGAAAAACCGTGTTTTGGCCACGCAGGTTTCAACACAGGCCGGGATTTGGCCTTTCGTTGTTCTGTGAACACATAGGGTGCACTTTTCCATTACATTCGCCTCAGCATTAAACTGCGGTGCTCCGTATGGGCAGGCCCAAGCACAGTACCGGCAGCCGATACACTTATCCTTATTGATCAGGACAATGCCGTCTTCTTTTCTTTTACTGATGGCGCCTACCGGGCATGCCGCCTGGCATGCAGGTTTCCCTCAATGCATACACGGCATGGCCACGAAATAGACACTCATATTCGGTTTTTCTTTGGGATTCGTAAACTCTCCCTCTTCCACATCGATGACCCGGTTATAATCTAAACCCGCGGGCGTGTTGTTTTCCGCCTTGCATGCCATGCTACAGGCATGACATCCGATGCAATATTCAATATCCACATATAACGTGAATTGTTTGGGTCCCCTCTTTTTGAAGGACCTTTCGATAACTTCCCGGGGTAAGACTGCGCTTCGTTCAGTCATGTCTTCCTCCTTTTTTACCTATTATAATTTTTGCACCCTAAGGGGTGTGGCATAACTCTGGGTGCCTCCGCCTACCGGATCCATCAAGCCGATGTTTTTAAGCACCGGATCGGCCATATAGAGCGGATTAATCGAAAACCCGGCACCGATTCTTTCATCAAAGGGCTGCACTTTACCTCCCACGTACCACTTTCGGGCGCCCGCACCGAAGCGTCCGTAGGAATGGCTTACCGAAAAAAGACCCGGCCGGATGCGGCTGGTCAGTCGCACCTGGAATTTATACCACCCGTCTCCCATGGAGTTCTCATAAAAGGGATCATGCTCGCTGCTGGGTGACTTGACCTTGACCCAGTTACCGGTGGACACCCCCAGCGCACGGCCGTCAGCCGGATTGATTTCCCCATAGTTCTGGGGTTTGATGGAGGCCAGCCATAAATTGTTCATCGTTCGAGAATGGCAGTGAAACGTATCTTTCCAGGTATGGAGCTGGAAGGGGTAATCCTCCCAGATCTTCGGATCTATAGGCTGCTCTTTGCAATCAAAAAGCTCTCTATACATCGGCAGTCCGTCGAAATAGTTGCCGGTCATACTGTTTTTATTGACGGCAACATTCTGCTGGTAGGCATAGAGACCGCGGACCGGTCTTCCGCCCGGGAAGGTGACATAGGCGCCTGAACCGTATTTTTTGGTATATTCCTTTGCCGGGTTTTGGAACTTTCCGCCGAGTTTCACCAGGCTCCCCTCGGGATCCAGTCCCTCCTTGAAATCCTTATGCTTGTAATATTCGTTCCAAAAGTCCCAAGAGTTGTTGATATCGATGCCCGGACCGCCCCCGTCCTTGCCGTAGCCGGGCAGGCCGCACTCCTCGGCCAGCATGATGAATACGTCGTCGGCCATCTTGGTATCCGGGCGAATTGGCTTGTATTCATGGGTTTTGGGATCTAATGAACCAACCACAGGCTGCCTGAGCCCCCAGACCCGTGTCTTTACAGGTGGATAGGTTTTGAAACCGCCGATGCGTTCCAGGTACTCCGTGTCCGGAAGGATGTAGTCACAGAGCATACTCGTTTCGCCCATGTAGGCATCGATTGAAAACGTGAGGGGTAACGCCTTTAAATCAAGAAGCGCTTTTCGGATTTCTGCATTATAGGGCATGGTATAGTAGGGATCATTATAGTAGTTCATATAAATCTTGATTCGATACGGGTAACCCTGCCTGACCGACGAGAAAAATTCCGGCGTCACACTACGCCGCGCCAATGGATACCAGGGCCTGGTGGCGAATTTTTTCTTCCCCTGATATTTGGCTTTATGGCGGACCACCGAAATCCCTTTAGGCTTACGCAGTTTCCCCTTGACCGCACCCTTGTATTTGGCATGGCCCGGGATATACCCGCCCCGGCGATCGATGTTGTCCATCAGCATGTTGATGATACACAGCGCCTGTCCGTTCCAGTAGCCGTTGGTTTGCTGAACGGGACCGCGAAACATTTCTATCACCGGTTTTTTGGCAGAAGAGAATTCTTCGGCGATGCGTGCAATAGTGCCGCTGGGGATGTCGCATACTCGATCGCATTCTTCGAGGGATTTCTCACGTGCCCGCTCTTTGAGCATTCGGAAGACAGTCTTGTAAGTCACACCTTTGATGGTGACACTCGCATCAAGATCCGCGTAGCCGCTCGCTTCATGAAACATGGTCGGTTTACCGTTTACCAGAACCACGTGATCGCTCTGCCCAAGACCTGCCTGCTTTCCGGAGAGATAGGTTTTGGGCTCTTTGGTGCTCACCAGGTAGGTCATGTCCGTCCAGTTGCGGTAGCCTTTATTCTTGGCCACCCTCTCATTGGGGATTGAGAGATAGGGTTTTTTGTATCGTTTGTTATCGATGATCCACCGGATCATGCCCCCCAGGAAAAATGCCGCCGATGTGGGCAGGATGGGCACCCACTCGCCCACGCCGTTGTGGGTGGCTTTGGCCGCAGCATTGGTAAACCGCGGATCGATCACGACATGTTTAAACTGCTTGGCATATGGTCCCGTACGCTTGGCGAATTTTTGAAGATAGCGCGCCCGGGTCTGCATGGGATAATCCGCCTGGGTTACGTTTGAACCGAAACTGATCAGGTAGGTGCAGTATTCGTAATCCGCATAGGCGCCGATCTCATAGGGAGGCAGATTGAGCACATCCTCGACAACATTATAAAATGTACCCGCACACCGGCTGCAATGGTTGATCATGTTGGGAACCCCGATGGCGCCTTTGACAAAGCGGGGGGTCATGGGTGACTGCTCGTTTCGGCCATGGGCCCATACAAACTGATTGCGCTTGGGGCCGTATCCCTCGGGCGGCGCCTCGTCCATGAAATCCGAGTCCTCCGGTCCGATGGGCTTGTTGTTATTGACGACCGATTTGAGCCCTTCGATCATCCGGTTTTCCTCGCCGGGAACATTGGCAAAAAGTTTCCCACCGTGGCAGATCTCCTTTATGGCCTGATCCCAGCTGATGGCTTGCCACTTACCGGATCCCCGGGATCCGATCCGTTTTAAGGGGTGTTGGAGCCTGAAGGGGCTGTAAAGAGCATAAACCCCTGCCTGCCCTTTTGGGCATAGGATGCCGACATCTTTACCCGTGGGACCGGCGTCGAGGTCGGATTCTTCAACAATTTCCCCCTTTGCCACATAGTCGTAATTATTCGGATGATAGGGATTGCCATTTAGCTTCACCAGCTCCCCATTGACAATTTTGGCCTGAATGCCGCATCCGCCGTGGCACATTAGACAGACGCTCCGGACGAGCTTGACATCCTCATCCGGCGGGTTCGGCTGCAACCCGGTTTTTCCGATGTCCCACTCCTTAGCCTTTACTTCCTTGAAGTTGGACAGCACGGCCGTGGCAGCTATAGCCGAGGCCGACAGCTTAATAAATGTTCTTCTTTTCATTGGCATATTCTCCCTCCCTTTTTTTAAGTGTTGTCTATCCTTCCTTACTTTCAAGTGGGATCTCACCCGTGTAGACCGGGATGGTAAACTTCACCATTATCGTGTAAAGCAAGGCCCCTAATGCCAAAATCCCGATAGTAATAAGGGTTTCAGATAGGGTCGGCCAGTATTCGTATATCTCCCCCAATACATCAGGGACAAAGCCCGGGATGACCAGACCAAGGCCCTTTTCAATATAAACGCCTAAAACGACTAAAACGGCGCCGATATTAAGTGTCAGATATTTTTCGCGGGTTGTAGGTATCAAGAAAAGAACAAAGGCAATGAGATTGAAAACAAGTGACATCCATATCCAGGGCACAAGAGCTCCTTTGCCATGCAGGCCAAAATAAAGATATTCGATGGGGAGCTTGTGGATGCTTCCCGAATAAAATTCCTTAAATAGCTCCGCACACAGTAAAAAGAGATTGATGCCCATGGCGTAGGCCACCAATTCTGCGATTTTGAAAATGGCCTTGTCCTCGATCTCTATCTTAGAAAAGCGTCGAATAACCTGAAGCACAATGAGCATAATGGCAGGCCCCGAGCAGAAGGCGGAGGCTAGAAACCTGGGCGCAAGGATAGAAGCGTTCCAAAAAGGCCTTGATGAAAGCCCATTAAAGACAAAAGCCGTTGAGGTATGAATACTTATTGCCCAGGGTATTGAAAGAAGGATGAGAGGCCAAATTATTGATAATTTGTATTCTTTTCTATGCCAAATTCGGTAGATAGCATATCCCACAAGAAACAGATTTAAAGCAACATACCCATTCAGGAAGAGTACATTCCAAACCAGGACAGAAGACGGCAGATTCGCGGCTCCTAGCAAGGGAAAGAGATGCCACAACCTTAATGGCTGTCCAAGATCAACCGTGACAAATAACATGGCCATAATAGTAGCAACGATAGCGGCCATCTCACCGAAGAGTACGATCTCCTTTATAGGCTTAAAATCATAGAGATAGGCGGGGATCACCAGAAGGATGGCGGCGGCGGCTACGCCCACAAAAAAGATATAATTTGCAATAAAATATCCCCAGGGGACCTGGTCTCTCATGGCTGTTGTAATCAAATCCTCAGAGATATGCTCACGCATGTAGTTAATGACGCCAATAAGGACTAAAGCGGTGAGGCAAGCCATCCATAGCTGATACCTTTTTCCGCCCTTGAATATCTGGACAATTGCCACTGAGAAATTGCTTTTCTTTTCAGCCATGAGATTCCCTGCTACGTTGCGAAAAAGTAATAGAATTTTGGAATGGTATTTAGATCTTCCTTGAGCCTGAAAACCCTTTTGTTTTCTATGATGTATCTGATCTCGCTATCCGGATCCAAAAGGTTGCCGAATTTTCTGGCACCCACAGGACAAACTTCTACACAGGCCGGATATCTGCCTGCCCTAGTCCTTTGAATACAGAATGTGCATTTTTCAACCACACCCCGATATCGCGGCCGGTTACCCAGATAATGGGTCTTTGGATTTATCTCATCTTTTGGTATTTTGGGTTTTACCCAATTAAATCGTCTGGCACCGTAAGGACATGCGACCATGCAGTATCTACAGCCGATACACCAGTTGTAGTCAATGACGGTGATCCCATCGGGCTCCTTCCAAGTGGCCTTGGTCGGACAGACCTTTACACAGGGAGGGTCTTGGCATTGCTGGCATTGAACCGGCATATAGAAATACCCCGGTTCTGGCACCTCTTTCGGCTCATAGTAGGGATCTGCATTTTCAAGATCGATCCACTTCTCCCCTTTTTTAAACCTCAAGACTGTAATCCAGTGAATCTGCGGATTTCTGGTCTGGTTGTTCTCAGCGACGCAACCATAAACGCATTTTCTGCAGCCGATACAGCGTGAGAGATCGAGACCATATGCGAATTTCACTCCATCAAGAGGCTTATCAGCGCTGATCCTGACAGCCTGCCCGTATTCTTCAAAGGCCTCTTCCTGCAACCTCTCAATGATGGCCTTGATTTCCTCATCGTCCATTTCCCTGAAATGCTCCTGAAAAAAAGCACTCCACCACGATGCATCCGCTTTTTTCAGCGGTAGCGCCGTACCGGCTAAACCCAGGGCCGCCCCCTTCAAAAACGTTCGCCTGTCAATTCTGGTTTTCATCGGATTTTTGCGTGGCTTTTCGTGCATTTCAGGCGCCCTCTAGTCTAGCCTGACTTTCCTATTTATAGTCACGTCAGTCAACGCTTTCCAATTTAAC
>CAYWMP010000020.1:0-47342 GCA_964459445.1 uncultured Desulfobacteraceae bacterium
TAAGCCCCTTGAATTAAAGCCATTTCGGAAAGTCTATGTCAGGATATCTGAATTTTGGTAAAAAGATCGCTGAAGGCACCCCCCGGGAGATCGTTGAAAGCCGGATCGTGATGGAGGCCTACCTTGGGACGGAAGAAGATGTTACTTGAAATTAGGGCCTTGACGGTACGCTATGGAAGGGCGGAATGCCTGAAGGATATCTCCCTTGAGGTGGAAGATGGCGAGATTGTGACCATCATAGGAAGCAATGGGGCTGGTAAGACAACCACCTTAAGAGCCATATCCGGACTGAAGAGATCCGCAACAGGCAAAATCCTGTTTCAAGGGAATAACATTGATAGAACACCAGCCCAGGATATCGTCAAAATGGGTATTGGTCATGTACCCCAGGGGAGAGAACTTTTTCCTTATATGGCTGTCCATGAAAACATCAAGTTGGGCGCCTACCTGCAGAGCGATAAGAATAGGATAAACAGGGGTTTGGAAAACGTATTCCAGACTTTTCCTGTGTTGAAAGCAAGGAAACGGCAGGAGGCCGGAACCTTGAGCGGAGGTGAGCAGCAGATGCTTGCCATCGCCCGTGCCTTGATGGGAAACCCCACCTTGCTTTTGCTGGATGAACCCTCCACGGGCCTTGCCCCCCTTGTGGTTCGCGAGATAGGCAAAGTGGCGGTTGAGATCAATCAAAGGGGTACAAGCATTTTATTGGTGGAGCAAAATGCCCGGCTGGCCCTCAGGCTTGCTCATAGAGGCTACGTATTGGAGACGGGTAGCCTTGTGTTGAAGGGGAAGTGCGAAGACTTGCAGGATGATGAACGTGTGAAAAAGGCCTATCTGGGGCAGTGAACGATAGCCAATTTGCAAGTTGTTCCATTGTAACACTTTGGCCCTTTGAAAATGTGTTTGATTCAAGGGGGGCTCGGGGATCTCTTGGAAGGGACAAACTCGGTTCAGTGAGCTATCATTTGCAAACTGCCTTGCTATAGCGGGCGGCGAAAGATGGCCAAGCTAAGCCAAGAAGAAATATCCGCATGCCTCAAATCTCTCTCACCCGCCCGCTTGGCTGGCAACGCCCTATAGCACGGCCCAAAAGCCCTTTGTCCCTGTAAAGAGATTGCTGAGGCCCCAGGTATTTGAAAAAAACTAAATTGATATGTTCTATCGGGTTTCAGATAATAATATTAGTCCCGCCACTGGCGGGAAAGGAGGAATCCGAGTAAGGCATACATAATAGTACGTTGTCGAGGATTCCGACTGATAACGCGGCCAAAACCTTTATGTAAGAAAGGAGGGAATGACCTATGTACCTGTATATTGAATTATGGAATGCTAAACCAGAGTGGCTTGAATTTTCTGAAAAAGAACGCGGGGACTATATGTCTCAGCTCGGACCTGCTATCGAAGGTTTGGCCAAAGCTGGTGTTGAAATTGTAGGATGGGGGGTCAACGACGCAGAGACACCCTATCGAGGGAAGTACCGCTATCTTGCTATTTGGAAGATGCCCAACAAAGACCTCGTCCAGCAGTTTGAGGAAACGGTGGAGCAGGCAGGCTGGCACAAATATTTCGAGCAGATCAATGTGAGAGGCGGGCTTCTCACACCAGAAGCTGTTATTGGGAACATGATAGAACTTTAGATATGATCTGCCCTGCAAGGCGGGTGCATAACCTATTAATCCAAATAAATTGAGGAGAGGACAACATGGAAGCTGATTTAGTTATCACCAATGGCAAAGTCATCACTGTAGACAAAGACTTTAGCATCAAGCAGGCAGTGGCTGTTCAGGATGGCAACATTTTAGCCGTGGGCATAAATGATGAAATAAAGGCATTCATAGGGTCCAACACTAAGGTCTTGGATCTCAAAGGGAAACCGATCATGCCCGGAATCAACGAGTCGCACATGCATGCGCCCTTTTTCGGGGCTACCAGACCGCCCCTGGCCCTTGATCTAACCTTTCCCGCGGTCAAGTCGATCCCGGAGATGGTCGAGACCCTGCGTAGAAAAGTAGCGGAGGTGGAACCGGGCGAGTGGATTCGCGGCTTCGGTTGGGACCAGGGTTCCCTTGAAGAATGCAAAAGCGATCCCTCTATGCTACCTCGGAAATGGGACTTGGACCCAGTCTCTCCAGACCATCCGGTCGCTTTCACCGACTTTTCCTGCCACACGCTGCTAGTCAACAGTAAGGCTCTCGATATAGCCGGGATTACCAAGGACACGCCCGACCCGCCATCAGGCGAGATGGAACGGGACGATAACGGTGAACCGACAGGTATCTTAAAGGAACCTGGCGCCCAGGCTCTGGTGTCTGAGCACGTGCCGCTCCTGACTAAGGAAGAGAAGAAGACGGCCCTGCTCACAGCCCTAAGTCACCTCAACGCCAACGGCGTGACCAGCTTTACAGATGCCGCCATCGGGCCCGGAGGTGAAAATTATGTGTATGGGGTGATGAGCGGCCAATTCGTTAATATTTACAAGGAGCTATTGGAAGAAGGAAAACTGACGGCAAGAGCGAACGTTTTACTTCTCTACGGAGATTATGGTGCACTGACATTAGAGGATATCAAGAAAAACATAGAGACATTCGAGGTCCCCACGGACATTGATAAGACGTGGCTTAACTTCCCCGGCATTAAGATTTTCGCTGACGGTATCCCGCTGACCTACACGTCCTGGATGAACGAGGATTATGTCAGCGGGGATGCGGGACACGGGACCCCGGTTATTCCTGGAGAAACGGATCAACAACAACGAGATAATCTCATTGAGATGATAGAGTATGTGCACTCAAAGGGCTATCAGATCGGGCTCCACGCCACGGGCGACCGGGCCATTGATGCTGCTGTGGACGGGTTCGTAAAGGCCATCGAAGCACAGCCGGGCGGCGATCTGCGCCACTATATCATCCACGGTGACTTTATAAGCCGGGAAAAGGCCGAAGCTCTTGCAAGACACAATTGCGGGATTGCCATGCAGCCCTTTATCAGTGCGATGATCGCGGACTTTGAACCCACCGTTGTCGGTGAGGAAAGGGCAGCCTATGAGTGGCCCACACGCACGGTCCTTGACGTAGGCCTTAACCTGACAAGCAACTCTGACGCACCGGTCACCTATCCCAACTGGAGGCTGGGCATACAGGCGGCAATCTTGAGGGAAGGATTGCTATCGGGCAAGGTGAGTGGACCGGAAGAGTGCATCACCGTGGAGGAAGCGATCCGCACCTACACGATCAACGGGGCCTGGCAGGATCATATGGAGGATGTAAAAGGATCCATAGAGGTTGGGAAGTTCGCAGATTTCTGCATTATCGGTGATGACATACTCGCAGTCGATCCCCACAAAATCGGCGAAATTCCCGTGCTGATGACTATCGTCGGCGGCAAAATCGTATTTGACGAAAGCAATGGTGCTTTTGAGTGATACATTTCTGACTGCCTTTAAACATTGCAAATTGACTTTATCGGAGTCTTCATGGCCAAGAATGCCCACCTGAAAATAGGAGACAGAAAGGCCACCCTCGAACTTTTCGATGATTTGGCGCTGCAAACAACTGATGGGATTTTGAGGCTTCTTCCCTTGGACATTCCCATGTTCCACGCCAAGTTTGCCGGTGACGAGGTCATGGTCATGATTCCCGCAGTGTTTGAAGCGGAATATCTAAAAGATTCCCTGGAAATGGGCGATGTGCTCTATTATCCCATTCAACAGACCATTTGCCTGTTCTTTGGCGATGATATCGTGCCTTTCAGTTCGGGGCCCTTTCCCTTGATAGGAAAAATTACAGAGGGCTTTGATGCGCTCCAAGATGCGGCAGAACAAATTCAAAAAGAGGGGTTTAATTGGATCCGGTTTGTGGGAGAAGAGGATTCTCCAGGTAATAGGATGCCAAGCGCCTCGGCATTCTGTTCAGATATCGCTGAGGAGAGAAACAGGATATGGTTCAAGGAACCCGATGAAATAGTGAATCTTAGGAGCTTGTACAAGGGCAGGGGCGGCAATATGACTGCGCGTCTTTACGCATTCACGGATGGGTACCGGAATCAGCGCAACCTATGGATGCTCAGAAATATCGCAAAAGATGCAGGGACTGAAGAGGCAAAGAAGATTGCAGCTCCTTTTCTTGAGGAAATGGCAGACCGTTTTGAGATCTGGGAGTTTGGGACTGCAAGTGGTTTGTTCGAAAGGGCAGGGTCCCGATTGGAATCCATTGATAGACCAGAAGATATTGTGACCCTTCTTGATGAGCTTCTCATCTACAATAATCGATTATGGCTCTGGATAGACGCCGCGATTCCTTGGTTTGATCTGGATGACAAACTGAAAAGCGATTGATTGGAAATAGGACGCAGATTGCGCAGATAACCGCGGATGACTAATTCTTTAAGATCCAACAAAGACTCAATTACGCAAGAGGAATAAAAACAAAGGAAATAGAGAATTGCTTTAATTCTTGGGAGCGAGCCATTCCAGGAGCAAGAGATCAGCTCTCTTGTTCCTGAAATGGACTGCTCCCAGAGTCCAATCCCCAAAAGGGATTGGAGCCCGCTCTCGCGGGCGTCATTAGCAATTCTTCGCGCTCGGTTAACTTTCGTGGTGATGAATCATCAATAACTTATCAAATGAGCGGTTTCTAATCCTGAAAATCAGCGTTAATCAGCGTCCCAAATAATAAGGCTTTTCAGTTAGGACTAAACACATGGCAAAGCTTTTCGAAAAAACAAAAATAAAAGATCTCGAACTCCCTAACCGTTTCATTCGCGCCGCCACCTTTGAGGGCATGGCTGGCGAAGACGGATCCTGCACCCCACAACTTATTGACTACGTGGTTGAACTGGCCAAAGGAGGTGTGGGGTTGATTATTACCGGGCATACCTATGTCCAAACAGATGGCCAGGCCACCCCGCTGCAGCAAGGCATCTACAATGACGATCTCATCGACGGTCTCAAAGAGATGGCTGAAGCGGTGCATAGAGAGGGAGGGCGAATCATATTGCAGCTGGCCCACGGTGGGTTGCAGGCCAAACCGAAATTGACGGGAACAACGCCCAAAGGCCCTTCTACAGGGGAAGGACTTGTTGATCCACCAGGCCGGGAAATGAGCGTCGAGGAGATCAAAGATGTCGTCGATGCCTTTGGCAAGGGTGCATCCAGGGCAAAAGAGGCCGGGTTTGACGGGGTGCAAATTCATGGCGCCCATGGGTATCTTCTCAATCAGTTCCTTTCGTCCGCCTTTAACAAACGTACCGATAATTATGGGGGGAGTATTGAAAATCGGGCAAGAATCCTGCTGGAGGTTCTTGAAAGCATTCGCAGGGCAGTGGGTCGCTACTACCCGGTGTTTCTAAAGATCAATTCCCAAGACTTCATTGCAGATGGACTGAGCGTAGAGGAATTCCTTGAGGTCGGTGTCATCCTGGACCGGGCCGGTATCGATGCCATAGAGGTCAGTGGCGGCACGCTTTATTCCGGTAGGTCCCTACCTTTTCGAAAAGAAATAATCTATGAAAAAGAGCAAGCCTATTTCAGAAAGGCAGCCAAGGCACTGAGACGCAAAATCAAGGCTCCGGTCATCCTAGTAGGCGGCATTCGCTCCTATCTCCACGCAGAGCGCCTTGTTCTTGAGGGTTTTGCAGATTATATTTCCTTGTGTCGTCCTTTTATTCGTGAACCCCATTTGATTGCCCGTTGGCGATCCGGTGACCTTCGAAAGGCGACCTGCATTTCATGCAACGGTTGTTTTGGTGTGGCCATGTCAGGCCAAGGGATTTATTGCATTCAGGATCGAAGAGGGAATCCTAATGGGTAGAAGATTTCTGTTCGCAAGAGAGGTAGAAGAAATCATTACGAAGGGGCAAAAGGAGATCATTTTGCCTGAGGGTTCGAGGATCTCGGCAGCCGCCGCAGATCTGATTAGGCAAAAGGGCATCAGGGTACGGTATAGAAGCGATTTCCCTGAAACCTCTGAAAGTAAACCCGTGAAAGAAGGGCATCCTGAAACGCAGGAAACAGAGGAAAGACCCAATAAAAAAGAGAAGCCAAGCGAGGAAGGGGAAGCACAATCTGAAGGAGAGAATACGGGGATACGGCAACCCCCGATCGCGGTCGCTTCCCATGATAGGACTGTGGATTCTACGATTGAGAATGTGGCGGCAAAGAGCCCCTATTTCCTTGTTTTCGATAACCAGGGAAAACTGGTTGAGACCCTAGAAAACCCCTATCGCGAAACCGGCAGTGGAGCAGGAGCCCTAGTGGCCGACCTCATGGCAGAAAAGGGCGTCAGGACTTTTGTGGCCGGAAACTTTGGTGAGAAAATAAGGCTTAGCTTAGATAAGAAGAGGATTTCCTTTTTCGAATTCACCGGGCAAGTCAGAGAAGCCGTCAGTACCGTCCTCACACGAAACGTTTCAACGGATTAAATGGAGATGGTTTTCATGAAAGGGGGGCTATTTCCTCTTCATATTTTTCAACCCACCCGTCGGCGCCACAATTTTTTAAGATGTCAATAGCCTCTTGCAGGTTCATCAAAGCTTCTTCAACGGCACCTACCCGTTTAAACAGATCTGCATAAAGCGCGTGGTCTCTACCTAAATGCCACCTCATGCCATTTTTTTCATCGGCCTTTATTGCCTTTTTAATCCAATCTTCCGCTTCAGCAAGATGGTCATCATCATAATTCAATAAAACCTCACCCATGTATCGACACACACGTCCTTCATACAATCTTATTTTGCTCTCTGCTGCTCGGCGGTACAACAAATTTAAGTCAATATCCTGTTCCCCATTCATGACTCGCGCCCTTTCGAGGGCAATGAGATTGGGTATGATCCAGGAATGCGAAAAATTGGCATCCCTTAAAATTTGAATTGCTTTTCTATAGGCCGCCTTAGATTTTTCATAATCCCCCAAATCAAAATATACCTTGCCCAAATAATGGTGATCCAGGGCATTAAAAGGGTATAGGCTAATTTTTTCAGACAAGTCTATACCTTTCAACAGGTTTTCTTTTGCATCTTCCAGATGGCCTATATATAGGTATGAGACACCATGGCTGCTGTGGGCTGCCGCCTTTGAGTATATGTCATCACTTTGCTCGGCCATGTCGAAGGATTCAGCACTCGTATTAAATCCCTGAGTTACCTTCCCCCAAACGTTCCATGCCCAATAGCTCATTGTAGCTTTCATCACCGCAATACCCCAAAGGCTCTTGGCGGCGATATTGAAGTCAAGGGCCCTTTGGAGGCAGTTGAGGGCCTTTTCAAATTCGCAATTGGAAGAGTGGACAATCCCCAACCACATTCGGGTCAATACTCCGGAAATGGGGTCCTTTGTCTCAGTGGAAATCTTTAATGCCTCTTTCAGGTATTTGAATGCCCCAGGGAGATCGGCTTCAACCATCAGGTTATAATTGGCCATAATGGTGTAGATATGAGCCAGTTTTATTCTATAACCACCTTTCAGAGCCATATCGATGATCGGTTCTATGGCCTCCTTTGCCTCGACAGGATGATTAAGCTGAGATAGATAAATCCCGAGAGTCGTCCTCGCATCGATTGTTTCCCGTTGGATTTCTGCATTTGCGGGCAATTTTTCGAGGCATGCTATCCATTTTTTGCCATAGGCAATTGCGTCCTTCAGTGAACCGGCCTTCTCAGCTTTTTTACCCGCCAGTTTTGAATATGCCGCCCCCTGCTCATGGTTATTGCTTTTTAGAAAATGGCCGGCCAAGACGCCATAATGCTCTTCGATACTTTCTCCGTACAAACTTTCCATCGCATGGCCTATTTCTCCATGCAGCTCTTTCCGTCTCTTGGATAATATCGAATCATAAACGACCTGTTGCGTCAGGGCATGTTTGAAGACATAGACAGAATCGGGATATACGCCTCTCTCGTATATCAACTCAGAATTTTTTGAGATACCGAGATTGGTGAGCAGTTTCTGCTCCGGAAGTCCCGAAACTCTTTTTATCATTTTATAGCTGAATTCCCTTTCAATCGCAGAGCCGGACCGCAGCACATCTTTGGCCGTCTCCGGCAGCGAATCAACTCTCGCCATAATCAGTTCCTGAATACCGGTCGGGATCGTCAAGTTAGGGACATCTTCTGTCAAGCGGCACCTGCCGTTATCTCTTTTAATAATTTTTAAATCCTTGAGGGATTTCACAAATTCTTCAATGAAAAAGGGCACCCCTTCCGTCTTATTAAGGATGAGTTCTTCGAGGTCCATGTCGAGGTTTTTCGTATTCAAGAGATCGTAAGCCATCAAAAGACTCTCACGGTTTGAAAGTCGATTTAACATGATTTGACTATGGTAGGATTTCGCGCCCCAAGAGTGAATAAAATCAAGCCGGTAAGTAAAAAGGAGAAGGACCTTCGCACCTGGGATACTCTCCAACAGGCTCTTTAAGGATTCCTCAGAGCTTCTGTCTATCCAGTGGAGGTCTTCAATGGCCAGGACCAAGGGGCGGGTCTGCGAGCCCATCAGAACAATGCGTTTTATGGCCTCCAGAATCCTGTTTTTCATTCCTTCGGGGCTGATGGGGAATTTTTCGACGCCGCTTTCTTTGACGGATAGAAGCTCAAGCAGAAAAGGAAGTGTAGAGGATTCATCCGCAGCCAAAATGGAGAGGCCTTTTTTTACCTTTCCACGGATCACTGAATCCCCATCGGAATCTTGAATATCGAATGTGGACTTCAAGATGTCGATCACCGGATGATAGGCCACGCCACTGCTGAAGGACAGGCATTTGCCCTCCAGAAAAGCCACGTTCTCGTTTCCGATGGCCTTTCTGAACTCGTAAAGAAGCCTTGATTTGCCCACACCTGCTTCTGACACGATGGAAAAGGCCTGCCCTCGGCATTCCTTTGATCGTGCAAAGGCATCTAACAACAGTTCGAGCTCTCGTTCTCTACCGACAAAAGATGTCAAGCCTCGTTCGGCATTCACATCGAACCGTGTTCTTCGCGTACTGAGGGCTATAACCCGGTATGCTTTGATAGGTTCTCTCTTGCCCTTAACCTGCTGTTCTCCCAAAGCTTCGAAACGGAAGAATCCCTCGGCCAGCCTGTAGGTGTCTTCAGTGATATAAACGGTCCCCGGCTCGGCAAGCCCCTCCATTCTGGAGGCCATATTGATCGTATCGCCCACCACCGTGAATTGGACCCTAAGATCATTACCCACCGTGCCCACGACCACCGGTCCGGTGTTTATGCCGATTCTCAAAAGGATCGGCGGTATTTCCCATTCGCTTCTGATTCTTTCGTTGAACCTGGCTAACTCCCTTTGGATAGCCAAAGCCGAACGGATTGCCTTTTGGGGAGCATCCTCCAAAGCCATGGGTGCGCCGAATAGGGCCAAGATGCCGTCCCCCCGTAACTCATTAACAAAACCCTGGTATTCGTGCACCTTGAGGATAAGAAGGTCGTAAACCTGGTCCATAAGATCAAAGGTCTCTTCCGGTCCCAACTCTTCAGTTAAGGGCATAAAACCCTTCATGTCACAAAACATAATTGTGACCAGTCTTTTCTCACCTTCGATCTTGTCTTTATGGGCAAGGATTTTTTCGGCCATGCCCTCCGGGAGATGTCTATGAATCTTGTCCAGTTTATTTTCAAAGGAAGGCTGTATTGGAATGGGTCTAGATGGAGAGGCCAACTCAAGGCCGCATTCGCCGCAAAATCTATCGCCTGGAAGGATATGAGTGCTGCACTCGGGGCAGACCAAGGCAAGGCTGGCGCCGCACTCGCGGCAAAACCGTTTAATAACAGGATTATCGGTCTGGCATTTTGGGCATCTCACCGATTATGCCCCCCAGATCCAAGAAAAAGATGATTGGGAAAAATAGACTATGGATTAGCTGAAGTATAGGATAGTTAGGGTATTATGTCAAACTATTGACGGCAGGGAAGAAGGACCTATTTTTCTAGATTTTGAGGAATCCGTCAGGAGCAAGGCAGGTTGCCAACATCACCATGTTAATATCACGATGAGCAGTCCAGCTTTCGACCTCCCTGTTTGTGTCTTCAAGCCAAAATTTCTCAATTTCTTCGCACAGCGGAATATATCCCATAAGGTCTTCAATCTTCGAAAGCAGTGGCGTTTTATCAAGGAATATACCTGAACTTTGTTTGATTAATCCCTGCACCTTTTCAACTGCCCGCAATCCAATCGCTAATCCCATTTCCCTAAAGGCAAGACGGTAATCAGCAGGAAGTTCTAATGGGTTTTTTCTCCTAAAGGCCTTCAAACCAACCAGAGAAGAATACAATAGGTTCTCCAGTAGGTCGGTTTGATTGAACCCTCCGGCAACAATCAATTGCGCCACACTAAATGCGTCAATCAAAAGACCGCCAATACCAAGGGGATCACTCGTAGCCCAGTTTTTGCCTTTGCACATATGGATCATGTCGGAGATCTCCCTGGCGAGATCCGTTTGTGTTGATGCTTCGGAAGCTTTGGCTCTTGCCTGAAGCTGTGTATAGGTGATGAATCCGTCCAGGGGATCGTGATGTCCCATGGATGTCACGAGCGGATAGGAGAGGTCGATGCTCATTTTCCAATACATACGCTTCTGTCCGAAAGAGGAGGTCGCATAGGTGAATCCGGCGTGGGCTCTTTTGGCGAGTTCAATCGCCCATCGATTGTAGTTTACATCACCTGTTGCCTTGCTCACCTGGTTGAGAGCGTGCATCCACTTGGTGAGGTAATGAAAGTACTGGCCATCCCGATCCCATTCCAGTTGTTCATCTACCGGATCGGATGGTGCTCGTTCATTGATTTCTTTACCAATTCGCAGGCCTCCTCTGGTAGGGTGCCTTTTGCCTTCCTCCTCGTCGAGCCCGCTGATCCAGCCTGTACGCGGGTCGTCGTCACGGTGCCGGCCGAGTATGGTGTGAACCTGATTGACCAGGCGCAATGCAAGATTCTTGAATTCATCCCCACGGGTTTGGCGGTACAGCTCCAGAAAATTACATACAGCAAAGGCATCCGTCCAAAGGTAGCGCCTTGGAGCATTTCCGGAGGATGAAAGCCCGGTCAACTCGGCAAATTCAGCCATGATACGCCGGAACATAGACCTGGGGGTTTTAAGATGGCGGGTAGGGCTCATTACTCTGATGCCATGTCAAATCATTGGGAGATCTTTCGGGATGACAGTCCAGCCACTAAGTCTCGAAGTCGCAAAGCCCGCCCTGGCGCGACTCGGTTGAATAGGGCGGAGTAATTGAAGCAGGCGAAAACCGGAACCTATGGAACTCCGGTCCTAATCAATCAGCCCGCCCTGGCGCGACGGCCTTTATCAGGAAATCAACCTCCATAGGTGCTTCAAAGTGTGCCTTGAATCCATATCCTTGAAATCAGGTCTGGGCCAGGGGTCTGGGCCAGGGAAGGAACATGGTCCTGGGTTGAGCGGTTCAACATTCAAAGGTTCAGGGTTGATTGTTAATGAGTTATTAGCCCTTGAAAAATGTTCCAGGTTTCCCGTTCAAAGTTCAAGGGTTGGTCGTTAAAAAATTCTTAACCTGTGAACCCAGAACTTCTGAACCCTGAACCGATCACTTTAGGTATAATCTTTGTGGCTTAGTGCCCTTGTGGCTGAACTATTAACTTTCGGGAAGAATGAATGATAGCACGAATAGGTCGTCTATTTATAAGCAAGCTCAAGGTTTACAGTTGCTTCCTTCAGTTTCCTATCTGAGGTCCAAAGGGATATACCGGCCAATTGCGCTGAAGCTAAAAGGTGAACATCAACAAACCCGATACCTATTCCCATGAGGCTGTTTTGTTTGATAAAGAATAGAAATTCATTAAAATCGATGGTAGGGACTATTGGAAGGGATTGAAGTAGGTTCAGAATTTCATTCCGATTCTTAAGGTTGCCGCACGCCAATTCTCCAACCACAAAAGGGTGGCAAGCAACCTCACCGTCAAAAAGCAGTTGCTCCAGATGCCGGCTGCCATTGCGCAGGTGGATAATCCAGACTGAAGTATCGACTAGGACCATGATTACTGATTTGTGTTAATCCGCCGTCTAGGGATTCTTACAAGGCCCTTTTCAGTGCCACCCAATCTGGCAAGCCTCTTGCTACTTTCAAGCGAAATGAGGGCCTCCAGACCGAGACGTACAAGGGATGTCTTCTCCTTGACTCCTGTAAGGCGAGAGGCCTTTTCTAGTACTTCATCGTCTATGTTAAGTGTTGTTCTCATATGCATAAGTATGCATGATCTAAGCATACAAGTCAATCAATAATCCGAAGGATCAAAAATTGGATTTGAAGGACGTGCCATGCTTTCCCTCCTCAAATCCTTCAATTCTCAGATCCTAAATGCCTCAATTCCTGAATTCCCCAATTTCTCAATTTCGCTCATTCTATCTGCATTTTATAAACGTACTTCAACCACCTGAATCCATAATAGCCTTCCGCCACAATACGAAGGGGAAATCCATGCTTCCGCGGAAGAGGCTCCCCATTGACCTCATAGGCCAGAAAGACCCGGTCCGAAAGGATATCCTCTATTTCATATGCCTCGTTCCGCTCATGTTCGCCCTGTGGCCCCGAAAATGTCACGAGTGAAACAGCGGTTTCAATGTTGGCCATTTTAAACAACTCATTGACAGAGACGCCCTTCCAATGGCCGTGAATCACGAAGATCCCTGGGCATATCATGAGAATTTTCCTCTCAATGGATGGTAAAGCAATTATCTCGGAGTAGTTAAGTTTAATCGTTGTTTTACTGGGATCTAGAATCTCAAGACGCCACTCCTCAAGATTCACCTGATGATTTGAAAGCCCCATCGTTCTGAAATCATTTAAAGGGGTGATGTCGAGATTTCGCGTATCCAGTAAGTCTGGATCTCTGTGTATGAGGCTTTCCTGCTCAGTCCCTTTGGGAAGGATGAACTTTTTGACCTTTGCCTGTGCCATTCTGATTATCGATACGAAGGGGTTTAGCAAAAAAGCTATACCCGTGATTAATCCTAGGGACACCTTGAGAAAATGCCTTCTATTTTTCATCTTAGGCCGTGACCTCCCTTTCTCGGAATGCAACTGGGTTTATTCCTTTTCATTATAAACGAAAAGGGCGTGATCGGGAAATCCGAGTAATAAGGGATTAGATCAAAAGGCCAGGAGAGACCCTCGAAGGTCACCGTACCCTTGCATTTTATTTGTTTCAGTATCGCGTGGAGAAATGAAATGGGATGAAAAATGAGATAATTTACGACGGATTATTAACCCGAGGGTAGTGGCTAGAGGACGGGAGGTGAAGGGTGGCTAAAAGGCTCTGTAACTTTTCGGCTTCTTAGGCGATCGCCCAGGTGGCGCCGGTTTCGCCATCGATTCCAATTTGCGCATCGCAATTTATGCACGTGACCGAAGCTTTTCTTCCTTCGGGGATTTTGGCGCTCAAGATGTTATAGAGGCTATGGCAACTCGGGCAATTGATTTTAAATATAAGATCTCCCAGCAGATCAATAATAGCTTTCCTATCAATGGGTTTGGTGAAGAAGCCATCCATACCGGCCTCTGTGCATTGCTGCCGAACCGATTTTCTATTGTGAGCAGTCACTGCATATATGGGGATGTCGGATTTTCTTCTGATATGTTTTGCAACTTCAATCCCATCTATCCCGGGCATCATGATGTCCAAAAATATAAGGCCATAATCATCCATAGCATTTTTGAATTTCCTAAGACATTCATGTCCGCTTAAGGCGGGTTCTACAACATATCCCGACGCTTCTAGGAAGGCCTGGAGAAGTTTTAGATTCATGGGATCATCATCTACTACAAGTATTTTCATCTTTGTCTATCCTAATTGAAGGGCTGTTTCAGAATGGATGCCGTTGCCCGATGGCTGGTCTTTCTCCGCGAAAAATTCCTCGTTTTTAATCAAAAACATTAAATACGAAAATCGTGCAACTTCCTAAAATTACTAGCAATGTTTTCGAAAACAGCGCGAAATTCGATGCCTAATAGCCCGCGTTTTCATAACCACATTTCTTTTTGTTCACGGGGAACGAGAATTAAATAAGAACGGCTTCCCATATATGTATCGGCAATATCTACTTAAAATATAAGAGAATTTTGCGATTTTCTGACTTCATTTGTATTTTATTCCTTAAATTTGGTTCCAGAATCTTTGAATGGGATATTTTCTTTGATATCCCAACAGGTCGTCCAAACGGACCAAGACGCTGTTGATCCAGGAGATCCGGGTGCGGATGAGAAGGCGGGAAAAATCGTGAATGAGACCCAGCGGTTTGTTAAAGGGACAGATGCGAATGCATTGGCTGCAGTCTGTTCTCATTTTCGACCAATAGCCAAAACAGCTTTCATGATCGTTATACCATTTGAGAATTCCGGAGTGGCATGAGATGTTGTCCCCCGTTGTCGTGGGTTCGCCGTGAGAAATTGCCTGGGAGGGACAAAACTTGGCGCAGGTTTTACAGGTTTGGCAAAACTCGGTTGCGCCAAAGGGCCGATAGGCGTCAGGTTCCAGAGGCATATCCGTAAACACTTTGCAAAGCCGGACCCGTGGGCCGTATTTTTCGGTGATAAGCAGACCCATTCGGCTGGATTCACCCAGTCCGGCGGCCATGGCCATAGGGACACTCAGGGCCGTATCGTTGCCTGAAGGTAGGGCGCGGTAGCCCAGGCCGCGGATGAAGGTGGCCAGGAGGTTGGCGGTAAAGGCCATTTTGGAATACCCCACGCCGACCGTCACACCACGGATAACAAGACTTTCAGAGCGCAGGGTCTCATAATCCATTTCAACGGCCATAACCACGGCATTCTCGCACCCCTCGGGTTGTTCGAGGGGATAATGCTCATGGGTTTCCGCATTATATTCATGGGAATAGACCCAACTGGGATGTACCCGGCAGACGCCGATCAGGTCGGCGCCAAAATGACGTGCCGCAGATTTAACCCAACGGGTCAGCTCCAGGGATGATGCATTCACGCGCCCGCCTGCTGCCACGTATCTCTCTGCCTTCCCGCTGGGGCCGTTCCAGGAATAGAGCCCATTGTTGCCATGGGCACAACCCCCGGCATGGTTATCCTCAACGCTCCATGAACCATTCACTGCAGCATACTCCAATTGGCGCCATCCCGGCTTATCCTTAAAAACAATCTCATCGTAGAATCGCCGGCCCACCTCTGCCATGCTCTGATCCCATCTTGCCCTTTTGAACATCTCATTTCGTTGATCAAACCGGTCTTTGGCAACCGGAAAACCGGGATCAAATTTCCACATATCGTTTAAGATCATGGAGCACTCCCTAATCAGACCTGAAGACAATCTTCGCTCAACACGCGATCCAGAACCTGGACAACTTCGTCGGCATTTTGTTCACTAAACACCATGGGCGGTTTCATCTTGACGATATTATCGAGCGGTCCGTCGATACTCAGCAGAATACCGTAATCCTTGGCCCGGTTGATAACGTAGGAGGCATGTTCCGGGGCCGGTTCCAGGGTCCCACGGTCCTTAACCAGTTCAATCCCCGTGAAAAGCCCAAGGCCCCGCGCGTCGCCCACCAGGGGGTGTTTTTCTTTCAATCCGCAAAGACCCTCCAGCAATTTCTTGCCGACCCTCAAGGCATTTTCCTGGAGGTGCTCTTTTTCAATCACATCAAGTACGGCCATGCCGACGGCACAGGACACGGGATTTCCGCCGAAGGTATTAAAGTACTCCATGCGGTTGGCAAAAGCATCGGCTAATACCGATGTGGTAATAACGGCCGCAATCGGGTGTCCATTGCCCATGGGTTTGCCCAGGGTTACGATGTCGGGCACGACGTTCTGGGTCTCGAAGGCCCAGAAATGGCTGCCCGCTCGTCCGAAACCGACCTGCACCTCATCGACGATACAAACCCCGCCGGCAGCACGAACATATTCATAGGCCTCTTTCAAGTAATTCTCTGGCAAAACCACATGCCCACCGCACCCCAGGATGCTTTCACAAATAAAGGCAGCCACATCGCGGTCCCTGGATCGAATGCTTTGGATCGCATCACGCACATGTTCGGCATAGCGGGCGCCGGTTTTTGCATCCGCTCCCTTGTAAGGCCCCCGATACCCGTCGGGCATCGCGACTTTATGAACCCAGGGAGGCGCACCCTTTCCGCCGCGGCGGTCATGTTTATAGGGGCTGATGTCGATAAGGGCCTGGGTGTTTCCGTGATAGGCCCCTTCCACGGTAATGATGTCTTGTTTACCGGTATAGGTGCGCGCCAGCCGAAGCGCCAGTTCATTCGCTTCGCTGCCGGTGCAGACAAAAAAACAGACGCTCAAAGGGTCCGGAAAGGTGGAAAGCAACCGCTCGGCATATTCTATGATATTGTCGTGGAGGTAGCGGGTATTGGTATTGAGAACAGCCATCTGTTTCTGCGCGGCTTCCACCACATGGGGGTGACAATGGCCTACATGGCACACATTGTTCACGCAGTCCAAAAAGGCCTGGGCCTCATCATTGATCAGATATTGGCCAATGCCCCGGACCATTTTAAGCGGCTTCCTATAGGAAATGCTCAAGTTCTTTCCAAAACTTTGACTTCGTATATCCAGTATCTCTTCTTTGCTGCGCTTCTTTTTGGGGAAGCAGTGCTCGGGAATGCCTAAAAGGGCATTGGGATTCGGACAAATGCTCGTCCAGATTTCTCGCTGACTCGGTCTGGCTGCGCCGGGAAAACTTCCGGTTTCGCCCAACATGTCGGTGATTATCTGAAAGTGCAGGTGCGGGGGCCAGCCCCCGTTGGTTTTGGCATCCCCTATCCAGGCGAAAGCCTCCCTTTTACCTACCACCTTTCCCGGCGCCATGCCATTTAGAGACTCTAGGCTCAAATGGCCGTAAAGGGTATAGAATCGATCACCCTCAGGGATTTGATGTTCAAGGATGATGGTGGGTCCATAGTCGAAAGGATCGTCGTTATTACGAAAACTGTGCACCTTTCCATCCATAAAGGCCGAGACGGGGTTCCCTTCCTTCACATATAGATCAATGCCCAGGTGAATGGTCATATACTCCGGCATCTCATCGGTGAGCACCTTGAAGGACGCCTCCCTATAAAATTGCCGCGCTTCATCGTAACGGCCTATTCCAACGCGGACATTGGCCTTTTCCATTTCTTCAAACAAGCGGCGAATGAGAATATCTGTGCTTGCAGCATCCGGCCCGACTCCAAAAAGGTTGCTGTCTACACTCAGATCAAAAACGAGTGGGTTTTCCCGGCGCAGATCCACATCCACTATCGGGGCGAATTCTCCTTGGTGGGTCTTTAACCAATCAACGATATTTTCGCTGTTTGGCGAAGCGGGGAATCCGCAGGCCTGCCTAAAGGCATAATGGGCAAATCGCGGATTTATCCCCTTGAGCTGTTCCAAGAGGGCCCATGCCGGTTTTTCCGAAATTAGCAGATAGTCGTTGTCCGGGTTTGATTTTGACTGGTGAGCTGCATGACACACGCTCATACACAAACGAATGCAGATTAGATCAAACAAGACAGGCAGCTCCTCATTGGTTAAAGGATTTACCTTGTGGTATCCGAAAACGATGTGTTGCGCAGCGGTGGGTGGGTCCTTTTTGTGCATCATGGCATAGGCACAGGCCACGGCCAATTCATTGATAGTGTAGGAATACACCATGTCCCCAAAATCAATAACGCCGCTAACTTCCTGACACCATTCAACCTCATGGTCAACGATCACATTATAGTCATTGCCATCATTGTGGATGACGCTGCTGCGCAGGCCGGACAATTTCGGTTCGATCTCCGATTGGAAGCGATCCAGGAATCCTTTGACCATGGCACGCTTTTCTTCGGCATCTAGATGATTTATCAGATTCGATAGGACCTCTCCGGCATTCTTTAGGTCCCAATGAAACCCTCTGTGGGCCGCAGGATGGTCAAAATCCCCAAGGGCTCGATCGAATTGACCAAAAAACCGGCCAAGGCTGGTCAATGTTTCATGGTCATGGGGATTGGCATCGGCAAAGGTCTTACCGGGTAAATAGGTCAAAAGCCGGACAAAATGTTCTCGCCCATCTTTGTCATTCACGGTTGAAATATCTTCGCCCTTTCGCGATGGGCAAACGGCCGGGCTTGCTGCGACGGCCGGGTCAAACATCTTTTTCCTGGCGTTAATGTGCATCATGGCTTTGTTTTGAAAATCGAGTACTTCAAAGCTTTCCGTGGCGTTGGCCACTTTGAGCACAAACTCCTCCCCCTGGGACGTTGCGATGTGATAATTCTGATCCCGCTCACTGGGCAATTCCCTGGCCGACTCTTTAAGCCAAAATAATTCCTCTGCTATAGCAAGGGCCTCTTCGAACGTAAACCGGGGGGCATGTTTAACGATTGATGGCATTCATTAGATCCAGTTGGCAATCAGCAGTATGCAGTTGGCAGTTGACCGGCGTCTGCTGACTCCCTGTTGCACCTTCATGAGCAAATTACCTTATTTGATTTATCCGCGTAAATCCCAGGAACCTATGGGTGCTTTGAGGCAGCCTCTATTGCTCTGTTATCTTTGAAAAAGTCCGAAATGTTAGAGCAAGTCATTAGCTGAAATGGATGGGATTGTCAAACGCTGCAAAAATCCCACTTCAAATGGATCAAGGAACACTTTACAAATTGAGAATGATGACATTAATATGTGGGGTCTCTTTTAAGTGTTTTTCTAAAGGGGTATCAAGTGGAGACTGAAAATTAGATGAGTGGCATTAATAATGGAAAAGTGGCTCTGTCAATAGCCATCATCACCAGGGACGAAGAAACAAGGCTGCCCGATTGCCTAAAAAGCGCGGCTTTTGCAGACGAGGTCCTTGTGGTTGATTCCGGAAGTATGGATAGGACAGTGGAGGTGGCTGAATCGCAGGGCGCACGTGTGATTATTGAACCCTGGAAGGGGTATTCCGGGCAAAAGCAGTTTGCTGTAGAACAGTGCTGTCATGATTGGGTCCTTATTTTGGATGCCGATGAAAGGATACCCCCGGAAACGGCCAAGGAGATAGGTCATGTTCTGACTGCCGTTAATTCACACTTCACGGCCTATAGTTTTAGACGCAAAAATTACCTCCATGGCAAGTGGATCAAACATTGCGGTTGGTGGCCGGATCGCATTGCGCGCTTGGTGAATAGAAACCAGGGCGCCTTTGACGGCAGATATGTCCATGAAAGCTGGATGACCACAGGGGATGTCAAGGCGTTGGATGCTGAAATCGAACATATCAGCTTTGGAAGTTATTCCGACCTGGTCGCCAAGATGGAGACTTATTCAAACCTCGCAGCGAGGGAACTCTATGAGAAAAATGCAGCTGTGGGTGTGATCACGCCCATTTCCCATGCCTTTTGGATGTTTCTCAAAACCTACCTCCTGGAACTGGGTATTTTGGATGGATTTGATGGGTTTATCATATCCACGATGAATGCGGGCGGTTCCTTTCTCAAATATGCCAAGCTCAGGGAGATGCAGCAGGCTGGAATTCATGGAGAATAAGGGGCAATGGATCGAATGATGGATCTGGCCGGCAAGAAGGTCCTACTGGTCAAGCTGCGCTACATCGGCGATACCTTAAGCATGCTTCCGGTTGTGGATAATCTGAAAGAAAAGGTCCCTGATGTCAGCGTGGATGCGATGGTGAACCAGGGCACGGAAGGACCGCTCATGCATCATCCAACCATTGACACCCTATGGGTCTATGACCGCAAACAAGCGAAAAAAAACCTTGTGTCGTCCCTCCGCTATCACATCGGGTTGATTAGACAACTTCGATCCAAGAAATACGATGTGGTCATAGATTTTACACACGGGGATCGTGCATCGTTTTTGTGTTTTATGACCGGCGCCCCGCTTCGCATCACCTACCAAAACGCCACCAATCTATCTCGACTCCTTATGAATCAGGTGATTGAACTGGATCCTTCCCAATACCATATCGTGGACCTGCAACTTCAGTCATTGGCCCTTTTCGGGCTCGATCATTTCGATAGGCAGGTGCGAATCCATCTTTCTCAGGACGTGAAAGACAAGGTGGAACATCTACTTTTAAGCGCAGAAATGCAACCGGATGTCTTTAGGGTGGCTATCCACCCGGGCGCCCGGGGGAAGCTAAGACAATGGCCTCCTGAGAGATTTTCCGACATCGCAAAACGTCTTAAAGAAACCTACGATGCTTCGATCCTATTATTGGGAGGTCCGGGGGAAGAAGGAATCCTTGAAGATATGGAAAATCGACTGGGATTTCGAGCTCACTTCAAATCCGCTTCTCTAAATCTTATGGAGTTGGGCGCCGTCCTCAAGCGCTGCCATCTCTTTATTGGAAACGACTCGGCGCCGGGACATATCGCTGCTGCGGTTGATTGCCCAACCTTAACCCTGTTCGGCCCTACGTTTCCTCACATGTGGCGGCCCCTTAGTCCTCAAGGAGAGGTCATTTTCAAAGACGTCCCCTGTTGCGGATGCCGGCAGGTCGAGTGCATTGAGCCTGAAAAGAACTGCATGGAGTTGATTGATGTGGACGAGGTATGGGATAAAATAGTTAAAATGGTTGAATCGTTAAATCGTTGAATGGTTGAGAGGTATTTCTATAACGCAGTTATTCAAACTGAGTCAATGAATCTAATTTTTACAACTCAACGACTCAACAAATTATCCACTTAACGCTCTAATAGGCTTTGAGTTGGAATAGTTTTTTGTTGTGGGTGGCGCAGATATAATAAAATTTATCCTGAGGAATATAGATATAGGGGACGTCTTCTCTTCGACGGTAAAGGAAATGGGAGAGAATCATTCTGTTAACCGCCCTATGCCCAATAATCATGATGTTGTCCGATGGTTTGCTGAGATATAGGGCTTTTTTTATTCCCCTGTCAATTCTCTCTTCCATGGAGGTATATCCCTCGCCATTTGGATATACGTAGTTATATTTGTCCTTTTTTCTCGCAGAATAGATTTCAGGCATGGTCCTTTTAATCTCTTCATAGCTCATACACTCACACAGGCCACTATCGATCTCGTTAAACTCTGCCAAGGGCATGATAGTGCAATTTTTCTGTACCCTTTGAATCGGTTCCGCCGTTTCAATCGTGCGTCTTTTCTTGCTTGTGAAAATCAAGGGGACTTTTTTCTTATTGAAATAACGGGACAACTCTTCGGCCTGTGCCCTGCCGTTTTCCGTCAATCTGGAATCTCCTCCAATCCTGTTCTCCAAATTGAAATAGGTCTCACCATGACGGATTAAGAATAAATGCTTAACCGTGTCAGTTACCAGAAAGTCCCTTATCTGATCGTAATAGGGGATACTGTCCTTTATCTCCTCCTTGATGATTTTATTGTTAAGGGAGTCCAGTTTGAAATAGTTTCGCTCCTTTTCGAGAGGGGCATTGATCGTCGCGTAAAAGGCGATTCTCTCTTTGAAACTCCTAAATGCCTCCTCCTCGGTCATGTGCCCAAACTCGGGCAAATCGATTTTCCTGCGGATGCTCGCATCCAGAATTTCAGAGTCATCGTTGATACACTCCACAAAAAACATGGAGTGATCATTCAGCAGGATCTGAAGTGTTCTCCTTCTTTCAGCGCTCACATTGGTTGCATCCAGTATGGCCACGTTGCCGCCTCTTTTAATGTACCGCTGGGCCTTTCGCATGTTTGTCAGGGCAATCGTTTCTCTAAGTTCAACGCCCTCTTTGTTCTCCGGATCAAAGAATCCTGCATAGGAGGTGTTATCGCGAATAAATTTTCTCCTCAGCTCGCCGTTATTAAATATCTTGGTCTTAATACCGTCATGCATGAGGTTTTCTTTGAGTTTTGTGGCAATAGTGGATTTCCCCCGGGCCGGGAGACCCATCATCACCACGTATAGGCTGTCGTCGTGCATGAATACGCCTCTTTTTATGCTGATTCCTGTGTCTTTGGTATGGCAAGTATTATATGATAAAATGAAAAAATGATACCTTTCAATCCATTTCTACTCCTTTATCTCCTATTGTTCATTCTAACAACCGCAGCCGGGCTCGCTCTGAGGGTTCTGAATGCCGACTATCTCCGGAAGCACGATAAAACAGTCCCGGAGCCCTTCATCGGCTACATTGATGAAGACAGGTTGCACAAAATAGAAGAATATACGATAGATAAGACCAGATTGTCGCTCATTGAATCCGTTTTCAATAAACTAGTATTCCTCTCCATCATCCTTTCCGGGCTTCTTCCCTGGCTTGTCGATTCACTTGCTGGTACCCACTTTATCATCGCCGGATTGATCTTTTTCGCTGTTCCCGGAGTCATAGGCGCATTGGTGGATCTGCCATTCGATTACTACCATATCTTTAGAATTGAAGAGCGATACGGATTCAATACAAGAACAATGAAAACCTGGATATTGGATCTCCTTAAGTCGTTGATTTTGTCCCTCGTACTTGGAATTCCTCTATTGTCCATGCTGCTATTGATGGTGATGTATGGGGGAAATACCTGGTGGATTTGGGCCTGGCTGATTTTTTTCTCTTTTCAATTATTATTAATGGTCCTTTATCCCACGGTCATCGCGCCGCTGTTCAATAAATTCACGCCAATCGAAAAGGAGGGGCTGGCACAGAAAATATCTCATCTGGCAGAAAAGGAAGATATTGCCCTTAAGGGTATATTTCAAATGGATGCAACGAAAAGAAGCCGCCACACGAATGCCTATTTTTCCGGTCTCGGCAAGGCAAAGAGGATCGTCCTTTTCGATACACTCATAGAGGCCCATGAAGATAATGAGATATTGGCCGTTCTGGCACATGAGGCGGGACACCTCAAAAAGAAGCATATCATGAAACAGCTTGGGATTGTGGGTTCGGCTTCTTTTGGTCTTTTGTACGTCGCATCTGAAATGATTGAATGGGGCACGATGTACAGAAGTTTCGGATTTAACGAAATGCCCCTATACGCGGGCCTTTTCCTGATATCCATCCTATGGGAACCTGTGGGTTTTTTTCTATCGCCTCTTGGAATGAGCCTATCAAGAAAATTTGAAAGAGAGGCCGACCGACATGCCTATGAAGCGCTCGAAACCGGCGAGCCCCTCATGAGGGCATTAAAGAAAATGGCCCGCGACAATCTCTCCAATCTGCGGCCTCATCCATTATTTGTCAGGTTCAATTATTCGCATCCCCCTCTCCTGGAAAGAATAGAATCCCTCAAGGAGATGGGGGAAAGAAGATCTTGAATCTTGTGCTTTAAGCCCTATAGTATACTGGTAATTTTAGTCAATGGGAGGGAAACATATGCAAACGGTATCGTTGCCAAAGCAAAAAGTAGAGGTTCTTGTTAATGATTTTGTAAGAAGTGTCTATAACTGGATGTGCATCGGTCTCGCTCTAACCGGATTCGTGGCCTATTATGTTTCAAGCAATCAGGCCTTGATGCAATTAATTTTCGGAAACAGGCTCATTTTCTTCGGGCTTATCATTGCTGAGTTGGCCCTGGTGTTTTCCATAAGCGGTTTGGTCAACAGAATGAGTGCAGGGACTGCGACGTCCCTTTTCGTTCTCTATTCTGCACTCAATGGGGCCACCTTGTCTGTGATTTTTATTGCCTTCACGAGTGAATCCATTGTCAGCACGTTTTTTATCTGTGCAGCAACATTTCTTGGGTGCAGCATCTATGGTTGGACCACCAAGAGAGATCTGACATCCTGGGGCGGTTTTCTTACGATGGGCCTTATCGGTATCATTATCGCATCGTTGGTGAACCTGTTTATTCGCAGTAGCGCCATGAGCATGATTGTAAGTTATATTGGTGTCATTGTCTTTGTGGGACTCACGGCCTACGATACGCAAAAGCTGAAGAATATGGCCCTTATACAACCGGCCGATGCAGACGGGGCCGTGGTCAGGAAAGGCGCCATACTTGGGGCCCTGTCGCTTTATCTTGATTTTATCAATCTGTTCCTGATGCTGCTGAGAATCTTTGGACAAGCCAGAGATTAAGACGGGATAAAGATGAACGTCCAACATCGAACATTGAACGTCCAACTTCGAATGAAAAACAAAATATCCAATACTGAACATATAAGAGTATACTCAAGCAGCCTTTCTTCCGGTTGATAAATCTGCTTTTTCATCTTTTCCATTAAATATTCGATGTTGGAAGTTCGATGTTCGACGTTCGTTTCTTTGATTAATGAATTGTGTCTTGGCCCGCTCACATAGACCTTTACAGGTCAGGTGAACTTCAAAAGAGGGTGGAGAAAGCCCTTTCGCTCCTGGCATCCTGCTCCCTCTGCCCCAGAGATTGCGGTGTGAATCGTCTCGAGGGCGAGACAGGGTATTGTCGTACGGGCAGGAAGGCCAGGGTGGCCAGCTACAGCCCCCATTTCGGCGAAGAGGCGCCCCTTGTTGGGCGAAACGGCTCGGGGACGATTTTTTTAAGCTCCTGCAATCTCCTCTGCGTCTTTTGCCAGAACTATGAGATCAGCCATCTTAACGAAGGCGTTGACATTGAGCCGGAGCAGATAGCCGCGATGATGGTTGAACTGGCGAAAACTGGGTGCCATAACATCAACTTCGTGACACCGACCCATGTGGTTCCCCAGTTGCTCGAAGCATTGATGCTTGCGATTGAACAGGGTTTAAGGATTCCGCTTGTCTATAATTCAGGCGGCTATGATCGCAGGGAAACCCTTGAACTGTTGGATGGGGTTTTTGATATTTACATGCCTGATTTCAAGTTCTGGGAGAGGGAATGGTCTGAGCGGTATTGCGATGCGCCCGATTACAGCGAATTTGCCAAGGAAGCTATCAAGGAGATGCACGGACAAGTCGGGGACCTGGTGGTTAATGAGGAAGGCATTGCGATCAGAGGATTGTTGGTGAGGCATCTTGTCATGCCCAACAATGTCGCCGGCACCTATGAAATTATGAGGTTTTTGGCGGAGGAGATATCCGCCAATACCTATGTCAATGTGATGGACCAGTATAGACCGTGCGGGAAGGCCGAGGAAGATTATGCCATCAGGGAGAGACTCACATCTCAGGAATTCAAGGATGCCATGGAGGCGGCCAAAAGAGCAGGTTTGACCAGGCTTGATCCCAGGGATCGTGCCCGGCTGTTTTTTCGATTGTGATGGAAGAAGAAAAAGTATTTGTCATCGGAGACATCCACGGATGCCTCGGGATGCTCAAAAAATTGATGGACAAAATCGATTGGCGTCCGGACCAGGACAGACTGATCTTCCTGGGGGATTATGTGGACAGGGGGGAAGACCCCCTGGGCGTCGTGGATTTCATCCTCGAGATTTCCAAATTGTCGGACAAGGTCGACTGTCTCCTTGGAAATCATGAAGACATGCTATTGAATTTCATCGAGGGAGGGGACATCGTAACCGTCCTGCAAAACGGTGGAAGCAGGACACTTGCCGGTTATCAAATAGACTATATGGGGAGGGGCGTTGAAGGGATTCCAGAAACCCATCTGTCTTTCTACAGGTCCCTTAAACTCTGGATAGAGCTGGAGGATTATTATTTGGTTCACGCAGGGCTTAGACCGGGGGTGGAAATTGATAAGCAGACCCGGCAAGATCTCATATGGATTCGAGAGCCCTTTATTTATTCGGACCACGATTTTGGGAAACGAGTCATTTTTGGCCACACCCCTTTAAGGAAGCCAATGGTTACGCAAAGTAAGATAGGCCTCGATACCGGCGCTGTATACGGTAATAGACTGACCTGCCTCGAACTGCCCAGCCTTGAATTCCATTCAGTGGAGGCCTAAATTTTTGGCTGAATTCTTAAGCCATTCGGATATTGTCGGCTTTACTTCCACTATTCCTGTGGAAGTGGTTTTTGCCGCAGGTCTTAGGCCGGTTGATCTGAACAATATTTTCATCACATCAGATAAACCTGAAAAGCTGGTGAGCCAGGCGGAAGCAGCGGGGTTTGCCCACAATATCTGTGCCTGGATAAAGGGTATCTATTCGACGGTCATCAACAATAACGTGAAAAGGATGATCGCCGTAACGGGCGGGGACTGCAGCAATACAGTTGCCTTAAGCGAGGTTCTCATGCGCAGGGGGGTGAAAGTTATCCCCTTCGAATACCCCATGAATCGAAATAAAGACCAATTACGGGGGCAGATGGAGGCACTGAGAGAGGCCCTTTCAACAACCTGGGAGGACATCGCTAAGGCCAAACATAGATTGGGCCGGATTCGGAACAAGCTAAATCAGTTGGACCGACTCACCTTTAAAGAAAACGTCATTACCGGCTTTGAAAATCATCTCTATCTGGTCAGCAGTTCTGATTTTAATTCCGATCCGGAAAAATTTGAAAAGGAGCTGGATGATCTGCTCAGCGAAGCGAAGGGGAGGGTGCCCATAAAAGATGAGATAAGGCTGGGGTATTTGGGCGTCCCAACCATACTTTCGGGCTTTTACGAGGCCATTGAATCATTCGGTGCGAGAGTGGTCTTTAATGAGATACAAAGACAATTCAGCATGCCCTTCGACGTGGAAGATATGGCCGATCAATATCTGGCTTATACCTATCCCTATGATATCGCCGGAAGGATTGAAGATATCAGGAAGGCCATTAAGGAGAGGGCTCTTGACGGCTTGATCCACTACACCCAGACTTTTTGCTACAGACAGATCTATGACATCATATTAAGGGAGACCCTACCTCTCCCCATCCTCACCCTGCAAGGTGACAAACCCGGTCCCATTGATGCCCGTACGGTGTTTCGTTTGGAAACCTTTATTGAAATGCTCAACTCCCACCGCTTATAAAAGCCTCCGCTGTTTCAACATCCTTTTTGCTTCCTATATAAAGAGGAACCCGTTGGTGTAATTCAGAGGGTTGGATTTCGAGGATCGCGCCATGGCCATCGCTGGCATAGCCGCCGGCTTCTTTTACCACCATGGCCAAAGGATTGCATTCAACCATCAGTCGAAGTTTTCCTGTGGTCTTTTTGGGGTCCTTCAGGTCTGCCGGGTACATGAAGATGCCGCCCTTTAAAAGATTTCTGTGAAAGTCGGCGACCAGGCTGCCAACATATCGTGAGGTATAGGGTCGGCCGGTGCCTTTATCTTTCGTCTTGAAGTGCTCTATGAGGGCTGTGGTTTTTTCATCCCAGTATTGGTAATTGCCCTCGTTTACGCTATAGATCTTTCCCTTCTCAGGAATCCTGATGTTCTCGTGGGACAACAGAAATTCACCGACACTCGGGTAAAGGGTGAAACCATGAACCCCGTCTCCTGTCGTGTAAACCATAATAGTGCTCGAGCCGTAGATGAAGTACCCCGCACCCACTTGTTTGATACCGGGCTGAAGCACATCATTTAAAAGGACCTCGGCCTCCGGGTCACCGTTCTCCCGCTTATAGATTCCGAATATGGTTCCAATGCTCACATTGACGTCTATGTTGGATGAACCATCAAGAGGATCAAAGACAAGGATGTAATTACCCTTCGGATATTTTGATGGAATATCAATCAAGTCGGCGACTTCCTCCGAACCCATACAACACAATTGCCCAATATGCTGCATCCTCTCGATGATAACCCGATTCGCAAACACATCCAGTTTCTGGACCTTCTCTTCCTGTATATTGATTTCTCCGGTAGACCCCAATATGTCCACAAGTCCGGCCTTGTTCACTTCTCGTGAAATGACCTTGGCCGCCACAATCAGTTCATTTAGCAGGGTTGTGAATGCACCGGTGGCCTCCGGATTTTCCCGCTGTTGGTCCAAAATGTGTTGAGTGATGGTAATGCCTGCTCTGGCTGTCATGAGAACCTCCTTTTCCGGTCGATCCGGAAGATTTCCGACAATCAGCGAGTCTCCATTCTGGACACCCGCTGAAGGCCGGCTCTGGGACGATGATGTTATTTGATGGGTACGAGTTGAAGGTTTGTCTGGTATTGGTCTTAAAATTGGTTTTATGTCCGGCTAATATTTGATGAGGGAATCCCAAAACTCCTTATCCTTGTCCCTCCATTCTTTCCCGAACCTCTTATCCGCGAACCCACTCAGTCTGTCGTACCACCGATTCCAGGGGCTTTTATTTTTTTCAAGAGCATCGAGGACATCAGCCACGAAAACATCAATTTGGGTTATTTCATCTTTTGGGGCGTAAAACGCCGCGCCCTTCTCGGCAGACTTTTTGAGATCTTCTTTGGAGACGGCATGGGCTGTGAGCATGAGAGCAGGGATGTTGTGATTTCTCGCGATTTCCAAAAGATCATAACCTCTCACGCCCATAATATCTAGGACAGCAATGTGGTATATATTTTTCTCAAGGAGTTCTTTTCCCTGTTCAAAGCTTGAAGCCGTGTCGATCTTGCACATGTCCAATAATTCGGCCAATGCCTGGAGCACATCCTTTTCGTCGTCCACTATGAGAATTCGTTTTCCTTCAAGAATTTTGCGATGAGGCATTTTCTGATCTCCTGTAGGGTGAAGTATTATTTTTAGAACTGATAGTTGTTCTTAAGATACGGTAATACCGAAAAAGATGCTAATCAACCGGTTTAGGTCATCGAAGGTTTGTACTGGAGTCTGTATATCTCGGCCAAGGTAAGAAAGACGGTCATGATCAAGGGGCCATAGATGATTCCCGGGATGCCGAAGAGTTTAATGCCGCCTAATATGACGATAAAGACCAGAAGAGGATTCATCTGCATTTCTTTGCCGATCAGTCTTGGTTTGACAACATATTCCATGACCGAGGCATAGCTGACGTTATAGATCAAATACCCAAAGGCGAGTCCGGTCTTGCCCTGCACGAACAGTATGATGGTTGCGGGAATGAATACGATTGAAGAACCAATAAAGGGCAGGAAGGCCATAAAACCGATAATCGTGCCCCACAGAAAGGGCGATCCGAGGCCAAAAAAAAGGAAACCAAAACCACCGAGAAACCCCTGGATGACGCCGTTGAGTGCATTTCCCACGATAACGGCTCTGCCCATTTCACGAAATTTGCTGACAATAAGCTCCTGTTGATCAAGAGGAAGAGGAACGAGTTCCGAGATGTAGTCCATAAGCCGTTCTCCATCTCGAAAGATGTAGTACACGATCAACATCATTAAAAAGAAGTGGATCAAAAAGCTAAGAAGATTGGATGCAAATGACCTGAGTTGTTTGGAGAGATAAAGGCCGACATTTCGTCCAAGAGAAGTTGCCAGTTGCTGGAGGGCTTGTGGATTCAATTCAATGCCGAAAAGTTTGGAACCCTTTCTTATCCTCTGGGCCCAAACCGAATCACCCTGAAGACTATCCTGTAATTTTTGAAGGGACACGGAATGACTGGTCCGGACATAGAAATCAAAGGCTTCGTTTGAAAGGGTGCCGACAAACCACCCCAGAGGGATGACCAAAACAAGGAGGACAACGAGGGTCATAAAGAGTGATGAAGATCGCTCTTCACCTTTAAACAGCCTTTTGACGCGGATATAGAGGGGGTAGAATGCGCTTGCTATGAGGAGGGCAAGTATGATGGCGGAGACGTAGGTCCAGAATAGCCAGATAAGCAGAGCGAGTGTGACGAGAAGAACAAAGAAAAATACTCTTGATACCGATCTATTTTCCATATCCCCAATCTGTCCCTATAGTTGAGGACAATATAGGAAAGAGCGGCGCTTTAGTCAATCATTTGAGCTAATTCGCATTAAACCTGTTAAAAAAACTGTATCCAACGGCCTTTGGATTCGCTCAATCACAGGTTTAAAGGGGATTTTTCAAGGTGGAGGCCTAGTGGAGTAATGGAGTATCGGAGTACTGGTATTAAAAATAAATAAAATAAATTACTTCATTTTCGAGAATTTGGAAATCACCACGAAGTCAGTCCGATCGATGAGTTGAGCATATTTCACAAGCACATGAAGGTGTGGAGAAATGCCTGACACCTACGACGATGTCGCCTTTCCTATCTGCACGCTCAAAAACAGGATCGAACAACTCGTTTTCATTATTCTCCAAATATCGCCGAAGTGCGTAGGCACATAGATCTGCAATTTGGACCATGCTGGTTAATTCACTGTCGACGAACAACGGGGTTTCGATAATGTTCTTAATATCGGTCCATGATGTGCCCCTTCTATGAAAAGATTTCATCAATTTTGTATGTCTGCTGGAAACTGTTTCGTTGTTATCATGGATAAGCAAACCATAACATCTTTGTTCAGGGGTGCCTATGTTCTCAAGATATTGTTCAAAGCGAGAAACCAATTGATCAAGAGCTTGTTCGTCTAGCCTGTAATGGCTTCTTTGAGGATCAAAATGAATTTTGTCGATACATTCAGCGAAGAGTCTTGCAAAACCCCATTGACCAACGCAATTAGCGATATCACGAATAAAGCCAACCCGTTCGGCATGAGTCAAATGCACATAGTCTTTGGTCTTGGCGAAGTTTTTCTTGGTTTGTCTATAGCGTTTCGGGTTCCGTAATCGCTGAAGGCGGAGTAGTTCAGCTCTTCTAATCTGTTCAACTTTTGTGCGTCGTCTATTATGATCGAGGTTAGCAAAATCAGGAATTCTGTTTTGTTCAAAATACTTTCTAAGAATCCAACCTGTGTGGATCTCAGCACCCGCAAGATTGTGTTTTCTCCTTATGGCAGAGATTTCCTTATCACAATCTCTCCAATGCCATATGGGCACAGAAAGCCCGGCCAGCACAAAATGGGAAGTATTTCCTGGGATGCTGGAGGTACCTGATTCGTCGATGTAGCAAAGATACATTGCCACGAAGCCTTAGTAGGTATGTTTACAATCGGAGGGCAAAAAAAAGCGACTGGGGGGTAGGGCTAAAAGCCCTAATCAAGACGCTTGGCGACTCATCCCAGACGCATTTGAATGATAAGAAGAATATCGGCTGTTGTCAAGAAAAACTTTACAGTGAATCCAGCCCTCGCAACGCTGGTATTCCGACTGGAGCATGTGTTATAAGCCAGAAATCCTATTATGGATAAATTGCATTATCTATGCCAACCAGCAAAATGAAAATCAAATGAGCGAGGAATCGGAATACATACCGAACACATTTACAAGCAGGTTTCTTGTCGGTATTGCAAAAAAAAATGGCCTTATTGGATCGTGGATGCGCTCAGCACGCAAATTCAGGTTTTAACCGAGATGTATGTCCAAACAAACCAAGACGGAGATATCGGTTGCATGGAAACAGATGCGATGCCCGTTTTGGAGGAAGAGTTCGGTATTGTCTTATTAGCATAAACCTTTGACACAATAGATATGCGCACATGAAAGAATGAATAAACCTGTGTGAATCAATTATGAAATCAATGTAATCGTTGGCAGACTAAAAGGATTCTCATATGATTATAGCGTTCGAATTACAAAGCGGAGGGCCATCCGTCAATGGCTGTTTTTATTGATAATCTAATCTTGGATCATGTCCCGAAGTGGCCCATTGCCGTGAGGCGTGGGGCGGTTCTTTGTGACCGTGAACACCGCTTCGGGATTTTTGTGTGAAGGGGCGGTGATCTCATGAATTGGAAAAATAAGAGCCTGAAGACAATATCCCATATTCTAAAAACTGATGAGGAGGCAGAAAGTCTAGGTCTTGCAGCACTGTTTATTGTGGCGCTCATATTCATCTCAATCACGGCAATTCTCATCTATTTGAGCAGGAAGGTAGAATCAGGGCCAATTGAATGGATAATAATCCTTATGGGAGCTATTTCAATAATATATTCTCTGCTATACGGTGGCATCGTTATCCTAAGAACTTTCAGAAAAATCGGAGAAAGAAGAGATGAGAAGAAGATGATTGAGGCCATCTTGGATGAAGAGGAGAAACTTGAACAAGATAGGGATAACAACAAGTAGGGCATCACAGATAAGCAAACAATGGAAGAGTTGATTTCGGAAATTAAAGAGAGAGTCAAAGAAGTTGACGACGAGAAAACAAGTCTAAGCGAATGAAATCATCAGTACCTGTTTATCCGTGTTTGACCGGCCCCATATTGTTGATGACAAGGATTTGAGGCAGGCGACCCAGCGAATTAGGGGCTATCACGAAGGGCAAGAGTCGGTGAGGGTAATTAACCTAAAACGTGAATGAAAGGAAAAGGCTATGGGAAAGAAGAAAAGTGATCCTGTGTATGCACCTATGTCTTTCGAATATCTTATGTCGTCGCTATTTGGCATGCAATTCTACCATGGCTTTGTAGGGTATTTGAGGCTCACTATATGGAAGAAGGAACTGATTAAAATCCTCAAGGCAGTAAAAAGGGCAATTGACCTCAATATCGACACCGACGAATTCCATAGAAATGAACTCATTTCTAGATGTGATTTCGGAATGAGAAAGCTGAGGGAGTCGAAATACAAGGATGAACTTGATGCTAATATGATCGAATCGTTGATCCGAATAGTTTTCCTGTTGCTAGGAGAGATGCCGGAAAATGCGCGAAGGAGAAGCACTAGCAATCCCAAATGCTGGAAACTTGACCGGGCCAGAAAGATTACATACGTCCAGACTCTTCAGCAGAAAACGTGGTTGATTTTGCACCTTGCCAGAAAAAAATGTGAAAAGGCCCCAGATTATGATGAGTTGTGGGAAAAACTATGTGTTGAATACCGAGGTGATCACAGGAGGTTTATAAAGTGGTACAAAGATACCTACCCAGACAAATATCTGATGTACTCATAAGAAGTACCTCGTGGTTACACCAGAGGTGACACCGAGGGTGATTAATATCTAAAAAGGACATAAAAAAGGGGGTTAGGTATGTTACCTAACCCCTTAATTTTCCTGCATGGCGGAAGTGCATGGGAATCGAACCCACCTACCAGGGTTTTAGCCCGGTACACCGGATTTGAAGTCCGGGAGCCCCACCAGTGAGCTTTCCACTTCCGGGTCTATATATAATGAACAACAATAACCCTGTCAATAACCCGGGCCCTTCATAGAAAAGATACTATTGTTTTCAAGATAAGTGTTCAATCACGATTCTGAGAATACGTCGAATTGGTTCGGCAGCCCCCCAGAGGAGTTGGTCTCCACAGGAAAAGGCTGCCACATACTCGGGCCCTAAAAGCATCTTACGTATACGTCCCACGGGAACGGTGAGTGTCCCGTTGACTGCGGCCGGTGTGAGTTCGGCAAGGGTTGCCTCTTTGTCGTTGGGAACGACTTTTACCCAATCGTTGTCATTTCCAAGGATTGTCGTCACATCTTCCAGGGGCACGTCTTTGTTGAGTTTAATAGTAAATCCCTGGCTATGACATCTCATGGCGCCCACTCGCACACAGAGGCCGTCTACGGGGATAGTTTCTTTGGTGCCCAAAATCTTGTTTGTCTCCACAATGCCCTTCCATTCTTCCTTGGTCTGGCCGGATTCAAGGGCCTTATCTATCCAGGGAATGAGGCTCGCGGCAAGTGGCGCACCGAAGTTTTCAATTGGAAAGGACGAGTTTCTTAACTCATTAGTGATCAGGGCATCTATCTCAATGGCCGTTGTGGCCGGGTCATTTAAGGCGTCTTTTGTAACATGACCCAGAGCGACCATTTGGGCGACCAATTCTTTCATGTTATTGGCGCCGGCGCCGGATGCGGATTGATAGGTCATAGAAGAGATCCATTCGACCAGGCCTTCGGCGAAAAGCCCGGAAAGGGCCATGAGCATGAGACTGACAGTGCAGTTTCCGCCCACATAGGTCTTGATTCCGGACGCTAGAGCAGAATCGATCACGGATCTGTTGACAGGGTCTAGAACGATGATGCTATCTTCTTCCAGTCTCAGTGTGGATGCAGAATCGATCCAATAGCCGTTCCAGCCGGATTTCCGAAGGGTAGGATAGACTTCCATGGTGTAGTCCCCTCCCTGACAGGTCACAATAATGTCAAACCCGGAGAGAAGATCGGTATCATAGGCATCCTTTAAGGTTGGAATACCAAGGCCCACATCGGGTCCCTTTCCGCCAACATTTGAAGTAGTGAAAAAGGTGGCTTCAAATCCCTCAAAGTCGTTCTCTTCTTTCATTCGGCCCATCAAAACGGACCCAACCATACCTCTCCAGCCTATGAATGCAATTCTACGCATGTCCTTCTCCTCTACACCTCTATTCGCCAGCCCTAATAGCTCTGACGGTCTTACAGCATAAGGGTATTAAGGTAGTGTTTCAAGTGAAAAGGTAGAAGAGATTGATCTAAGCGTAATAGGAAGATATGATTATCTTTATGGACGCGATGGATGAATCCAATCTGTGCAATGAAGGGAGTTAACGCTGAACATGTTTACGATTAGTGAAATCCTTGAACTTGGAATGAAACTTGAGAAGAATGGAGAGGCATTCTATAGAGAGGCCGTGAGAAGTCTCCCGGACCCTTCCTTAAAACCCTTGCTGGAGTGGCTTATAGATGAAGAGATGAAACACCAAAAATGGTTCAATCGAAAGAAGGATGCTCTTATGAGCGGCGCCGAAGAGTTCTCCATGGGAGAGGGAGCTGACTTCCTACAGGATATTATGGGGGATCAGAGCTTCTCATTAAAAGAAGCGGATCTTTCAAAGATACAAGGGGTTAATGATCTATTAGAACTTGCCTTAGAGTTTGAAAAGGACTCGATACTGTTTTATGAGATGATCAAGAGCCTCATAATAGATGATAAAACCTTAGGGCAACTAAACGAGATTATTAATGAAGAAAACCATCACATTGAAAGACTTGAGGCGCTACGGGTGAGCGTCGGGATCAAAGAAAAGGGGGGTAACCAATGGCAATAACCAAGCAGTGGAAAAATAATGGTTATTTCCAACGCCCGATATATGAAGTAATCCAACAAACTTATTTCTGGAGGCTGCCCGAAAATGCTCATAGGCAAGGCTTCCGAAATCCCGAGGAATGAGGCGTACATAAAGTACGCTGCAGTGACGAGGGATGAGGGTAACGCAGCAGATGGGCGTTTTCAGGCTGCCTCAGGAGGAGGATTATGCTCTCAAAGAGGACCATGGAGAAATACGCTGATGTGTTGATGTGGGCACTAAAGACAGCAAGGAAAGAGACTTATCGAAAAGGGGACATCATTGTGATTCGATTTAATTTGCCCGCAATAGGTTTAGCGGAGACTGTTCAGGCTAAGCTTATGGATCTGGGGATAAATCCGGTATTAAGACTCGGTCTGACATCCAAAATGGAGCGGAGTTTTTATTCCAAGGCCAATAACAGGCAGCTTGTTTTTGTTGCGCCCGGAGAGAAGGAGCTTTATCAGAGTTTAAATGGGAGCATTTTTCTCTATGCGCCGGAGTCACTAACCCACCTCAGTGATATTGACCCGAGAAGAATCGGGAAGGCAACCATCGCCGTAAAGCCGTTGAGGGATATACTGCAGCGGCGCGAAGAAAAGGGTGCCTTTGGATGGACGCTTTGTCTTTTTCCAACACAAGAGCTGGCGAGACAGGCCGGATTGAGCATTAAACAGTATACGTCCCAAGTGGTCCGGGCCTGCTATCTTGATAAAAGGAATCCGGTTCAGGCCTGGAAAGAGATCTACAAAAAGGCAATGACCATAAAGAAATGGATAAACAGCCTGAGTGTGAAACATCTCCACATTGAATCTGAAAGCATGGATCTCAAGGTCACGCCTGGGAAGAGAAGGAAGTGGGTCGGTATCTCAGGACATAATATACCCAGTTTTGAACTTTTTATATCTCCTGATTGGCATGGAACAGAGGGTATCTATTATGCCAACCAACCCTCCTTTAGGAGCGGTAATTATGTGGAGGGGGTACGTATTGAGTTCAAGAGGGGTTCGGCTGCGAGGATTGAGGCGAGGAAGGGAAAAGATTTCGTGATAAAGCAGCTCGCGATGGATAAAGGCGCCAGCAAGGTTGGCGAATTTTCCCTGACCGACAAGCGATTTTCGAGGATAAACCGGTTTATGGCCAATACGTTATTTGATGAGAACTATGGAGGGAGATACGGCAACTGCCATCTTGCCCTGGGGTCCTCATACTCGGATACCTATGATGGTGATCCCGGCAGACTGAACAAAGAAAGAAAGCGGAAACTCGGTTTTAATGATTCGGCCCTCCATTGGGACCTCGTTAATACAGAAAAGAAGACTGTAACCGCAACGTTGAGTTCAGGGGATCGGGTTGTTATTTATGAAAACGGCATGTTCAAGTATTAGCACCTAAGATCAATTTTGCGCTTCCAAGAGAGGGGCTCAGCAATCTCTTTTCCATCCTCCGTAGCAGAGCTACTGCGGAGGACGGGACAGGAACAGATGAAAGAAAGGCCTAGGGCGCAAGGCGCAGGGCTTAAGGCAAAAACCTCTTCCTTGTGCCTTGTACCTTGTGCCTTATGCCATTCCTTTATGATTCCCGAAACCCACACAATACGCATTCATTAAAAACGCTGATGTGCTATGCGGACTTTTGACCCATGACGAATGAGCTATCCAATATTCAGCTAGGGGGTACGGCGAGGCAACCTGAGGACGTTCAGAGTCTTTATGATATGGGCCTCGAATTCGCGGAAATCCCCATAAAAAAGCCGGAGCAATTCGAACAACAAACCGGGGCCTACGCAGAGCTCAAAAATAAGTTGGGCCTGTTTTATCTCTGTCATGGGCCCCGCGAAGGGGACCCTAATGATACAGCGGCTCTTGAAAATGAATATTTTCCCAAGATTGTAAGAATACTGCCTTTGATGCAGAAACTGGGGATGAGTCTTCTGACCATTCATTTATGGATGGATTCCCGTTTTGTCCGGAAGGAGGCGATTGCCTATAAAATCGCGTTACTAGGTCGGATCATCCATAGGGCTGACCTGACAGGCATCCGTGTCTGTCTGGAGAATTTGAGCGAAAAGGCATCCGATCTTGAAAGACCTTTTGGTGAACTGCCACTTCTCAATATGACCCTTGATCTAGGGCATGCTCAGCTTATATCGGATCTAAACCGAAGCTTCGAATTCATGGACAGTTTTCCGGATAGAATAGGGCACATTCACCTACACGACAACAGGGGCGGAGAGTCCTATTTAGACGATCTCCATTTGCCGCCGGGTGAAGGCACGATAGACTTTGAGAGTATATTAAAAAGACTCAAAGACATTGAATACAAAAAGACCGTGGCCTTGGAATTAAAGCCTTCTGAAATAAAGAGATGCCTGGGGTATGTGAAGGCGTTGTTATCATAGATAAGCAACGATGATCTATCGAATCCTAGAGGAATTGACCATCCTTCTGCACTTTGCTTGGATATTATTCCTTATTTTTGGATTGATCATCGTTTGGGTCAAACCGAAAATCGCCTTTGTCCATCTTCCCGGCCTCCTATTCTCTCTCGTTCTGAATATGGCCGGCTGGTATTGTCCCCTAACCTACCTCGAACACTTCCTTCACATTTCTTACGCCTCGGAAAAGACCTACCAGGGCTCCTTTGTCGGACACTGGCTCGAGCCCATCATCTACCCCGATCTTCCAGAAGGCCTCATCAGGGGAGGTGAGATCGTCTTTGTCCTCCTTTATTTACTGGGGTATGCCTACCTGGCCAAGAAACACCGCTTTCTGAAACGAATGAGTAGAGTTGTGCATAAAACATAGCCAAGAGAAATGATTTTATTATGTCTGAGCTGATTTTCTTTGACAAATTGAGTTGTTCTAAATATTGTCGACAAAATTTATTTCGACAAAAGGTGCAAAAATGCGATTATTGGAATATGAGTCAAAAGATATCCTCTCAGCAAAGGGCATTCCCACACCTTCGGGGGTAGTGATTTCCAGTCATGAAGATGTTGCCCTTCCTTCACCATGCATGATTAAAGCCCAGATCCCAATTGGTGGTCGTCAAAAGACGGGTGGGGTGTTAGAGGCCGGGGATAAAAAAGAGGCCGAATCCGTGATCAATCAAATGCTTCCCAGCAATGTTCGCGGTTATCAAGTAAATAGGGTCCTTGTGGAAGAAAAGCTGGATATCGCCCGAGAATTTTATTTGGGGATAACCTATGACACCGTGGCTAAGGTGCCGGTGGCGATCTTTTCAACTGAAGGCGGGATTGACATTGAAACCTTGGCACGGCAACAACCGGAAAAGGTGCAACGAAGGCATTTTTCGGTAAGGAGCGGTCTTGCTGAGTATATGGCAAGGGAAATGATTTCTGTAACCGGGGTTGGCGGAAAAACACTATTGGGGTTATCCAATATCTTTTATCTATTAGCGAACATCTTTTTAGAAAACGATGCAACCATTGCGGAAATTAATCCATTGGCCCAGACCACGGACGGAAGGAGAGTGGCCTTGGACTGTCATCTGGAAATCGACGATGACGCCCTATTCAGGAACAGATCAATTGCCGAGAAGGAAAAAGATCCGGATAGAATCAAAGGAGAACGTAAGCAAAGCGATTTCGAAAAAAAGGCGGCCGAAATCGATAATCTGGACCAAAAAGGGGTAGCCGGACGGTTGATCGAGTTTGATGGGAATTTGGGATTAATTATCGGAGGCGGGGGGGCCTCCCTGACAGCCTTTGATGCCGTTCAAAGACACGGGGGCCATCCCGCAAATTATTGTGAGATCGGTGGAAATCCTTCGGTGCTCAAAACAAAAGAACTCACAAAACATATACTCTCAAAACCAGGTGTGGAGAAAATTGCAGTGATTATGAATGTCGTAAGTAATACCCGGGTCGATCTTATGGCCAGGGGCGTGGTAAAGGGCATCCTGGAGGCAGGGAAAAATCCCTCGGACACGTTGACTGTTTTCAGAATTCCGGGCGCCTGGGAAGATGAAGGATTTAAGATCCTTAAAAAATATGGTGTGGACTACTGCGACAGAACCGTCTCTATTGATGAAGCTGCGCGGATGGGCGTTGAGAAGGCAACGAGGGATTAAGATGGCTATACTTGCTGATGAAAACACAAGGATTATTGTCCAGGGCATTACAGGCAGAGAGGCCGTAACCTTTACCAAGGATATGATTGATTACGGGTCAAAAGTCGTCGCTGGTGTTACTCCGGGCAAGGGTGGTCAGGAGGTTTACGGCGTGTCTGTCTTTAATACGGTCTATGAGGCCCAAAAAGCACACCCAGCAGATGCCAGTGTCATCTCCGTGCCGCCCGCCATGACAAAAGGAGCCGCTCTTGAGGCCCTATCAAATGGGATCAAGTTGTTGGTGATCGTTGCCGAAAGAGTGCCCCGTAAGGATACAATTGAGATATTGGAAGTAGCCAGGAAAAATGACGCCGTGGTTATCGGACCTAACACATTGGGCATGATTAACCCCCACACCGTAAAGATTGGCATGGCCGGGGGCCCCGTGGAAAGCGTGAAAAGCGCCTATATGCCCGGGACTGTGGCGGTTGCATCCAGAAGTGGCGGTATGACTACGGAGATCGCCAATCTTTTAACGATTAACGGAATAGGGCAAAGCACATGTATCAGCATTGGGGGGGATCCTGTCGTAGGCTCAAACTTTCTCGATCTCATTCCGCTTTTTGATAAAGACCCTGATACGGATGCAGTTGTTCTTTTTTGTGAACCAGGAGGCGTCATCGAAGAAAGGCTTTCCGAGTTGGTCATATCAGAACAGATTCAAACACCAATCGTGGCATTTATTGCGGGTCGTTTTGTCGATAAGATGCCCGGTGTAAGGTTTGGCCATGCTGCCACCATAGTCGAAGGAAAACAGGGGTCAACGGCAGGGAAGATAGAAAAATTCAAAATGGCGGGAATCCACGTTGCTGAAGGATTAGATGATATTGTCCTGATTCTAAAGAAGCTACTTTGAGTGTTACAAAAGGTTAGGCTATGACGATACTTATAAGAACGGCCCTCTTCGTCCCGGGTAACAGACCCGACCGCATAGCAAAGGCCTTTGGGACCGGGGCTGACGTTGTTATTATTGATCTTGAAGACGCGGTTCCCCTTTCAGAAAAGGAGAGCTGCCGACAAAATGTCAGGGAAAAGGTGACCCAATTTGCGGACAGAATGATTCTCGTTAGAACGAACGCGTTAGGCTCCGATTTTATTAATGGAGATCTGGATGTAGCCATCGTAGAGGGAGTTAACGGGATTATTCTACCCAAGGTTGAAAGAGCCGATGACCTTACCAGGATTAACAAACTTTTGAGCGGGATCGAAAAAAACAACGCTCTCCCTGAGGGCACGATCCGCGTTTTTCCCTTAATAGAATCGGCTGCTGCCGTGCAGCATGTTTATGACATTGTATCGACAAAAACAAAACCCGATAGAATATATACTGTCATGTTCGGTGCGGCCGATTACACCCTCGATATGGGAATAGAGATGACCATGGAGGGACATGAACTTTTTTATGCCCGTTCCAGGATTGCTATCGCCTGCAGGGCCGCTGGAATTGCCCCCCCCGTTGATACGCCTTTTATGATTGATATCAAAAACACGGAAGCTTTGATATCCGATGCAGGGCGGGCAAAGGCATTGGGTTTTCAGGGCAAATTAGTCATTCACCCCAATCAGGTTGAACCCTACAATAAAATATTTTCCCCCGCCCCTGAAGAAATCAAAAAGGCGAAAAAGATCGTTAAGGCCTTTGAAGAGGCTGAGGCTGCGGGTACGGGAGTGATCCAGCTGGAGGGAAAATTTATTGATTACCCTATCGTAAAACGATCAAAGGACATCCTGACATTAGCCGAAGCAATCGAAAGGAAAACATGATTGCGTTATTAGGAAGATTCGTATCAATTTAATCATTTTCAACTAAGCGGAGGCTCAGCAATCTCTTTAGGTAAAAGAAAGGCGAAAGGCATAAGGTGTAAGGTTTAAAGTAGAACGTCTTTTCCTTGTGCCTTGCGCCTTGTGCCTTATGCCATTTTTTTTTGATCCCCGAGCCCCCACTCAATGAAATACGCTTTTAAAGCGCTAAAATGAACGGAAATACCAATGAGTGAATTTATCAAATTATCAATAGATCTGGATAAGTGCCTAGGTATTGAAAAATGTGGGGAGTGTTTGAAGGTCTGCCCCGTCAATATTTTCAAATCAAATGGCATTTATCCCATAACGGTGGAATCAAACGAGGATGAATGTACCCTCTGCAACCTCTGTCTTCAAGGTTGTGAGGTGGATGCAATCACCATTCATAAATTATACGAGGAATAGGCGAATTCATGCAGACCTCACCCTCCATATCCCAAAGACTGGCCCAGTTTTTTTGCGCCCTCAGGTACGAGGACCTGCCGGATGACCTGGTCTACCTGCTAAAAGTTTTCTTTTTAGATTGGGTGGCCTCGGCCGTTGCCGGCGGATCTCAATCCCCCACACAAATGATGCTTTCCCTTGCGAAGGATATGGAAGGATCTTCGGAGGCGACTATCATTCCTACAAATAGGAAGCATTTATCGCTGATTGCGGCTCTGGTAAACGGGGCCTCATCTCATGTGAGGGAAATGGACGATTTGCACCGCCAGTCCATCTTTCACCCGGCAGCGGCCATACTGCCGGCTGTCTTTGCGGCGGCAGAAAAAGCACGTGTATCCGGTCGCGATCTTATCCTTGGCATTCTCACGGGATATGAAACCGGGATACGGGCCGCCTTGGCCGCGGGTAAGACTCATTATGAATACTGGCATACGACGGCAACCTGCGGCACCTTTGGCGCGGCAGCAGGGGCTGCAAAGGTCCTGGGTTTAGATACAGGTCCATTTGTATGGGCGCTTGGTTCCGCCGGAACCCAGAGTTCAGGTCTGTGGGAATTTTTAACGGAAGGGGCCATGAGCAAACAACTTCATCCCGGCAAATCGTCCATGAACGGGCTTCTGGCCGTTTTATTGGCGCAAAAGGGTTTCACCGGTTCCAGTCGTATCTTTGAAGGAGAAAAAGGATTCCTAAAAGCCACATCCGAAGACTGCGATCTGGGTATCCTGACTGACGGATTAGGGGAGACCTTTCATACGACAAGAAATTCAATAAAATATTATGCGTCTTGCGGGCATACCCACTCTGCGATCGAAGCGGCCCTAAAGACCTGGAACGACAAAAACGCGGATGTGAAAAATATACAATCCATAACCATTCACATATATCAGGAGGCACTGGATCTACTGGAAGCCGTAGAGGCCAATACCCCTTATCTTGCCAAGTTCAACATCCCCTTTTGTGTTGCCACGGCGCTCAGATATAGACACGTTGACTTAGATGATTTTTCCGATGAAAGGCTAGAAAACAACGAACTACTCCGCCTCATGAGCAATACATCCCTAAAAGCTGATCCGGAACTCACCCTGCTGTATCCCGAGAAATGGCCTTCCCGTGTAGAGATAACACTGGAAAATGGGGGAAGACTCTTGGGATATTGCGAATATCCCAAAGGAGACCCGGAAAACCCTTTTTCTGAAAAGGAGCTGATCGAAAAGTTCAAAAAACTCTGCGGGAATATATTATCTGAGGATAAGAAGGAAAGAATTTTAGATTTAGTCCTCAACCTTGAGGCCATGGATGATGTGACAAAACTATTTCATGGGCAATCATGAGCGAGTAAATGCAAAAGAAAACAACACAGATTCAGCAAAACAACCCAGCTATTGGTATTCCCTCTGATCACACAGAAGGCCGGCGGGCTTTTAGATCCATGACTCTGGTTGAACAGGTTGCCAAGGCTCTAAAGGATGACATATTGACTGGCAGGTTAAAAGGCGGTGCCCAGCTCCTTGAAGATCGATTGAAGGTTGAGTTTGGCATTAGTCGCACCCCTTTAAGAGAAGCCTTCAGGATACTTGAAAAGGAAGGCCTTATTGAGATTCTGCCACGTAAAGGCGCTTATGTAAAAAGAATTAGCAGACAGGACATTGAGGAGAATTTTCCTGTCCGAGCCAAATTAGAGGGACTGGCCGCCCGTTTGGCTTACCCGAATTTAAGCCAGCAAGATATCGAGGAGATGGAAGGGCTTCACGCGTATATGAAAGATGCAGCCAAAAGGAAGGATTTCAGTGATTACTCATCGCATCATTTTGCATTCCATGAAATATTTATTAATGCCTCAAAGAATGAAACCTTGATTACCTTACTCCGCAATCTGCGTATGCATACATTATGGCATCGCTATACGTACAACTATTACAAAGAGGATTTTAAAAATTCTTTAATGATTCATCAGCGCATTATTGATCTATTTAGAAAGAAAAAGGTCTCTCCAGAAGAGATAGAGAAAACAGTTCGTCAGCATATAGAGGTAGCCCTCGGGCCCTTTTTAGCTGCCATGGAGAAACTCGAATAGGGGATTTAAATTGCACAGAGTAAATAGCTTGGAGAGTTCGATATTAGGTTTTTTAGATCGCGTACCCTTTATTTCATTTTATGCCAAAACCAGGGGATGGCCCTATGTCATCGCGTGGTGCCATCGATTTTCCGGACTCATTTTAGTTGCTTATCTATGGCTCTACATCTTTAGACTTTTCTCCCTCTCTTCTTCCAACCTCCATGATGCCATGATGAAGTCCTTATTTTTCCCCGGGATTTTAGGGTTGGCCTTAGCGATCCCTTTGATTCTTCATACGCTTAACGGGGGCAGGCTGATCCTTTATGAGAGCTTTGGAAAGCGAAACGATAGGGCAATGATTCGCTGGGTGTTCTGGCTTTCCATCCTTTACACAGGACTCCTGGCTTTAATTATACTCTTGGGCAACCAAGGAATATCGCCATTTCTCTTTTGGCTGATCAGCATGAGTATTTCATTCATTCTGGGATATGTGGTTATATCGCGCATTCGGAATAGCTCCCATTCCCTTTTTTGGAAACTACAAAGAATGACAGGCGGTTTTTTAATGGTCATGGTGCCCGCCTATTTTTTGTTCATGCATCTCAACCCGTTTCCAGGGATGGAAACCGGTGGGGCAATCCTCTGGGTGGAAAATGTCTTCGCCGGAGCGGTTCATTTCCTATTGCTCATGGCTGCACTTTACCATGGCGCATACGGTCTGTTTTCGGTGATTGGCGATTACCTGTCCTCTCGAATTCTCCGGATGGGTTTTGCTTTTCTAATCACTGTGCTCATGCTGATCTTCGCATGGATGAGCATAAAGCTGACATCCGGAACCTTTTGAGAACGACCAATAAGTTTGAATTGAATTGGAGCATTACTATTGCCAAATAAATTCCGCATTTCGTCAACCCTTCGCTGTGACGTATTAATTATAGGGGCTGGCGGCGCCGGACTTCGATGTGCGGCTGAGATTTTAGAAAAAAGGCCCGGGACCAGCATTGTGGCTGTCACAAAAGTCACAAATCCCCAGAAGTCTCATACACAAACCGCCCAGGGTGGTCTTGCGGCGGTTAATCCTAGGGACCCGGTTGACAAACCCATATATCATATGTTCGATACCTGGAAGGGCTCTGACTGCAGCGCTGATCAAAATGTGATTAAGAAAATTATCGAAGCTGGGTGGGAGCAGGTTGTTTGGATGGAGAATCACGGCATGCATTTTAGCCGGACCGAAGAGGGGAAACTCAGTAAAAGAACCTTTGGAGGCCACACCGTGAATTTTGGTGAGTCTCCCGCATTTCGATGTGTATTCGAGGCTGATCGGACCGGCAAGGGAATTATGGATAACGTTTGGGGAGAGGCGTTGAGAGGAGGAACCTCCTTCCTGAATCAGTCCATTGTTACAGAGCTCCTATTCAAGGGAGACAAATGCGTGGGCGCCGTTATTTTCAAAGAAAAAGAAGGCGAGTTTGTGAGCGTCCTGGCTAAGGCAACGGTCTTGGCCACGGGCGGGAATGGCCAGATTTTCAGAGTAACCACAAATTGTCGCCAGAATACCGGTGACGGCCTCGCCATAATTCTTAAGGCTGGACTTCCTGTGATGGATCCTGAGGCCGTCCAATTCCATCCAACGGGAATTGTCGGCCCTGGTATCTTGGCCAGCGAGACCTTGCGTTCGGTCGGGGGTATATTGCGCAACAAGGACCTGGAAGCCTTTATGGAACGCTATGCCCCCAAGATGAAGGAGTTGGCACCGCGCGATCTGGTGGCGCGGGCGATTGAAACCGAGGTTAGGGAGGGAAAGGGTGTGCTAAATCCGGACCACAATATTGAACATGTCTGGATAGACCTGCGGCACCTGTCAGACTATGTTCACGATGTGCAGATCCCGGAGGTTACGGGATTTTTCAAAAAGTTTGTCAACATTGATCCGAAAAAAGAGCTTTGCCCTATTCGACCCAGCAATCACTATCACATGGGGGGTATTCCGACCAATGCATTCGGGGAGGTTCTAAAGGGGCAACATATGGTGGTCTCGGGTCTATTTGCTGTGGGGGAGTGCGCTGCGGCAAGCTTTCATGGTTTTAATCGTCTCGGAACCAACTCCCTTTTAGAATTGATAACCATGGGAAAATTCGCAGGTGACAGGGCAATCGAGGCTTTGGAAGACGATTTAGTCGAATCTCCGGAAGATGCAGGGGAAAGTACCTTCTTTCGTTTCTCCCGGTTCATGGAGGCGAAAGGTACAGAGAATCTTGGAAAAATTCGCGAAGAGATGCGAAGTCTGATGACGGAGAAGGTCGGTGTTTTTCGTACAGAAGATGGGCTTCAAGAGGCGATCAAGGAATTAAAGGGTCTCAAAGAACGCGCCGATAATGCCTCCTTGGCCAGCAAGAGTCTCACGATGAACCAAGATCTCATTCAGCGCTGGGAGTTGGATAATCTTTTGGATGTGTCAATGGTTACAACACAGGCCGCCCTAAATAGAAGAGAATCGAGGGGAGGGCATTTCCGTGATGATTTCCCGGAAAGAAAAGACCAGTTCAACTATCATACCTTGGCCTACATGAAAGAATTTGAAAAGGTTGATTTTGAAGAACGGCCCATTGATATGAGCCTGTATGAGGCAAAAGGTTCACATTACGAAAAATTCGGAATGATTGAGAGAAAGTACTAACCAAACATATTTGAAATTTCCTTCAACTTTGAATCAACGTTTATCATTGTTTCGAAGCCTCAGGTAATGCAAGTGTTCAGTGGTTCAGCGTTCAGGAAAGAAAAACTGATTCCTTGCCTCAGCTCCCTCTCGTTCGACCTGGAGGCTCTCGACAGGCTGAACTCTGAACCACTGAACACTCGGAACACCTTTGGTTTGTCAACGCTCGTCAGATTTGTTTGACTCGTTTAGTCAAGGAATCGTGGTGTAAGGAGCTAAAACCTCAGAATAGGGAAGGATGATGGAAAGCAGCTATACAATCACATTGAAGATTAGGCGTTATGACCCTGATACCAAAAAATCCTGGATACAGGGTTATGAGTTAAAGGTCGGCAGGGTGCTCCGATTTACAGATGTATTTCGAAAAATCAACAACGAATTAGACCCAAGCCTCGCCTGGAACTCATCCTGTGAACATGCGCAATGCGGGACATGTGCGGTCAAAATCAATGGGAAGCCTTTGCTTGCCTGTGAGCTACTCGTTGAAAATGCTGTGGTCCATTTCGGAACCACGCATTTTCTGGTTGAACCGATCACAATAGCGCCGGTGGTACGCGACCTAATTGTTGATTTAGATAAAGCCTATGAAAGGGTTCACAAAGTCAAGCCCTACATCATAACGCCCAAAGAAAACTCAGACACAGAAAATGAATACCAGATCGATCCTCGAGATCTGGAAAGATATGTGGAAGCCACCCGATGTATAAATTGTTTTTGTTGTGCCACTGCTTGTATGAGCAATCATACGGCTTTTTTAGGGCCAAATGCCGTCATGGCCAGTATTGTTCGTTTAATGGACCCCCGTGAACAGGCAAAAGATGAAAGGCTGGAAATGCTTTATAGCGAAGAAGGTATATACAGATGCCATACCTCCATGGCCTGTTCTTTTGTTTGTCCAAAGGAGATAGATGTGGCCCATTTTATTGCCCTGGCAAAAGCGGGCAAATTCAAAGAGGTATAATCATGTCACAACAAGAATTCGCAGGCATTTTCCCCTACCTTGTTACGCCCATTGATCAGTCAGGCAATCTCAAGGAAGACGTGTTGCGCGATCTTGTGAATCATCTCATCTCAAAGGGGGTACAGGGGCTGACGCCTTTGGGAAGTACGGGAGAGGGTGCCTATTTCCCCTGGGAAATTAAAAAGAGAGTGGTAGACGTCGTCATTGAGGCCGTTGCCAATCGTGTTCCTGTCATTGCGGGAGTTAATGAAATGACGACTCATGGCGCGGTACAACAGGCTATTGTGACAGAGCGCGCTGGCGCTGACGGCATCCTTGTTGTCTTACCAACCTATTTCCCGTTGGCCGATAAACATGTAGTGGAACATTTCCGGGTCGTGGCCCGCGCTGTCACATGTCCGGTCGTTTTATATACAAACCCAAAATTGGTGGTGGTCCAGTTTAAATGTAAGGTTTCCCAGTCTTAAAACTCAATAACTC
>CAYWMP010000021.1:0-27176 GCA_964459445.1 uncultured Desulfobacteraceae bacterium
AAAAACCTATTTGGGAATGGCCATAAGGGCAGCATCAGACGATGAGATGGGTGCGAGAGTAACGGGGGTTAATACCAAAGCCATTTATGCGTGCGCCATGGGGGTAGCCCTGATAACCGCCTCGGTGGCCGGTGTGTTAGCGGGAATGACCTTTATGTTCTATCCACATACAGGCCCGCAGTATCTGATCATTGCCTTTGGGGTGGTCATTATCGGCGGGTTGGGCAGTTTAAAGGGAACACTGGTCGGTGGGGTGATCCTCGCGCAGGCCCAACTCATCGGAGCGCATGTCCTTGGGCCCGGGTATCAATTGCTTGTTGGGTATCTTGTGCTTTTGATTGTTCTGGCATTGAAACCAGAGGGTCTATTCAAGAGGATCTAGAGACAACATGGCAATTCAAAGCACCAAATACGGCTTGCCCATAGCAGGATTCTTTTTTCTGTTTCTCGGCATGGTTCCGATGTGGGGATCAGGCTATGCCCAGCTCTTTTTTCTCCTGTTCTGTCTCTATTTCACTATGTCACAGATGTGGAATCTTTTGGCAGGATACGGCGGCATGCTGTCCCTTGGTCAACAGTCCTTTATAGGTTTAAGCGGTTACACGGTCGCAGTAATGACGGGCTATTATGCCGCGAATGTTTGGCTGAGCGTTCTCATTGGCGGGGTATTCTCCGTTCTTCTCGCCCTGTTCATGTCGCTCTTTATTTTCAGGATGAAGGGGATCTATTTCGCGATCGCCACCTGGATATTTGCAGAGATTCTGTTGCTTTTGTTCGGCAATTGGAAATATGTGAAATACGGTTCAGGCCTATTCATCAAACCATCCGAACCGCCATCGATGACAACCCTGTATTATGCATCTTTTATTTTGGCTCTTTGTGCCCTGGTACTCATGTATATCATTTTGCGTTCCAGGATCGGGTTGGGCCTAATGGCCATGAGGGATAACGAAGAAGTATCCGAGACGGTCGGTGTGAAGGTGTTTCGAATAAAGCTCTTCTGTTTTCTGGTTTCCGCTTTCGTAACCGGTCTGACGGCGGGGGTTTTATACATTTTTCAGATATACATACAACCCTACAAGGCCTTTTCCATTGATTGGACAGTCATATTCGTCTTCATCGTCATCATCGGCGGGATAGGGACCATAGAGGGGCCGATTGTGGGGACTTTGATTTATGTGATTCTTTCACAATGGCTGGCAGAGTACGGGCATGTGAGTTTGCTTATCATGGGGCTTGTCGCCATTTTGATCATACTCATGGCGCCCAAAGGCATCATGGGAACGCTAAAAGAGAAGACCGGCTATGAAGTGATTTCCCTTCGACGAACTGCATAGGAAACGACTCTTGATAACCGGGGAAAATTTGTTGAACGAGGATTCTTAACTGGAGGAACGACATGGGAAAAACAAAGCTGATTAGCAGAAGGGTTTTCTGCAAATTTCTGATTGGTTCTTTGCTGGCTCCCAGCGTGTATGCCAAGCAAAATCAACCCTGGCAATTCGCCCAAGGGAAGAAACAGTTCGTTCAAAGGCCAGGAAATGACATTTTAGTACTGTATTATTCTTTCAGCGGAAATACCGAGGCAATGGCTAGGTTGATCGCATCCCGCTATCAGGCGGATCTGATTCAAATAGATGCCGAAGAATACACCAACGATTTTATTGGTAATAGCCGTGCCGGCATCGATGCATGGACCGAAAAGCGAGACTCCACAATCGATCCGGACACTATTGGTTTGAATCGCTATCGTTTTATTTTTTTGGGGTCTCCCATTTGGTGGTATCGTCCTGCTGTGCCATTATGGACTTTTGCTTCGAAAAACAGCTTTCAAAGTCAGAATATCGTCCTGTTTAATACCTTCAACAGTCGTTTTAAAGACAAGTATATCTATGAGTTTTCAGACCTGGTAAAATCAAAGGGAGGGGATTTGGTTGACCATGTATATATAAGACGAGGTCGCTGGTATAATCAACTTGATCGAAAGGAGCTGATTGAACAGGTCAAAACACAGCTAAAGTCTAATGAAACTCAGTGGGATCTCAAATCCCGAATCGCTCCAAAATCAGGATAGAAATCCCAAGCGTGTAGGAGTATGTAATGAGGCCATTTTAGTCATTGCGGAAGAACTCTTCTCTATTTGGGAAGCGGGAAAATCATATTTGCCGTTTTTGGTATAAAGGGACTCATTTTGTTGTGCACGATTTCCAGTTCCCAGGGCCACTTCTTCCCCTTGACCCACTGCCCGCCTGCCAGAGACACCTCACTGTAGTGATCGCTGTTGAATTTCACTGGTCCCACAACCGTGTTGAGATCAGTCTGCTCCAGGGCTTTTCTGATTTTTTCCTTATCGAAGCTTCTTGCCCGCTTAAGGGCATCATAGGCAATTTCAAACCCGGCGTATTTATACCCCATAGGCTGGCTCCATTGTTTGCCGTTCTCCTTTTCCCAGGCTTCGCAAAGCTCTCTGCAGGTCTGGCCGGTTAACGATGATTTAAAGGGATGATAGGGACTCCACCATATCTCCACCGTCAGCCCATTGGGCAGGTTCCCTCCAAGGGCGCCGACTGCAGAGGGGAAGAGCAGGGCCTTTGCGACCGTCGCAATTTTTGGAATGAAACCCTGCTGATGGCACTGTCTCCAAACCGTGATCCAATCAGGGGGAATCATCACAGGCATAAGGATATCCACTTTCTCCTTTTTAAACCTGTTGATGAAGGTGCTGAAGTCCTTGGTAAAAAAAGGAAATCGCCCCGGATCCACGACATTATATCCACTGGCCGGCAATCTCTTGGCAAACAGATCTGCAAACAAAGAGCCGTCCGCATCATTGGGCCAAAGTCCACCAACCACCCGGTTTGTCCTATGGCTGACTTCATCCCACATGGAGATATAGAGGTCGATCAATGAGTCGGCCCGCCAAAAGACATGAAAGCACCACTTGTAAGGTCCGCCAGACATCCATGCATCCACAGGGGCATCCAGGGACACGCAAGGGACGCCGTATCTCTCACAGACAGAACTCACGGGATTGACGGTGTCGGGCGTGTGCATGACGACCATCATATCGACCTTGTCTTTGATGATCAGTTTTGAAGCGAGTTCCGCCGCCTTTGTAGGATTGCTTTCCGTGTCAATAAGCTTCAGCTTGACAGGGACACTCTTGCCGAGTTCTTCAATATAAACGCCTCCGAGTTTATTCATGGCCTCTACGGCTTTATTATCGGCCCAGGGGGATGCCTCACCGAAATCTGCGAGTGGTCCGGTTGACGGGTTGGGGTGACCGATCAACACGTAGTCTCGCTTTGCAGCAAAGGCCTTACGGGCCAAAGAAGGGACGACCGATGAGGCGGTGAGGGCCGCGCCTGCAATACCCGCCGTTTTCATGAAATCGCGTCGCGTGATACCAGGTTCCTTCGGTGTATTCATGATTCTATCCTTTCTCCAGTACGTTTTCAGTTATCCGGTTGAAAATGTAATGTTGAAGATCCTATCATCCGAGAGCAAGAGACAGGGATTATGCCTAAAAAGGGCCTTAGCTACGGTCAGATTCTTATTTTCAAGTCCTATCTATAGGATTCAGTGGCGGTTCCCGCAGATGGAAGGGTTCAATAGAACCTCCATTTCATGGAAAAGGACATTCTGCAAGGGATTTTGAAGCGTGAACCCTCCCACCTGCGGGAACGGCAGAAATCGGTGGAATTTTTCTTGAGATAGGACTTGAAAATAAGAATCCGACCTCCGCTATTGACCTCGCTAACAGGATGCTCCATGAATCCTGTTCCAAATTTTCCTCTCTATATGCCTAATCCTTCTATGTTGGTTCACGGAGGGAACGGCGTAGAAATTTGCCCGTGAGGGTCTTTGGGATTTCGGGGACGATTTCCACCTGTCTTGGGTATTTATAGGCGGCTATGCGATCCTTACAGAAAGAGATAATGTCTTCGGGTTTAGCGGCATCCTCCTTGCCCTCTTTGAGGGCCACAAAGGCTTTGACGGTTTCGCCTCGATAGTCATCGGGGACGCCCACAACGGCTGTTTCTTTGACAGCGGGATGTTGATAGATCACATCTTCGACATCCCGGGGCCATACCTTATAACCGGAAGCCACAATCAGATCCTTCTTGCGATCCACTACATAAAACCAGCCCTCCTCATCCATCTTGCCTACGTCGCCGGTAAAAAGCCAACCATCTTTTATGGCATGGCTTGTTTCCTCAGGTTTCTGCCAGTAACCCGGGACGACCATAGGACCGGAGTCAACGATCTCGCCTATATCGCCCGGGAAAAGGTCCTTTGCCCCATCATTCAGATCAACGATTTTGATAACACTATTGGGAATGGGCAGGCCCACGGACAGGGCGCCCGTTTCGGGATCAACCGGGGCGCGCTCTAGCCAGGGCACCAAATGGGAAGGGGAGGTCGTCTCGGTCATACCATAGACATTGTAGATGTATTGCCCGGTCATTTCTTGAAATTGACTCACGATCGCCTCAGACACGGGGGCTCCCCCGCTATAGGCCTTCACAAAACTGGTTAGATCCCGATTGGTGATATCCGGATGGTTCATCAAGGCGATGAAGACCGTTATAGAGGCAACGGTCATCGTGGCCTTCCATTGTTCTATGAGTCTTAGGGATTCGCCGGCATCGAAGCGATAATAGAGTATGACCGGGCTTCCTAAAAGGGCCGCAATCGCCAGGTGCGCCACCTCGCCTGTCACATGAAAAAGGGGAGCCACCCCCAGGATAATGTCGCTCTCATCCATTTGGAGCATGGCTTTATAGACACGGGCATTGAACGCGATATTTCCGTGAGTGTTCATGGCGCCTTTGGGGGGTCCGGTCGTTCCGGAGGTGTAGGTCAAATAAGCCACGTCATCCGGCGAAATAATGGGGTAATGAACCGCCCTGTTATCAAAGCGCTTCAACAACTCAAACATGTCGAGGGTACCTTCGACATGGGGCCTCTCCAGGTCCTTTAATAGGGCAGGGGTTTCGAGATGGTCGGGATAAAGATCCAGGGATGATGTCGTGATGATATGTTCGACAGAGGTGTCCTCAAAGATGGACAAATCCAGGGCACAAGCAATTTCATTTAGTGTAATAAAAAGTCTGGCATTGGAGTCCTCGCAAAAATAGATAAGCTCCTTTTCTTTGTACATGGGGTTCAGGGGAACAACAATGGCGCCCATTTTCCAAGTCGCATAGGTGGCTATGGGGAACTGGGGGACATTCTGGAGATCAATGACGATTCGATCCCCTTTCATGAGCCCCATGTTGACAAAGGCTGCTGCTAATGAATCCGAAAGACGGTCTATCTCGCCATAGGAGATGGTATGATCAAAGAAATGAACGGCCGGAGCATCGGGGTTTTTGGCGGCGGAGGATATGAAGTCCCCAATGGCGGTGTCCGGGGTTATTCGGAGATCATGGGGTGCCCAATCCGGGTAATGCCTTAACCAAGGCCTTTTTTCATAGATGGATTCCAAAACTACTCCCTTTTAATTCATTACAGGAATCTTCCGTTCTGAAGGAATAAAAAACAGAGACTGTGCTTTATCATATTCATTGCTACGGTCGAGTTCATTTTTTCAAGCCCTATCTATAGGATTCATGGGCGGTTCCCACAGATGGAAGGGTTCAATAGAACATGTCATTTCATTGGAAAGAGCTATTCTGCTAGGGGTTTTGTGGCGTGAACCCTCCCATCTGCGGGAACGGCAAAGTTCGGTGGAATTCTTTTTGAGATAGGGCTTGAAAAAAAGAATCCGACCTCCGCTATTGCTAAAGTTTGTATTTAACTCGGACGCCCTAATGAGGCGTAAACTCAAAGCCTGTTACTCTTGGCCATGATTTTTGCTTCGCGATGCGCCGATGAACGAAATACCCTTTACCAGGCGGTCCAACCGCCATCGATATACAGGGTTTGGCCGGTGATGAAATCCGAGGCTGGGGCTGCGAGGAAGATAACAATGCCTTCCAATTCATGGGGATATCCCCATCGCCCCATAGGCGTGCGTTCATTGATGAAGTTGAATCGTTCGGGATCGTTACGAAGCTGGGCCACAAGCACGGTTTCAAAATAGGTGGGTCCAATGGCGTTGACGCACACACCCTTTTGAGCCCATTCGAGGGCCATGACCTTTGTCATCTGATCAACGCCGCCTTTGGATGAGGCATAGGCCAGTAGGTTTGGCAAAGCCACGGTCCCCATGATTGAACTCATATTAATGACCTTGCCGTAACCCCTTTCCAGCATCTGGGGAACCACGGCTTGTGCGACAAGGAAATATCCTTTTAGGTTGGTGTTGATGATTCGATCCCAGTCCTCCTCGGAGAACTCGAGGACCGGCACCCGATGGTTGACCCCGGCATTATTGACCAGAATGTCGATTCTGTTGAAATGGTCGAGGATTTGGTCGACCCCTTTTTGAACACTTTCCTTGATGCTCACGTCCAGAAAGAAACCAGCGGCATTGCGGCCAAGATCCTTAATGTTTCCGGATACCCTCTCCAGGTCATCCTTGCTCCGTCCGCAAATCGCAACATCGGCACCGGCCTTGGCCAAGGCGCCTGCCGCAACTTCCCCCAGGCCACGGGTGCTGCCCGTCACCATGGCCACCTTTCCACTGAGGTCAAATATCTCCAATGACATCCCTGCTTTTCTTTAACTGGTTTACAAAGATAAAAAATTTGCTGTCACTCATTTCACATGCAAACGTGATAGTACAAATGCATTTGAAGACTCTTTCTAGCAGGCTGTTTAAGTAGCATCGTCTAAAGCGAGGTTCACGTCAAGAACAAATCAGGCATTAGACCATGCCTTTGACCTAGGTCAAAGAAATATGCAAGGGCGCCTGCTACGTTTATTCATAAAAAAAGTGAATAATTCCGGAAGGACTCGTGGAAAGAAAAAGAGACTTCATCAAAGATCTGATCAAAAACAACACCCAGTTCTATCGTAAGGTAATCCAGTATGGTTTTCTGATGACGATCATTCTGATAGGGGCAAAATTTGCCATCTTCGTGAAACAACTCGAGTCGAGTTTACCCTTGACCGTTTCCAGGCCACCCGGCATTGAATCCTTCTTGCCCATCAGCTCATTGATCAGCCTGAAGTTTTGGCTCGTTTCAGGTGTCTTTAATCGCATCCATCCTTCGGGGCTCATCATCTTTATCATTATACTGGGCACGGCCATTTTTCTGAAGCGGGGATTCTGCTCCTGGGTCTGTCCCTTCGGATTGCTCACCGAATATCTCAACCGGATTCATCGGATAATATTTAGAAAAGATCTGAAAGTGCCCCGATGGCTGGACTATCCTCTCCGGAGTTTGAAATATCTCCTGTTATTTTATTTCCTTTGGGTCATTGGGGTGAAAATGGATTCCTTCAGTTTAGAATACTTCATATACAGCCCCTACAACATGGTGGCCGACATAAAGATGCTCCACTTTTTCACCAATATATCGGCCTTTGCCTTTTGGACTCTCCTTATCCTGTTTGGGCTCTCCATCGTTCTTCGAAATTTCTGGTGTCGTTACCTCTGCCCCTACGGTGCATTGCTTGGGGTATTGAGCTTTTTGAGCCTCCTTAAGGTGCACCGCCACGTCGAAACCTGCACCCAATGCCGGAAGTGCACAAGGGTGTGCCCTGTGGATATCCAGGTCCATTCCACAAAAACCGTCCTGTCGGATGAATGTCATGCCTGCCTGAAGTGCGTGAGTGTCTGCCCGGAAGAGAGGACGTTGTACTTGTCCGTGTTTTACAACCGATTCCTTGTGAAACCTTTAGCCTATGTGTTGCTTATCGCCTTTTTCTTTATAGGCGGATCGGCTCTTGGCAGGGTTGCGGGCTATTGGCAAAATGAGATATCAGTCAATGAATACACGTTCCATGTGAGTCATCTGGATCTTCCCTTTTATCAACACCGAAGAGGTCAAATCGCGGAATATAATATGGAGGCGTGGCTAAGGATGATGGAGCGAATTAGGGAAGGCGGAATGCAGAAGTCCGAAGGATAGGGGAAGAATTGATTATTGAAGATTGAATATTGAAGATTTAGAAGATCAGAATTTATCGGGATGAATTCTCAAATTCAATATGCGACTTATTTCCAGAGGTTTGATTTGGAGCTTTCACCTTCTTTTGTGCTCTTTTCCCGTTCCTTGGCCATGAGGGTCAACTGAGCAACCTCCTGCATGTACTTGTTCACTTCGCGCTCAACGTACTTCCTCAGATCCCCATCGTTTTCCTTGAGTGATCTTATGGTTTCCAGATCTGCTTTGAGGGCACGGATGCATCCGTTCGCAAAGGCAATTTTGATGACTCTGAATTCGTATTTGTCGATGTCTGCTGTGAGTGGCGATGGGATGAGAACGAACAAAACAAAAGCTATTATGATTCCTATTATTCTCTTTTTCATGCCAATCACCCCCATCCTTTTAACATGGCCTCATAAGGAGGCCGGCTCAGGATGTTAATTGGGTCCCGGTACTTACCTGCTTGCCTTAATTATAGAGCAAGTCCTATGCCGAAGAAGGTTTTCGGTTAACCTGTTGAAAATACATAAAATATTCTTGTGAGGCTTTTGGGGGGGTGAGGCCGGCATGTATACAAAAGATCAAGGCATTTATCCAAAAGGATAAATGTGGTTGAGTATTCGTGAACGCTCCCGGGGTAAACGATGGCCTTTTATCGCCATAATAAATTCTGAGTATGGCGCGAGAAAAAAGATTTGCGAATCTCAATGCAAATAGTTAAGGTTTCTCCAAACTGTTCAAACCGCTTGCCCCCATTACCATGCTGGTAAGATGCAAATTGACACAAGTTCATTTTCCTAAGGAGGTTCATGAAATGACAGATCAAATCAAACCGGATGACACTTTAGATGCGCGTGGGTTGGTATGTCCAATGCCGCTCCTCAAAACAAGGAAGGCTATAAATAAGATGGAGCCGGGACAGATTCTTGAGGTATTAAGCACAGACGGAGGCACCAAGAATGATCTCCCTGCCTTTGCAAGATCCAATGGTCACGAATATCTTGGCGATACCGAAGATGATGGTTTTGGTCGATATTATATCCGGGTCAAATAAGGTTGCCGGGATAATATGAAAGTAAAGGTAGGATATGGTATTCCGGAAGTATTGAGGGATTATCTCAGCATTTTGGTCCTAAGAATCTTCGCCTATTATGAGACGGCAATTTTTCTTAGGTCAATTTGGTGTTTCTTCATTCGGTTCCAAACAGTGGTGCGGCAAAGACCAAGAAGTCGAGCGGTTTCGCTCTGATTGCCACTACATTGGCGCAAGGCCTCAATAAGTTCGGCCTTTTCAATTTGGTCTCTGCCGCTCGGCATTAATGCCTCCCCGTTCGGGGCGGATTTGCCTCGGATTATTTGAGGGGGCAGTTGGTCGGTATCTATTAATCCTTCTTCGGCAATCACAAAGGCGTACTCAAGGGCACTCTTCAATTCCCTCACGTTGCCTGGCCAGTGATAACGCATGCAATGCTCCATGGCTGTCTGTGTCAGGCCGGTTATCCTTTTCCTGGTCCTTCTCCGTAGGCGTTGCACAAAGGTGTTGACAAGAAGCGGAATATCCTCCGACCTCTCACGCAATGGGGGAATATATACTGGAATTACGTTAATCCGGAAGAAAAAATCCTCCCGAAACTTCTTATCTGCGATCAATTCCAAAAGGTTCTTGTTGGTCGCTGTGATAATTCGAACATCAACAGAGATGGGCCGGTTTTCCCCGACTCGTTCAAATTCTTTGGTCTCCAGGACTCTGAGGAGTTTGATCTGGATAGACAAAGGAATATCACCGATTTCATCCAGGAAGATATCCCCTCTGTCAGCAGCCTCAAATCGCCCCAGCCGATGGCGCACCGCCCCGGTAAAAGCGCCCTTAATATGGCCGAACAATTCACTTTCCAGCAATGCCTCATTCAGTGCCGCACAATTGAGCTGGACAAACGGCCCTTCTCTTCTTCTACCCAATCGGTGAACCGCCCGAGCCACAAGTTCTTTGCCCGTGCCACTTTCCCCATAAATAATGACGGGCGCATCACTTTTTGCGGCCTTTTCAATGACCTGAAAAACCTTTTGCATGACCGGAGACTTTCCAACAATTCCTTGAAAGCCGTCGTTCCTGTCCAACTGCCTGGATAGTTTATCTACCTCCTGATCCAACCGCTCCAATTCGGAAATGTCGGTGATCGTCTCAACGGCGCCGAGTAGAATTCCCTGATCATCCTTTAAGAGCGAGGCGTTCTTTAGGGTCGGCAGGTAGGTTCCGTCCTTTTTCATCACAAGACAGCGGCAACGTTTCATCTCCCCTTTCCCTCGATCAAAGAGGGAACACCATTTACTGTCTTCCTTCTTCAGCTCCCTTTCACAGGCGTCGCAATCGAGCAGTGTGCAAGGTTCTCCGATGACTTCCTTTGCCTCATACCCGGTGAGATGCTCAAAGGCCTTATTGACCATCAGGATGGTGCCGTCGGGCCCCACCAAGATCAACCCATCATTCATGGTATTGATCATCTTTTTCCAATACCGGTTAATTTCCTGTTCTTTCATGGCTATCTCAACATTGTTTAATCACCTGTTTAAATAACATTAAACACCCCGTCTATGCAATGAAGAAACGCTTTTTTACTTTTTATCAATAATATCAACGATTTCTATTCCAATGGATAGCCATTTTCTTTAAGGCACGGTGATTGCACTGGCGAACATGTGGCACTATCCCCGGAGACATACATGTCCTCAAAATCAGAGATAGACCTCCTTGGCGTTGTATCGCCGGTGTGTTTGCTTAAATGCAAAAACGCATTGGACTGTTTGGATCCGGGGCATGTGTTGGAGGTTTTGGTGCAAGATCCGGAGGTCGTTGAAGACCTTATTAAGATTGTAGAGCGTTCTCAATATCAGCTCTTAAAACTGGAAACGGAAAAGGATTACTATCGCATTCACATCCGGAAGACATGATCGCCCTACACTGTTTACCGCACACTGTCTAAGGACCATGAGGAAATTGCCATGGAAATGAATAGAAGACTCTTTCTTAAACTGTCGGGATCCCTTGTCGCCTCACCCTTTATGATAGGAGATGGGATTTCTCACGCTGCCGAAGGTCTCGATTTATCCAAAGGCACTTATGGATGTTTAGTGGATACGACTCTTTGCGTTGGCTGCCGCAAATGTGAACAGGCGTGCAATGAAAGGCACGAGCTTCCCAAGCCTAAGGAGTCCTTTGATGAGATAACTGTCCTGGAGAGCCCGAGGCGCCCTGACGAAACCTCTTACACGGTAGTCAACAAGTACTATCCAAAACACATTGGCACCCTGACGTGGCGGACTCGACCCACGTTTGTGAAATCGCAATGCATGCATTGCAACGATCCTTCCTGTGTTTCCGCCTGTATTGTGGGCGCACTGACAAAACAGCCTAACGGCGCAGTAGTCTATGATGCAGGTAAGTGTATCGGATGCCGTTATTGCATGGTTGCCTGTCCCTTTCAAATCCCGGCCTATGAATACCACAATGCCCTCACCCCACAGGTGAGAAAGTGCACCTTTTGCTTTGAGTACGTGAAGAATAGTGGATTGCCTGCCTGCGCACAGGTCTGCCCCATGGAAGCTATGACCTTTGGGAAAAGGGAAGACCTCCTGAGGTTGGCGCGCTGGAAGATGAAGAAAAATCCGGGCAAGTATGTGAATGACATCTATGGTGAAAAAGAGGTGGGAGGCACGTCCTGGTTGTACCTGGCCTCAGAGCCCTTTGAGAGCATCGGTTTTCCAAAACTCGGCGCCAAGGCCCCACCAAGACTGACCGAGGCTATCCAGCACGGCATTTTCCAGTATATGGCTGCGCCCATTGGCCTGTACATCGTACTGGGAGGCATTATGTGGGCCACGGGCTTCTATAGGAAGAAAAACAATAATAACGCTGGGGATCCCTCACAGAAAGGAGACAATCCATGAATTTCCACGAAGATGCCGCCCCTGTTGAGGAAAAATTCCTGACCCCCGGCGTGATGGTGATGCTGGGTTTTATGGGCGTGGGGCTTGCCTTTGCCGCCGCCCGATTTCTCCTGGGCATTGGCGCTGTTTCCAACCTTAACAATCAATATCCCTGGGGTCTCTGGATCGGGGTGGATGTGGCCTCGGGCGTGGCCCTGGCGGCCGGTGGATTTACCACGGGCGCCATCGCCTACGTGTTTAACAGACACGAATATCACGCCGTGATCCGTCCGGCCCTACTCACCGCCATGTTGGGATATACCTTTGTGGTTCTGGGACTGCTGGTGGACGTCGGGAGATATTGGAACATCTACAGTCCCATGTTCAATTGGAACGGCAATTCGGTCCTTTTTGAAGTGGCCGTGTGTGTGATGATCTATTCAAACGTCCTGTACATCGAATTCATCCCCATCGTAGTGGAGCGTTTTAGGGGCAAGGTGAATCTTCCGGGCGCCCTCTCTCGACTCGATAGAATAACAGAAACAATTCTGGACATCACGGACAGGACCCTCGGCAAAGTCATGTTCCTGTTTATCATTGCCGGCATCGTGCTTTCATGTATGCACCAGTCCGGGCTCGGCACCCTCATGCTGGTTGCACCCTATAAGGTCCATCCTTTGTGGTATACACCCGTTCTGCCGCTCCTCTTCCTTCTTTCGGCCTTGGCCGGCGGATACCCCATGGTGATTTTTGAGTCCATCATAGTGTCCAAATCCTTCAATCGCAGGCCGGAGATGGAGGTGCTCACGCCGCTTGCCAAATATATGCCCGTTTTAATGGGTATTTATTTGGCGTTTAAGTTAGGGGACATGGTCCTTCGCGACACCTATGTTTATCTATTGGATGGCACCGTCCAGACCAACGCTTTTATCGTGGAAGTCCTTTTCGGTGTCTTGCTCCCCTTTGTACTGCTTCTGTTCAGGAGAGTGAGGCGATCCCCGGGGTGGCTGTTCTTTGCATCGACGCTCTTTGTACTGGGTATCCTGCTCAATAGAATCAACGTCTTTATCGTCAGCTATACCCCCCCCTACATCATCAAATCCTACTTCCCGGCCTTAGGTGAAGTTTTTATAACCGCAGGCCTTATCGCGGGTCTCATGCTTTTATACAGGATTTTTGTTTTCATCTTTCCCGTGCTCGGGGCCCGGCCAAAGCAGATGGCCCCCATGGTTTCTATCTTTTTGATCCTGTCCGTGATCCTCTTGTCCCATAGCCCGGCAAAAGGAATGGAAACTTCAAAGGCGGCAAAAAGGTCCCTGCCCGCCCTGATGGAGGTCGTTCCTTCCATTGACGATGCTCCCAAGGTGAAAATCCTGAAAAGCCCCGTTATCAGAAAATATAGCGACCTTTACGAGCCTGTTCGCTTCATGCACAGTAAGCACGCCAACGTGCTCCAAGACTGCACCATATGTCACCACCGGCAAACAAGGGAAGAGGGAGACAAATATGGCGAGCCCGTAACCATGAACAAGCTGCGCGAAATGAAATCAATTCCCCAAGGCTGTTCCGCTTGCCACGACCACCCTTTTAATCCCAAACAACTTCACACCCCCGGTCTCAAAGGGGCCTATCACCAACTCTGCGTCGAATGCCACAGGGAATCGGAACAGGTACCCCATGTCCGAGGGCCGGCCATCTATAGTGCCATGGTTCGTGGGCCCGTTGCCCGCACCCTGGATACTCGGGCTCCCACCGACTGCCTCGCTTGCCATGCGACGAAAGTTCCCGATCACAGGGACCTGGTAAAGCTTGAAGGAGATGTTGATCCCGTAACAGTGACAAAAAACTGTCTTTCCTGTCATGAAAGGGAGGGAAAAGCCATCCTCAAAACATCCCACTGGACCTGGCGAGGCCCTTCACCCTATACCGTCGGACACGAAAACCGCATCGATCTGGGCAAACATCACAACACGATCAACAATTTCTGTATCAATGTGAATGGCAATTGGCCTCGGTGTACCAGTTGCCACATTGGCTACGGATGGGAAGACAAGAATTTTGATTTTAAGGACATGACGAGAATCGACTGCCTGGTATGCCACGACAGCACGGGCACCTATAAGAAGGCGCCCCCTGGGGCGGGCTTCCCTGAAAAGAGCGTGGATCTGGTCAGGGTCGCCCGGAACGTGGGCAGGCCCAGCAGGTCCACCTGCGGCATGAATTGCCATTTCTTGGGAGGTGGCGGTGATGCGATCAAACATGGGGACATGAGCACCATCCTTCAGGAACCCACGGGCGACTGTGATGTCCATATGGGCGTGGATGGAAAAGGGATGAATTTTAGGTGTCAGGATTGCCACAAAACCCGTAACCACATGATCTCCGGTCGCAGCGTATCCGTGCCTGCCGTTGAAGGGGATCTTTCCTGCGAGTATTGTCATACGGATAAACCTCATATTGGGGGAGACAATCTTCTGGTTCACCACTTGGACAGACACACTCAGCATGTGGCCTGCCAGACGTGTCACATCCCGATCTACGCCAAATGCAAGCCAACGAAGATTTACTGGGATTGGTCCACCGCCGGGCAAGACATCAAAGAATCCAAGGACAAATACGGCATGCCGACCTATATAAAAAAGAAGGGGAGTTTTAAATGGAAGGAGGCGGCAAAACCTACCTACCATTGGTACAACGGCACTGTAAAGCGGCATATCCTTGGTGATCCTATCAAAGGAGATGGACCTACCGAATTGACCATGCCTTCTGGCGCCATCGATGACTCGGCCTCTAGGATATATCCTTTTAAGATTCATCGCGGCAAACAGATCAGCGATTCCGTCTATAAATACCTGATCGCCCCCAAGCTCTGGAAAGGTTATTGGAAACATTGGGATTGGGACAAGGCGGCGAAAGAGGGTATGAAGCAAGCAGGGCTCAAATACAGCGGGAAATACGAGTTTGTGGAAACGTTGATGTACTGGGGCCTCACCCATGAGGTACTTCCCAAAGAGCGTGCGCTGTCATGCGCCCAGTGTCATCCGGCACTGAACAGGGCGCCCTATTGCGGAAAATGCCACCAGCAAAGTTCTGACGTTGATTTTAAGGCCCTGAGCAAAAAGGGAGTGGATTTTCGGTTCTTGGCCGAGAAGGGTCGAGATGTGTCTCACCTGATAGGCCAGACCGATTACATCGATTTTAAAGCCCTAGGCTATAGGGGGGATCCCATCGAGGCGGGTGGAAGGTTCACCGTGCTTCCCTTCGGAAAGGGAGATCCCACAACAGTCGCAAAGCAATAAATAGAGAAGTTAGGCGGTAATCGTTATCGAACACGAAAAGCCTCAGAAGAAGGAGGAACGAAAATGAATCAAAGGATGCTTTCTATTTTGCTTATCATGTTTTTCGTGCTGAGTTTCGCGGGTGTCGTCACGGGTGCCGGCAAGGGGAATGCCCGAAAGGGAAAATATCTTTTTCGCAAAAATTGCCGAACCTGCCATCAAGAGGGGAAGGGCGCGAATGAATTGAGTCCAATCAGCAAGACCCAGGCCCAGTGGAAAAAGGTTTTTGAAGGTTGTGACAAACTGGCCTGCAGGGACGTGTGGGCAAAACTGTCGGAAAAGGATCTGGAGGATATGTTTGCCTATCTTCACGGGCATGCATTTGATTCCCCTTCTCCCGCGAAATGTCAATGATCAATGCCCGAAACGGGAATGGAGAACGAAGTATGACCAATAACCTGGAGAGCTCAATAACCCGCCGGCGTTTTATGAAGCTTGTCGGGGGTGCTGCAGCGGTCGCAAGCCTTGGAGGTCGCAAACGGATCTTACACGCCCTGGTTCCTAATAAAGAAACCGAACAAATGGGGCAGATCCGGGAGGTCTTCTCTGCCTGCGACATGTGCTTTAACAAGTGCGGTCTCATCGCCAGGGTAGAAAATGGGGTTGTGAAAAAGCTGGGCCCCAATCCCAAATATATCAAGTCTCGCGGCATGTTGTGTGCCAGGGGCAATGCGGGGATCAAACAGCTTTATGATCCTGACAGGCTAAAGTACCCCCTCCTCAGGACAGGAAGGAGGGGTGAGGGGAAGTGGAAGCGTCTCAGCTGGGATCAGGCCCTGGATTATGCGGCCCACCAGTTGAAAAGGATTGGTGAAAAATACACCCGATGTGGAACCCTATTCATGATCGGGACAGATATCCAGTCCACATTTATGCACAGATTTGCGGAGGTCTATGGTTCCTATAACGTCATCTCACACGAATCCAATTGCCTTCTGAGCCGAAACCGGGCGTTTCTGGATACCTACGGGGTCGTTCCCATTCCCGACGTGATTAACTGCAAGTACATCGTGATGCCCGGCGCCAACCGATTCGAGGCTCTGGTTACACCTGACAGTATTGACTTGATGACCGCCATTCACAGCGGATGCCGATTGGTGGTTTTGGATCCTCGTTTTACCAAGACAGCCGCCCTGGCCGGCGAATGGCACCCTATCAGACCGGGAACCGATATGGCCTTTTTTTTGGCCCTGGCTCATGTTCTCATTGCTGAAAAACGCTACGATAAGCGTTTCGTTGCCGAAAAGACCCACGGCATTGAGCCGCTCACTGAACACGTCAAACCCTATACCCCGGAATGGGCGGAAAAAGAGTGTGAAATTCCGGCAAAGGATATCCGGCGCATCGCCAGAGAGATGGCCGCAGCCGCCCCGGCCGCCATGGTCTACCCGGGACGAAGAAGCTCCGACTATGAAGATTCCACCCAAATCCGCCGGTCCTATGCCATTGTTAACGTCCTGTTGGGTAACTGGGACAGGCCCGGAGGACTCATCTCCCCAAAAAAAATTAAGACCGGTACGATCCCCTATGATGCGCCCTTTTACGAGGATAATCCGGAAGACAGGGTGGACGCCGGAAGGGCTCTCATGATGTTTGATGAGGAGGGTTCTTTTAAGCACACCAGGGATGCGGTCATTGAAGGCAAACCATATCCCGTCAAAGGCTGGGTCACCTATAAGACAAACCCCATACAGACGGGCGCCAATCGACAAAAGACCATCGAGATGATCCACAAACTGGACTTTATGCTGACTGTAGATATCACCATGAGTGATACGGCCTGGATGGCTGATCTTGTATTGCCCGCCCCCAGCTATCTTGAAAGGGAAGACCCTATCTCGGCCTTTCAAGGATCATCGGCATGTTCTGGAGTCGTTACCCGGAATCCTATTGTGCCTCCCCTATTTGAATCAAGGCCGGTCTTTAGGATTGTAAAAGAACTGTCCAGGCGCCTGGACCTTGGCGAACACTTTAATTTTACCATTGAAGATTTCAGAAAGGCGCAGCTGGCAAAACTTCCCAATGTGGCGGAGGCATTGAAGAATGACGGGGTCTACAACGAAATTAGCCCAACCTCTGGCATTCATGAAGGAAAGCCGTTCAAGACCCGTTCCAAGAAAATTGAACTCTACAACCAGCGATATACAGAAAGGGGCATAGATCCTATGCCCAATTATAGGTCACCCAGGACAGTGCCTGAAAATCATTTCAGGATCGTGGTTGGGCGAAATGCCTATATTTCCCAGAGTTCGAGCACCAATAACGCCCTCCTATATGAACTGGAACAGGAGAATACCCTGTGGATACATCCCAAGCCGGCAGGAAGGCTTGGGATCAGGCATGGGGATAGGGTTCAAGTGGCCAGTTCGGCGGGCATAGAACATCTAAAGGCTCGAGTCACTGAGGAGACCAGACCGGACACGGTTTATATGGATACAGGGTATGGGGTACTGTCAAAGGGGCTTTCCAATATTTTCGGCAAAGGGGCGTGCATTGCGGAAATTCTCGAGGATTTTGCTGATGAAATTTCAGGAAACATGGCCATGCACGAGACCATAGTTACCGTCAAAAAGCTCACAGCCCATGGATGATAGCCGCGAGGTCAAGGGTCGCGCTGAGTTTTTCCCTCAGGTTTTAGCCGGGATCTAATATGAGAGGACTCCAAACATGAAAAACAACAGACCTAAAAAATATGCCATCGTGATCAATGCACTCAAATGCATGGATTGCAAAGCCTGCATGATCGCCTGCAAGGTCGAGAATGAAGTGCCCAAGGGTTTGTGGAGGAACTGGGTCAAGCATACGGGAGGTCTCAATGGAAAGAGGACACAATATCAACCCGGCCAATGCATGCAATGCGATGCACCCTCCTGCGTGGCGGCGTGCCCGGTGGCGGCGACCTACAAACAGAAAAACGGCATTGTGGCCATAGATCCTGAAAAGTGTATTGGCTGCGGGAACTGTGTGACCGCCTGCCCCTATGGGGCCCGTTATCGCGAGCCGGTTCAGCATATCGCCGACAAATGTGATTTCTGCCGGCATCGCTTAGAGCGTGGTGAGGAACCGGCCTGTGTGGAGACCTGTCCCACCAAGGCCCGAATCTTTGGTGATCTTAGGGATCCTTCGAGCAAGGTGAGCCAGATACTAAAGAGGGAGAGGCTGGTTCGGGTGATCAACCCGTTGATCAATACCCAGCCCAGCATCTATTACATTAAAGGAACCAGTCTCCTGGATTGGCCAAAGGCGCCTACCCTGCCGGGGGGCGTCCACATGTCGCCGGATTTCTGGAAAAGCTGACAATCGGCACTAGACCCTTGGCTATTAAGGGATGAACCACCCAATCGAAAATTGGAGATTGCTATAGGGCTAAAAGCCCAAAACCGTCAAACAAAGGAGGCAAGACATGAACAAATTTAGGAAGGGTTTTTGGCTCGTGGCTGCCATGGGCCTGGCCATGACCCTGAGTCTCGGCTGTGTATCGACTCAACAGGCCGTGGCGCCGAGCAAGGCGGAGGCAAAGGCGGATTGGAAGTTTCACAGCATTGTTGGCGTTGATTTTGTCAAACCCTATGCGAAACTCCCCAAGCCGGAAAACGCCCTGATCATTGATTCGAGGCCAACGCGTCCCAAATATGACAAGGGCCACATTCCCAATGCGGTCAGCATCCCGGACAGCCAGTTTGCCAAGATGACGGACCGCCTGCCCAAGGACAAGAATGCCCTTTTGATCTTCTATTGCGGGGGCCCCACATGAAAGCTGAGTCATAAATCCGCCAGGAAGGCGGAAAAGCTCGGCTATAGAAATGCCAAGGTCTTTTCAGATGGTTTCCCCGGCTGGATGAAGGCCAAGGGCAACTACCCGACGGTCTCGGTAGGCTGGTTGAAAAAGCAGATTGACGGCAATGCCGAGATGGTGCTGGTGGATTCCAGGCCGAAGCGGAAGAAATACGATAAGGGTCATATCCCCACGGCCATCAGCATTCCGGATAGCCAGTTTGCCAAGATGACCGATAAACTCCCTTCGGACAAGAATAAAACGCTTGTCTTTTACTGCGGCGGTTACACATGAAAGCTGAGCCACAAATCCGCCAGGAAGGCGGAAAAGCTCGGCTATAGCAACGTGAAGGTCTTTGCGGCAGGTTATCCGGCATGGAAAAAGGTGGCGGGTGCAGGCACAGCCACAAAAGCAGCGACCCAGATTAAGGCAGGAAAAGAAGAGGGTAGCATCGACATTGCCGCCTTTGAAAGGATATTGAAGAAAAATCCCCAGAGCATTGTCCTGGTGGATGTGCGTGATCCCGATGAATATAAGGCCGGCACCATGAAGACTGCGGTCAACATTCCCACAGATAACCTCGAAAAAGAGATGAAATCTCTGCCTTCTAATAAGCCCGTTGTCTTTATCTGTAACACAGGCGCCAGAAGCGGCGAGGCCTATTATATGGTCAAGGACCTGAGGCCGGAAATAAAAGACGTGTTTTATGTGGAGGCCGAGATCACCTACAAGAAGGATGGATCCTATAAGATGGTAGTGCCCAAGTAACCTTTAATCCCTCCACACTGGATCCGTTTTTGTGGATTTTTCAAAGGGATGCCCCGGTCCTTTATCTAAAAGGGACTGGGGCTATTCATAAAGAATCAGGTCAAGGGGAGGGCGGAAAATTCCGCTCAGGCCTTAATCAGATTCTCCAACTCAATCCCATACTTTTTCATCCGGTTCCACACCGTCATTCGATGGACACCTAGAATTTTCGCCGCCTCGGTTTTTCGTCCGCCGGCGAGGCGCAAGGCCTCTACAAGGGCAGCCTTCTCGTTAAGTGCACCCGTACCGGAAGCGGCAATGACCCTTAATTCTTCCTTATCGGCTTCCGCCTCACCGAGGGCCAGATTGGCTGGCAGATGGCGAGATTCGATCAGGCCTTCATCGGCGATAATAAAGGCATACTCCAGTGCGCTCTTGAGTTCCCTGACATTCCCGGGCCAATGGGCGCTCATAAAATATTCCATGACATCAGGACTCACACCGCTTATGTTTCTCGCACTTTTTTTTCTGAGCCGATAAAGGAAGAAATCGACCAGGAGGGGAATATCCTCTCTCCTTTTTCTCAAGGGCGGAAGATGGATGGGAATAACGTTGATACGGAAGAACAGATCCTTTCGAAAATTACCCTCTGACACCAATTTTGAGAGATCCCTGTTCGTTGCTGAAATGACGCGTGCATCTACGCTAACAGGCGTATGATCGCCGACGCGCTCGAAATGTTTGGTTTCCAGGACTCGCAGCAACTTGGCCTGGGTGGGCAGGGGTACATCACCCATTTCGTCGAGGAAGATGTCTCCCCCTTGGGCCGCCTCGAATCTCCCCATCCTGTGCCGGTAGGCCCCGGTAAAGGCGCCTCTCACGTGACCGAACAGCTCGCTTTCAAGGAGTGATTGATTAAGGGCTGCACAATTGAACTGAATAAAGGGACCTTCCCGCCGTCTGCCAAGCTCATGAATCGCCTGGGCAACAAGCTCCTTGCCTGTTCCGCTTTCCCCATAGATGATCACCGGTGCATCGCTCAGCGCGGCCCTTTCAATGATCTGGAAGACCTTTTGCATGATTGGGCTCTTTCCCACAATGCCGTGAAAAGCCGTATCCGCACCCAACTGCTTTGACAACAACTCTATTTTCTTATCCAGCTTATCCACCTTGGAAATGTCGTCGAATGTTTCAACCGCCGCAACGGGATTTCCTGCAGCATCTTTAATCACTGAAGCATTCTTTATTGCGCTAACAAAAGAACCGTCTTTGCGCATGAAAAGACAACGCCTGTTTTTGACATTTTCTCTGACAAAAAGGGTGCACCATTTGTCGCCGCCTTGCTGCATGACAAGTTCGCAGGCATCACATTTCAAAACGGTGCAAGGACAATCCACCAGCCGATCTCTGTCATATCCCGTGAGGTTCTCCATGGCCTCGTTTACGAGCATGATGCGGCCCTCGGGGCTCACCACAATAATCCCATCTCTGACATTGTCAAGAATGTCTTCCCAATAATCACCCAACATATTCTCTTTCATCAGATGATGTACTCCTTTTTAGCACATGATGTGATTAATTTTATCATATGTTGATCATATTTCAAAGCCATTCCGCCTTGAAACCTTGGGTAAAGGATTTTTAACAAGTATTTTCAGTTGGTTACAATTTTATCATATAGAAAACCCCTTTGAATTTTATGCAGTCCATAAAAACGCTCTGATTTCAAATTGTTATACTAAAATAAGGTCTGAGTCCTCATGGCATAGCGATTGCAGCTTCCTCTTTGGCAACGCAATGAGCCTTTTTTCACAAACTCCAATCGCGTAGCAAAAATGACTAAACACCATAATGAAAAGGAGAACAAATAGAATGGCAAAAAAATACCTTTTGACAGCGTTGGCCATCGTGTTGGCCCTGAGTTTTGTCACTGTAAGTATGGCAACTGATAAAGGCAATGGCCGCAAAGGGAAGTACCTCTTTCGAAAAAGTTGCCGATCCTGTCACCAGGAAGGAAGCTCAGCTAAAGAACTAAGCCCCATCAGCAAGACCCAGTCGGATTGGGAGAAAATCTTCGCTCAAGACCAATACAAGGGTCTGGATTGTGTCACTGAATGGGAAAAGCGTTCCGAGAAGGATCTCCTCGACATCTTTACCTATATGTATGATCACGCTTTCGACTCGCCCTCTCCCTTAAAATGCAAATAATGTAAAAGCTTAGTCGTCTGCACAGCTCAAGATCCTAGGGGGCTATCCAAGCTGATTAACGCCAATCCCACCTCAACAGGACTCGAGGCGGAGAGCACGGCAGAGCGATTTAGGCGCTGGTTAGCAACTACAAAGGAGTAACAGAATGTCAGCGAGTCTCAACGGGCCCATAACCCGACGTAGTTTTCTAAAGTGGTCCGGCGCAGCAGCCGCGGCCACGGTGGCAGGAGGCCGGACGCCGGTTTTGAACGCCCTGGTTCCGGCCGGCAGTGAGCCGAGCCAGACCAAGGCTGAACACCACTTCTCGGTGTGCGACATGTGCCTCAATAAGTGCGGCCTTATTGCTAGGGTGGAGAGCGGGGTTGTCACAAAACTGGACCCCAACCCAAAGTTTCTAAAATCACGGGGCATGCTGTGTGCCAGGGGAAACGCCGGGATTAATCAGTTGTACGATCCGGATCGACTAAAATACCCCCTTCTCCGAAAGGGGGCCCGAGGGGAAGGCAAGTGGCAGCGCTTGACCTGGGATCAGGCGCTGGATCACGCTGCAGAGCAACTTCAAGCCATAGCTGAGAAATACACGCGTTGCGGCGTCCTGTTCACACCGGGCTCCGACATGCAGTCGACTTTTTTGCACTGGTTTGCGGAAGTGTTCGGTTCATACAATGTGACCAGCCATGAATCGTCCTGTCTGCTCAGTAGAAATCGTGCCTATCTGGACACCTTCGGAGAGGTCCCCTTCTCTGATGTGCTCAACTCAAAATACATCATTATGGCAGGCGCCAATCGATTCGAGGCCCTGATCACCCCGGACAGCATTGACTTGATGACCGCAAAGAAAAACGGCTGCAAGCTGGTGGTCCTCGATCCCCGCTTTACAAAAACGGCCGGGCTTGCCCATGAGTGGTACCCCATCAAGCCCGGTACGGACATGGCCTTCTTTTTGGCCCTTACCCACGTCATCATTTCGGAAAAACTGTACGATAATTCCTATGCGTCCAAAAAGCTGTTCGGCATGGAACAGCTCACCGAACACATCAAACTATACACGCCTGAATGGGCGGCGCGGGAATGCGGCATCCTGGAAAAGGATATACGGCGGATCGCTCGGGAATTGGCCGCTGCCGCACCTGCTGCCATCGTCTATCCGGGCCGACGCACCTCCGACTATGTCAACTCCACGCAGATCCGCAGATCCATGGCCATCGTCAATGCCCTGCTGGGCAACTGGGACATGCCGGGAGGTCTGCTTGCTGCAAGGCAGGTGGGGCTAAGCGGTCCCGAAGTCCCTGATGCCCCTTTCTATGAAGACAACCCTGATGACCGCCTGGATCACGGAAGAGCCCACATGATGTTCGAGGAAGAGGGCTCCTTTAAACACATGCGGGATGCCATCATAGAACAGAAACCCTACCCCGTGAAGGGATGGTTCGTTTACAAATACAATCCCTTGCAGTCCGCAGCCAATCGCAAAAAAACGATGGAAATGATCGGCAAACTGGATTTCATGCTCACCGTGGACATCACCATGAGTGACACGGCCTGGGTATCGGACTTGGTGCTTCCTGCCCCCAGTAATTTGGAGAGGCAGGATCCGGCCAGCGGGCTCCAGGGTTCATCCGCCTGTGCCTGCGTGGTGACCCGCGATCCCGTTGTTCCTTCACTTTTTGAATCAAAACCGCTTTTCTGGATACTGAAACAATTGGCCAATAGGTTGGACCTGAAGGAATATTTTGATTTCACGGTTGAGGAATACCGTAAACAGCAGTTCAGAAAACTTCCGGATGCGGCGCAGGCCCTTCAGAAGGACGGGGTTTACTACAATCCCAGCAAGCTCTATGGCGTGTATGAAGGAAGGGTGTACAAGACCAAATCCAAAAAGATCGAGCTTTACAACGAACGATACGCAGGGATGGGAGTGGACCCCCTTCCCGTGTATCAGCCCCCCAGAAAGACGCCACCGGGCAAGTTCAGAATGGTTGTGGGGCGCAATGCCTATTTCACCCACTGCACGACCCAGAACAATTCTCTGCTCCATGAACTCATGCCTGAAAATAGCCTCTGGCTACATCCCAATGCCGCCATGAAGTTGGGTATCAGAGAGGGCGATCCGGTAATAGTGAGCAGCGATGCGGGAAAAGGGGAGTTGAAGGCCAGCATCAAAAGCGGCATACGGGAAGATACCGTCTACATGGCCAGCGGATTCGGGGTTCTATCAAAGGGACTGACAAAGATCTACGGCAAAGGGGCATGCATGGCGGAGATCCTCCAAGATTTTGCAGATGATTTATCGGGAAATATGGCCATGCACGAGACCTTTGTGACGGCGACCAAGAAAGGAGCATGATGAAAGCACAATTAGCCATGGTCATTGATTCCTCGACCTGCATTGACTGCAGGGCTTGCACCTTGGCCTGCAAGGTGGAGAACAAGGTGCCTACCGGAAAATGGCGGAATTGGGTCAAAAGGCATGAACCGGATTTCAATAGACCCACGGAGATAGCCAACGGTCTCCCCAGCATGCATTTCCAGCCGGGAGGCTGCATGCACTGTGATAATCCCACCTGTGTGAGGGCCTGCCCCACGGGCGCAACCTACAAGGATGAGAAAGATGGCACCGTTAGGGTGAATAAGGCACTTTGCATCGGGTGTGGGAGCTGCATTCCAGCCTGTCCCTATGGGGCCAGATACCGACATCCGGAAGAAAAAAAGGTTGACAAATGCGATTTCTGTGAGAAACGGAGGGCAAGGGGTGAGCTACCGGCCTGTGTGGTGACCTGTCCAACCAAGGCCAGGACCTTTGGAAATAGGCATGATAACAAAAGCGAACTTGCCCGGCTCATGAAACGCAACAAGGTCGTGCAAGTGGTGAATCGGCAAACAGATACCAGGCCCAACATTTATTATATCTCAGGGACGGCCCCCAAGGACTGGCCCGTGAAGGCCGAACTCCCGGCCCCGATCCAAATATGGAAATTGATCAATCCCTTTGCGTGGGCCATTGTGGGACTCAATGCCCTGGGGGTGTTGGCCATGTTGGGAAAACAGATCATGATCAAAGATGACACACCTGAAACAAAGGAGAAAGAAAAAGGGGATACCCATGAGTAGGAAAATGATGAAAAGGCATACCAGGGTCACGATTATTATGCACTGGTTCAACGCCCTGTGTTGGTTTTTCTTGCTGGCCACTGGTCTGGGACTTATCAAAAATGAGGATCTACAAATTTTGGGGGGAGGCTGGACAAATCTGATGCGAGGTATTTTCGGCAGCGGAGAGGACCTCCTCTTGGCCCATGAGATATGCGGTTTGATCTGGGCGGGCGTATTCCTTGTATATGGCGTTTTGGGTTCGAAAAGAATTGCGATTCCATTTCTAAAAGAAATCTTTACCTTTTTGCCTTCCAGAGATTTTTGGTGGATCGTCAAGAAAGGGATTCAGATGACCATGGGCAACAGGGTCATGGAAAAATTAGGATTTGATCCCAAAATACCGGATCAAGGTTTTTATAATGTTGGCCAGAAGCTGTTCGCCATCCCTTCGGTTCTCGGGGGCATGGTGATCGCAGCAACAGGAATCGTGATGGTCTTGTCTGATCTCTACTTAACGGATACCGCTGTCGTTCAGTGGGCCATACTTATCCATTTTATTACCGTAGTGCTGGTTTTCGGCGGCCTTTTGATTCACATCTACATGGCATCCATTGCCTCAGGGGAACGCCCGGCGTTCATCTCCATGTTTACAGGCAGTGTGCCTGAGGAATACGCGATGCATCATCACAAGCTGTGGTATGACCGAATCAAGAACACCGGTTCTTTGTAATTAGGCGCTCTACACCCCATGACAGGAAAAAATCTCATACTAATAGGTCTCATTTTTCTGGTCCTTTCAGGATCCTTCACAGCGATTGGGGCGGAAACGCCCGTGTATTGGGAGCGGGCTAAGGAGGAGGCCAAAAGGGAAGGGTATTTTCTTGTAACTTACGAGTCCCTGAAAACCCTATATGATTCAAAGGCGGATTTTATGATCGTGGATGTGCGGCCCTGCTACGAATACAAAGACGGTCACCTTCCCAAAGCAGTAAACCTGGAATTTGATCTTGGAGACCGGCTCGGAATCAAACCGGAAAAACGGGAGGCCTTTGAAAAGCTCCTGGGCCCTGATAAGGATCGCCTGATTGTGATCTATTGTCGCAGTTTCAGGTGACTGCGCAGTGGCATTGCATCTCGCTGGGCCGTGCGCCTGGGATATAAGAATATCAGACGTTACCCTGAAGGGTATTTTGGGTGGAAAGCGGCCAATGCACCGGAAGAGGATGAATCAAAGGAAACCCCCAAGCTTACGGTGGGGGATTATTTTCCCTCTTGTCGGTTGGTCCTTCTGGACCAGGCAAGGGACAGGGAATACTTAGAGATAGGGCATAAGGGCAGGGCCTTTTCACTCGAAGACATCAAGAGTGAGTACCTCTTCATAGAACTCTACAATGAAATGTGCTCGGCCTGCATTAATGAGGTGAAGAACTACAAGGGAGTGTACCGTAGACTGGTTGCCGAGCAAGATCTCAATGACCGGGTCAAGATGATGGGCATCGGAGTGGGGAGTAAAAAGCGGAAGGTGGCAAAGTTCCGCAAAAAAAAAGGCATCCCTTTCCCCCTGTTTGCCGACGAAGGATGGGAGATATTTCGGTGTCTGGGAGATCCCCTCCTACCTACATCCTATCTGGTTCAGAGACAGCCCAATGGGGGAAGGAAAATCCTCCTGGTTCAATCGGGCCATATCGACAGTGTAGAGGGATTCATGAAGAAAATGGAGTGCCTAATAAACAAGTCCCATGCATCAAGCTCGGCGAGCGAATAGCCAGCGATCGGCATTTGAAATCGGCGACATCCGGGAGGTGCGAGCCGTCCCGCAGGTCATATTTCTCGCGAAATCCCGGCAATGACATAGGAGCACTATTTTTTCAGGTAGTTGGATTTTAGGCTTAAGAGAACTTAACGGTAATTTATTAAGGAGGTAAAAGATGATGAGACTAAGAAAACCTTTGGGATTGCTGATCCTGGCAATCCTGGCCATGACCCTGAGTCTTGGCTGTGTATCGACTCAACAGGCCGTGGCGCCGAGCAAGGCGGAGGCAAAGGCGG
>CAYWMP010000021.1:27276-46015 GCA_964459445.1 uncultured Desulfobacteraceae bacterium
GGCCGAGATCACCTACAAGAAGGATGGATCCTATAAGATGGTAGTGCCCAAGTAAGTCTTCATCCGGGAACGTCCTATTTTACCCGATATGCCCCGCCCGCCCTTCATGGGGCGGGCGGGGTGACCCTATGGGGATTCGCCAAGAGATCCTATGAAGTGAAGAATTGAGAGCAGAACGGAAGCTATGCGGGAATAGAAAGGGCATTCCCTTTCCGCTTCGAGCCTTTGTTGGAATTCAGTGACCCATGGGACCATGGTGTTTAAGGCAAAGGAAGCCGCTTCATTCGTTGCGTCTTGATCCTTTCCACCCAGCCCCTTTTCGAGAAGGAAGTACAGGTACTCCAGTTCTACGGAAAGATGGTCCGGAGGCTCGTGGATATCCTTGCCCATGGATAATCCGGCTGCCTCCATGCGGTGCTTCATCTCCATGGCGGGAGGCCCCATTAATGGGGCATTCTCATATTCATAGCAGGACTGATAGAGGGGCGCCGGGATTCCTCCCTTGGCGCTTATAAAGAGACGGACATAGGCCTCATCCAGGTGTTGATAAAGATCGTCGGCATCGGAAGACTCTCGGATAATGGCCTTCAACTCTTGAATGCTTTTGTCAAACTCGGCCTTCAGGAAGGTATTGATCTCTAAGGCCCAGCTTAAAGATGCGCCCTGCGTCATCTCAGCACAGCACGCCTGAGTCGGTCCCCAGAAGATCCGGCTGATAAAGGCCAGGGCTTCCAGGAGACTCCCCAAGGGATCCTTTGGATTATGGGGCGAGCTTTCCATTAACCCGGCTTTTTATCAATTAATTTCTCGACCTACAAGGCAAAAGCGTTTTATGATTTTGAGAGAGGAAATGAATGGGTGAGTGAGAGAGACTTGCGTAATTGTTTACAGGGAATAGGGGCTAAAAATATTGCTCTATGTTTTTCATAAAGCCCCGCGTATCGATGGGTTTGGTAATGTAGCCGGCACAACCTGCTTTCTTGGCTTTTTCATCGTCTCCGTCCATGGCATAGGAAGTCAACGCCACGACGGGAATATCCTTTGTTTTTTCGTCTTTCTTGATGTTTTTTGTGGCTGTCAAACCATCCATGCCAGGCAACTGGATATCCATCAATATCAGATCCGGAAGATGCTCTTGCGCCAGCTTTATCCCCGCCTCCGCATCCGAAGCCTCCAGGACTTCATAATCGCCAGTACTTAAAAGCCCTCTTACCAGCTTCATGTTCAATTCATTGTCTTCTATAACCAATACCCTATGCTGAGCCATTTTCGAAACCTCGCTCAAGATGCGAAGACAACCGCGGCTTTGCAGGACAACAGGTGCTACATATTATTTGCCATAATTCTTGGCAAGGTAATCAATGATTATCTTGGCTTCCTTATCCTTGATTGATGCGCTGTTCCTTTTGATCATCCTGTTCACTGTAGCCTCCCATTCGGCCTTTGTTTTCTTTTTGGACTTGGGCCTATTAATGGAATGACACCGGCTGCATTTCTGCTCAAATAGATATTCGGCAGGATCTTCGGATTTCTTTACGCTTTGTTGAACACAGCCGAATACCAGAGACATGCTGATTAGAAGAACCGCGGGAATGTATCTTTTCATTGGTATTGCCCCCGTATTGAAATTGGCTCGAATGTAAATAATTATACAAAGACAATTGTCTAAATACAACAAGACACTTTAAAGCCGAGGAAGGATCTGGTGAAAAAATATTGCCTATAGCGGCTGCCTTTAGGTTAGGAAACCTATAATCATTTGGAAGAACTGTAAGTCAATGAGGTTATGGAAAGGGTTTTGGTTAAGTGATTCAAATTTTGACCTCTTCCCTAAAGCCGAATCGAATGCTGTTATCCAAATAGTAAATCAGGCTGGGAACAAATTTGTAAAGCCTCACCTTAAAACGCTTTGCAAAGGCGCCTAAATCTAAATCCTGTTCCGATTCGAAGAAATCCCTTGTAAATGGAAACCTTTTCAAGTAGGCGCGAATAGCCTCGACAGTCTCCAATTTTGATGAAACGATCTCGATCTTCCCCGATATCTGTAAACCGCGAATTCCCTGCCACGTGTCGGCCGGCACGTGTATGGCGGAGGATGCCTTACCACTTCCCAGAGACTCCTCAATGTGCCGTGAACCGGGATCGGAAAAAAAATAGAAACAGGATTTGAGGAAAACGTAGTAAACAGGGGCTGCCCAGGCTTCATCGCCCTTTGCAGTGGCCAAGGTCATGGTGCTTTGTGCCCTGATCAGAGTTTCCGTTAACCTCTTGAGCTCTTTCTGATTTGGTTCTTTGGTATTTTTTCCAGTCATAGTACCTTGCGTTTTGCTTATGTCGTCAATGTATCAACTATATTTCGAGCGTATCATTCGTCCTTACTCTAAATACCAGCAACAGCAATAACAAAATGAATGACCGAAAGCTACCGTTATCGTAATCATTTGCATTGGGCAAAAACATTCGACAGGATAACAGGATCAACAGGTCCTTTCCGCCGCGGCTTCGACCTGTAAAACAGTTGAAATTGTTTCTATTCTTGGCTTGACCATCGGAGTTCTTGTTCCTAGATTAGTTTATACGGTGAAAATTTGGGTTTTGCTTTTCCATTCCACTCAACGACAGCAAAGGAGGTAGGAGAAATGGCAGCAGAAGAAATAACCGGTGGACTCAAGATAGGTCAAAGTGTTCCTGATTTTGAGATGGATACCTACGATCCGACCGAATTCTATTTCGGCAAGGTTTCCCTCAGCAAACTGAAGGAGGAGGGTAAGTGGACAGTTCTGTTCTTTTATCCCGCAGATTTCACGTTCGTTTGAGCGACCGAATTCGCCGCTCTGGCAGAGCGGCATGACCAGTTCAAAGAATTAGGCGCCGAAGTGGTTACAGTGAGTACGGACACACAATTTGTGCATCTGGCGTGGCAGCGAGATGAAAAATTGCTCAAGGATTTTAAATTCCAGATGGCCGCAGACCCAACAGGAAAGGTTTCAAAAATGTTCGGTGTTTATGACGAATCAGTGGGTCTCGATCTCAGAGGATCCTTTGTCATTAGCCCCGAGGGCACCCTTCTAAATGCAGAGGTGAATTTTTTCAATCTGGGGAGAAATATTGATGAGTTGATCAGAAAGATTAAAGCCAACATTTACCTGGCAGAACACGGGGATGAGGCGTGCCCGGCAGATTGGAAGGAAAAGGGCGATGCGACTCTTACACCGGGTATTGAAATGGTAGGAAAGGTCGCCGAAGCGCTTGAAAAGTAGTATTATTTAATCCCTTTCAGTTACGCGGGAACAAATGAAAGAAAGGCACAGGGCTCAAGGTGTAAGGCTTAAGTTAAAGCTTTCTTTCCTTGCGCCCTACGCCTTGTACCGTGGGCCTTTTTGTTTTGATCCCCCCAACCCCGCCCAAAAGAACAAACTTTCAAATCAATAAAGAGTTGCGAAAAACAGAATCATGAAGATGAGCCGGTTGGAAAAGAAGTTTGTAAACAGCAAACGTCATGGTCAGAGCAACATAAAGATTCTCAAACAGATGCTAGGCCGTGTGTCGCTCGAAGAGGTGAAACGCGTACTTGAGGTAGGGTGTGGCGTGGGGACGGTCGCATCCTATTTAAACATTGAATATGGCAAAGAAGTGGTCGGGACCGATGTGGATCCGGAGCAGATCGATCTCGCCATGAAACATTATCAAGAAAATCATAGGCTCCGATTCTTCGAGGCAGACACCACAAGACTCCCTTTTGAAGACGCCGAATTCGACCTGGCCCTCTCCTTCATGGTGCTGCACCATATTAGCGAATGGAAAAAAGCACTCCAAGAAGTGAATCGGGTTCTACGGCCTGATGGATTCTATCTCATCAATGATTTCGTCTTATCCAATTTAGCAAGGAACATCCTGAAACCCATCGCCAGGAATTCGGGCGTCTTTAGCTTAAAAGAACTTATGAATGAACTCAAGGCACTCAATTTCGAATTGGTCTTTGACAAAGGGCCTATATGGCTGCCTATCGGGAAATATAGTGGCGTGTTTAGAAAGGTATAAGGCCAAGATGCCCTAGGGCGTCTTGGCCGGTGCAGTCGTAGGGTATAAACGCTAAATTGAATGGTTCAGCAGAATATCGAACTCGCCTATAGGCGAGCAAGTACTTGTCAGCCTTTGGCTGATCGAACAAGAAATCCCGAATTAAGTTAAGACTCCCTTGTCTCGCAGTTTTGATGCTTGTTTCATAGGTTCGGGGTTTTTGCCCGCCGAATGTAAGGCGGGCAAGGATTCAAAGAAGGAACCTTGTTAAAAGGCCTCTGCTAAACGGAGAATTTGAACGTCAAAATCTGTCAATCTACTCTTAAGGTCAATTGTCTTACGTACCCTTCGACATTCATTATTCCTTGTTCGAAATTCGATATTCTTTTTTTTCAAGACCAAATCCTCAAGGTCTAAACTCCTCACCCAGCCTCTCTAAAACCACTCCATAGGCCTTCTGCCCCTTTTCATAACTGGACAATCGAAAGAATTCGTTGGGAGAGTGCTGGCGCTCATCTTCCAGACCAAAGGCAAATCCCACCGTATAGGCGTTAAGTTTCTGTTGAAAAAGGGCTACTGCGGGGATAGACCCGCCCGATCGAATCATGTAGGGCTCGTTCCCATAGATTTCCTCAAGAACCGACCCCGCAAGGACAACGCCGGGATGAGAAGCTGGGACAAGATAGGGATAGGCGCCGCTTTCCCCTGTGTAAACCTTTATTTTGACCCCCGGCGGCGCCACTTTGTTTACATGCGCCATGAGCAACTGGGCGATCTTTTCCGGATCCTGATCGGGAACGAGCCGGCAGGAAACTTTGGCATGGGCCGTGCTGGGAAGCACGGTCTTTAGTCCGTCTCCTTGAAAGCCACCATAGATCCCGTTTATTTCAAGGGTGGGTCGGACCCAGGCTCTCTCATAGGTGGTGAATCCCGATTCTCCAAAAGCAGCGCTTGAGCCGATCTCTTTCAGATATTTGGTTTCATCATAGGGCACACGAGAAAATTGGTTACGTTCTTCTTCTGTCAGTGATCGGACGTCATCATAAAAGCCATTTACGGTGATTCCCCCATTCTCGTTGTGCATGGAGTCGAGAATCTCTACGAGGGCGTGAATTGGATTTGCAATGGTGCCTCCATATATGCCGGAATGGAGATCGTGATCCGGGCCCTCGATATCTATGAATACCGAGGCCAGTCCCCGGGTTCCCAGGGTCATGCCGGGCTGGTCTTCATCCCACTGACCGCCGTCGGAACTCAAAACCAGATCGCAGGCAAAAAGCTCCTTTTTTTCAGCGAGAAATGCGGGCAATTGTGGACTTCCGATTTCTTCCTGACCTTCAAACAGGAATTTGACGTTCACCGGTAACGAGCCTTTTGTTTTGAAGAACGCTTCTGCCACAATAATGGGAATGAACATATTCCCCTTGTCATCGGTTGCACCCCGCGCATAGATACGCCCATCCTTGATGACAGGCTCAAAGGGCGGGCTGTCCCATAAGTCCAACGGGTCGACCGGCTGGGTGTCGAAATGGCCGTAGATCAGTATGGTTGGTTTGTCCTCGGCATGGAGCCAATCCCCATACACGACCGGATGCCCGCCGGTTGGCAGGATTTGTACGGATTCGATTCCGGCCTCTTTCATTCGGGATTCGACCCATTGAGCAGCAGCCTGGACATCATTGCTGTGCTCTGCTAAGGCGGAGATGCTTGGAATCCGCAAGAACTCCAACAACTCATTCAAAAAACGATCCTTGTTTTCCTCCAAATAGTTCTCCCAGACTGTCATTTTGTTTCTCCTATTGCACTAATTATAGAATGAATGGGCATGATTTCATTAAGATTGAGCGACCTACCTACCATAATGGCTGTGTGTGTTCAAGGGATAGGCCTATTGATTGCTATTTGGATATCTTAAACTCCCAATCGCACCAGACATCTTCGGGGTGTTCATCTGGTGGGCATACCAGACATTTCACCGTTGCTTTTGGATTGATGACCTGAGCTGCGGCTTCACAGATCGCAATGCCGGCGGGTTTACATGAGATCTCCCCAAGTCCATCCTCCAACCTGCGAACCTGTTGATGGCAATTGGTCACCTTAATTCTGAACCTGTCCTCATCCACTTTCCAAACGTCATAGTCGGCATTTACCCAGATGGTTGAAAGAACCATGGCATCCATGAGGGACTGAATATCGTCTTTTAGCCCAAACATCTTCATCAATCTGTACATTTGGACTTTGGCATTTGCAGGAAAGCAATTGGCGTCCGCATTAACAGCCGCTTCCTCTCCATACTCATTATTGATATAGAGAATATAGTTGTTCTGAAGGTTCCACCAATTCTTTTGCAGCATATCGATAAATTCGAGCAGCTGCTCCTTTGATAGTTTTGACAGTTTTTCTATTTGTCCGGGCGTAAGGGCCATTTTTGGCCTCCCTTCTTTCATTTATTTTGAAAAGGTGGTGCAATAGTGCGAAGACAGCGCTAAAGGTGAATTGCTTAGGAATAGTTGTACCTTATTAAGGTTAAGTGGTCCGAATCGCAAGAGAAAAATATCACCCATGGAGAAAATAAAGAGAATCCACCTTAATCTTCGAGAGCATTCTTCCATAAACAGAAGGATAATGCTCGAGACCGATCCCAGGATCTCCGTATCCGGGGCGTTCATCCAACAACATCCCTGTGCATCCGTCTAATCGAAGGGTACCTCAAGCTGGGAGATATGTTTCTGGATGTCGGCACGGGTAACGGTATTCTTATGATCGCTGCGGCCGGTCTCGGGGCAAGGAAGGTCATGGGAATCGATAATAACCCGATCGCGGTGGAAACTGCTCAGAGAAATCTGCTTCTTAATAAAACAAAAGAGCATAGGTTTGAGGTTAGGATAGGGAATATGTTGGATGGGGTGCGCCGCCGATTCGAACTGGTTGCTGCAAATATATTGCCTGATGTGATAAGCAGATTGTTAGAGGATGTTCCAAAGGTCCTCGAAGAGAAAGGGGTTTTCATTTGCTCGGGGATCCTTCAGGGAAACGCCCATAGAATCACAACCAAGATGAAGGCCCAGGGTCTCGAAATCCTTGAGACTCAAACCAAGAACATGTGGATCGCAATTGCAGCGAGGCTGAAAGCTTAGGTCCCGTACCGCCTTTGCAGAGCCATACCGCAGGCCACCAGGCCTTTACCCAATATGTTCAAAAATTCGCTGCGCCTGGGAGTCGCCCTCCGATCACCAGAATGCACTTCAATCAGTAGTCGTCGCCTTTGGGCATCCTTCATCGCTTCGACCTGTTTCATTTTGGATAATTGCAGAATAGTCCAGTTGTTCAGCATGATGGCCTTCCTAGGAATAGAACTCCCGGATTGCTCGTCCAAGTGCCACAATGCCTGCGTTGATCTCCTCCTCATCGAGCATGGATATTGAGATGCGAAAATGAATATCTGGTGTATGATCGTAAAAGAAATGACTTCCCGGGGATACTTTGACACCATTCCTGAGACAGATCTCCTGGAACACCCTTTCATCCGAATGTTTTTTCTTGAGCTTTAGCCAAATGAGATAGCCACCGGTCGGTTCTGTCCAGCTTACGAGTTCCCGAGGGATATTGTGTTCGAGGGATTCCAAGGCCGCCGTCATGCGTTTCCGAAATGAGCGATGCATCCGCCTGATGTGCAATTCATAGTGCCCCTGACGGCAGAATTCATAGAGCGCTGCCTGAATCACATTGCTCGTCGAAAGATCGCTAAACCGTTTGATGGCGGTCACGCGCTGCACGCATTCCTTTTCCGCCGCGATCCATCCCAACCGAACGCCCGGGAACAATACCTTGGAAAAAGTCCCGAGGTAGACCACGATTTTATTCTTGTCCATGGATTTTATGGGAAGCGTGACTTTCCCGAAGTATTTCATTTCCTCCTCAAAGCCGTCTTCTATGATCGGCAACTTTTTCTCTTCGCAAATTGACAAAAGTGTCTCTCTATGGGCCTGGGTGGTCGTGATACCGGTCGGATTATGAAAATTCGGTATAGTATAAAGAAAGGCCGGTCGATCCTTCTTGAGGGTTTTTTCAAGATGGCCAAGATCCAAACCATTTTCATTCATAGGGATCTTTAACGGACGGATCCCGTGTGATTCAAAGAGAGGCAGGACCAAGGAATAGGTGGGCGATTCAAAGGCGACTGCTTGTCCGGGAACCGTGAATAGCCTGAAAACCAGATCAATGGCCTGTTGAGCCCCATTTGTGATGAGTATCTCCTCGGAGTTGACGGCGATACCGTGTGCCTGAGAACGCCGAGCCACATACTCCCTTAGAGGGCCATATCCTCTGTAATCACCATAGCGGAGCAGATCTCCTCCCTTTTGTGACAGGACGTTGTTCACACACCTGCGGAATTCATCAACCGGGAACAATCGGTCGTCAATTTCCAGACGATTGAGGTCAATAGCGCCTTCCGGTGCAGGCGGCATGATGTCTTTCCGCTGCCTTTCAAAAATCTCATAAAGACGCCTGCTTGGTGATGACGTTATCTTTCCCCAATCAATAAGTCCCTGATCGGGCAATTTAGTTCGAGCTGTTATCTTTGGTCTACTGCGAACCCGAGTATAGGATCCCGGCCTGCTTTCGACATAGCCCAGGGCGTAGAGTTCCTGATAAGCCTCATAGACCGTTGAACGATTGATACCCAGCTTTTCTGCCAAAATTCGAGTGGCTGGAAGCGCGGAACCTATTCTAAGGGTGTCATTCTCAATAAGACCTGATATTTTATGGACGATTTGCATTGAAAGAGCCGTGGAATCATCTCTATCGAGGCTAAATAGCAACATTTTACTTCTCCTTGGGCGTCAATTTTGGTCCGATTGTAGTATCCATTTTATTCATAATTGGATGTATGTAAACGACCAATTATTATGATATTTCTACCAGCCAATTCGACAATAAACATCATCCTGAAGTTTATTCTTTTCCAAAGACCAAATGTCGGGGAAGGATGGCACCACTTTAGTTTTGTTATTGAAATGATGATCTTTTTCCTCTCACCCGCTCCTCCTCGGTTTTGCTCGGAGTCGCTTGAGCCCACAAAGACCTCGGAGTTTTGTTGGAAATTAGATTGCTTAGTAAGATTGGGAAAGAGATTCTTAGAAAAAATGAATTCCTTTATTCTTTCTAAGAATCTCTTTCCATTCTCAATCCCATCTTAGGGATTGAGGCCTGCGTTGCAGGCATACTAATCAATCAAGCTTGATTTACCTCTGTGACTCAGCAAACTCTGTGAGAAAGACAATTAGAGTTTCTTAGGATCAGCAAACAAGCTATCACTTCAGGTGGTGTCAATTAACTTGAAACCGAATGCTATTTTTGAAAGGGTTATGCTAAGGCATTTTCAACGTGATACTTAAGCAGTTGGAGAATGACACCGTGATCATCGTTGCGGATAATCTTCAAATCACCAATCGAATCATTCATCAGGCCATTGACGATATGAATCCTGAACCTATTCAGGATCTGGTCAAGGCATGTGAAAAAGCTGGCGCGGATGCCATTGACATCAATTCCGGCCCGCTTCCCCGGGACCCGGAGAAAAGAATGTCCTTCCTGGTTGAGACTGTTCAGGCAATGACCGAACTTCCCACACTTCTTGACACGGTCAATCCAAGGGCCATTGAAGCGGGTCTATCGGTATCAAAAAACAAAGCGATCATTAACGGATTCTCTCTGGAGCCAACAAAGCTGGAATCCATTCTTCCCTTAGCAAAAGACTATGACGCGGATATTATCGGATATCTCCTGCTGCCAAACAGCCAGGTCCCAACCGATGAGTCGGAATGTTTAAGTGTTGCGCTAGAGTTGTTTGGCGAGTTTCAAAAGGCAGGTGTAGCAAAAGAAAGATTGATCATTGATCCGGTAGTTGCTCCTTTGATGTGGGAAAATGGCAGTATCCACAATAGGGCGATACTCTCTGTCCTTAAAACCCTACCGGAGTTGCTGGGATTCCCTGTCAGGACTATTGCCGGGCTGTCAAATCTAACTACCGGAAAAGTGCACAAAGACAAAAGATCCCTCCTAGAAAAAACCTTCCTCCCCATGCTTGCCGCATCGGGCCTTAACATGGCATTGCTAAATGTCCTGCACGCTGAAACAATGCGGGCTGCAAAGGCCAGCACCTTACTCATGAAAAGTGGTATATTTACATATGAGGAGCTTGACAGCGGGATGGCACCTAATTAGGTTTTGCTGTTTTGTGTCTGTCTAAGTTGTGGTGCTGTTACTGGTTAGTTAATCTGCTATTTAACTGAGCATAGAAAAAGGAGGTATCCATAGATGAAAGATATTCACCCGATTTTCACGGTATTTAAAAGGGATTTTCCGGAGGTGTATGAAAAACAGGAAGAACTTGGAAAGGAGATTCATCAAAGGGGAGGGCCCTTGCCGGACAAGACCCGTTGGTTGATCAAATTTGCTGTCTCAGGGGCCGCCAATCATGAAAGGGCCCTAGAAACCCACATTTCCAAGGCGAAGCAAGCCGGGGTTACGGATGAAGAAATCAAACATGCCCTGCTGCTGCTCATACCGACAGTCGGATTCCCAACCTTTATGAAGGCCTATTCAGTTTACAAGGGCATTTCGTAGAATAGTGGGAGATTGAGGACCCGGACGAGGAGAAGAGCGGCTGAGGAAAATTTGATTATAAACCAGGAGACCTTTGGAAAATGCTCAATTTTGATCAAGGTCGACGAGGATTTTAATCGCGGTGCCGAAGTCGGCACCGCGATTCACGGCGGCGAAGCCGCCGTGAACCACAGGAATACTCGAAGTATTTTGAGGATTGAAATCCGAGTCTGAAGTGGAGATTGGGCAAAAGGGGGCGTTTCGCAAAGGTCTAAGAGGATCAATCTTTGGATTCAGCCTCAGGCATCAAGGGGGTGAAGACGTCACATCCCTTGCACATCTCCATTTTTTCGCGCCAGTCACCTTGAACAGCCCCCTCACATATGGTGCCATTGATAAACCAGCATAACTTCCCCGCACCAAACTCCCAAGCCGGGCACTTACGTTTTCTCTCAGAAGGACACTTTCTTACTTTCCAGCAGGCCTGAAGCCTTCTATTATTCTCCGGTTTCTTGGCGTAAAGAAAAAGTATTTGCCGTTCGGCGTGGACAGGGATATTACGCCATCCCTGCTCATAACTATGTATGGCCTTAAGGGATGTGCCCAGAAGTTCAGCCATCTGTTTTTGGGTTTTTCCAAGTTTTTTTCGATAATACACGAATTGTTTGCTGTCCATGGTTGCTCCGAAAACGATTTCCCTAATTTCATAAAGAAAAGCGATTAAAGCCAAAAATATAGGCAAAGTCCATTTCTTTTTGAACAAATCTATTATTCTTAACGGTTTCTACCAAGCAATTCAATACATTCCGGAGATTTGTTGTTATCATAAGGACGTGCCTTCTTTACTTAGAGAAACGGCTCTTTTCCAAAACAGTTGGCAAATTGATTCGAAACGACGGTGTATGTGCTATATTCGATGAATGTTACATTAACCGCCCGCTCACCTTCAGCTTCGCTCAGGATCGCTCGACTGACACAGACCTTTTGCCTCCGCGACTTGCGGAGACAAAAAATGCCAATGGCTTCGCGATAGCAACTACACTTTTGCCTGGGCAGGTCGCCCAGGCAAAAATCTTTATTGTCTGCGTTTGTCTGCGGTTAAACTAATTTGAAGATGATCCAGAAAAACTAATTGGAGACCATTAAGAAATGGTGAAAGACGCCAGGCGGAGTCTCAGATTTGTTGTCCAGGAACATCACGCGCGTCAACTACACTATGATTTCAGGTTGGAGATGGCGGACGTGCTCAAATCATGGGCCATTCCCAAAGGGCCGTCCATGACTCCGGCAGACAAAAGACTCGCTGTCATGGTGGAGGATCACCCGTTGGATTACTTTGACTATGAGGGCATTATTCCCGAAGGGCAATACGGAGCAGGAACGGTGGTTATATGGGATACGGCCGACTATGAACTCATCGAGGGGCAAGATCCTGTATCCTGCCTTAAAAAGGGTAAGATTATTTTTGAGCTTAAAGGGAACATTTTGAAAGGCGGATTTAGTCTGATCAAGATGAAGGGACGGGGAGATAAGAACTGGCTCCTGATCAAAAAAAGGGATCAGCACAGCCAAAAAAATTGGGTGCTTGAAGAGGCCTTAACCGAGGCCAAAATGAAGACGCTGAAAGAAAAAGCACCTCCCTGTGAAGAGGATGTGACCTCAATAGTTTGACAAGGGATAAAATGTGGACTAAACTAGGTTTAGTCCACATTTCAGGAGGTGTATTCATGCGCCAGATCAATATCCATGAAGCCAAGACACACTTGTCGAAACTCATTGCTGCGGGTGATGAAGTCATTATAGCCCGTTACGGCGAGCCCGTGGCACGGCTCGTACCTATAAAAAAGGCGAAACCTCGCCGAACACCGGGCTCAGCAAAGGGCAAATTCGAAGTACCATCCTCTTTTTTTGAGCCGCTTCCTGAGAACCTTCTCCAGGCCTTTGAGAAATGAAAATACTTTTGGATACACACATATTTCTCTGGTGGATTACGGATTCGCCCCTGCTTTCACAGAATGCCCGTGAAGTCATTGCAAACGGAAATAATGCACTCTATTGGAGCGCTGTGAGTACATGGGAAGTAGCCATCAAGCATGCATTGGGGCGTCTTCCCTTGCCGGAATCCCCCGAGGAATTATTGCCGATAGAGTTCTCCCGAAACCATGTCGAACCCCTCCCCGTGATCGATGAGCATGCCTTCCGAGCCGGGCGGCTTCCTCCCCATCATCGCGACCCCTTTGACAGGATGCTGGTCGCTCAAGCCCAGTTCGAATCATTGGTTCTGCTGACCAATGACCGGAAATTGGAACAATACGACGTTGAATTGTGTTGGTGATAGGGAAAAATGAAGACGTCTCCTAGTTGCAGATTTTTTGGAGGAATATCTTTTCGATTTCACGGGCCTCGGCCTCGCGGAAGATATGGATCTCTTCCTGTTCATGGGGACGTAGTGAATCGGTTCTTCCGTACAGCCTGACCTGGTAATAGTGCGTGAACTCATGGGCCATGATAGAGCCCATTCGGCAGGGTCCCAAATCTTCCCTAACGTAGATCATTTCGGTTCCCGGCAGGAATAAGCCCAGGATATTGTTCAAATAGTGACGTTTCGCACTCTCCGGGTCAGCCCCACCATAAATGCCAATCAAACCCTCCAGGTTTTTCCCGGCTTCATCCTGCAGGACCTTCTGGAGAATTTTCTTGGAAACGAGTTTGATTTCAGGGACAGGGTATATCTCCAGGATACCCAATTCATGGGCCACCCATTGAAATATGTCTCCCTGGGAGAGGTTTTCATTCTGTCCCGCGAGAAGCGGGACGGGGAAGAGGGTCATTAAAGACAGGGTAACAACGATGAGAATTCTATTATAGACAAATCGCGACATGTGACAAAACCTTGGCTATTAAAAGCGTTTCCGGACTCGTAGGAATTACAAGCCGCGTGCCAATGGTTTGGATTAGTCACATGCCTTTTGATATCAATAGGTTATTGGTTTATCAGGGGATTATTAGAGAGACAGATAGGAAAAGAGGTGGCGTTTTCGTTAAAGGATAGGGGAAAGAATTTCCCTGTTAAAACAACCTAAAATTTTGCAAGGCAGTCAAAAGGTCACTGCGAGATGCATTGCGCGGAGAAGGATTTAGCTCCCTTAAGATTTTGAATATCGAATATCGAACAAGGAATTTCGAACCGCAGAAGTGAAGAAAGAAAAATACAATGCAATTCACTTCATTATTCTACGAAGGAGGTTTATTCCGCCTGATGTGCCGGGGTTGGTCTGAGGCCGAAGATTTTCATGAGAATGGATTTGATGTCCGCGATAATCACATAAAGGGTGGGTACGAAAAGGAGTGTCAGTACGGTCGCCATCAAAAGGCCGAAGGCGATACTCACGGCCATGGGAATGAGGAACTGGGCCTGAAAGCTGCGCTCCAGGAGGAGGGGCAGGAGACCTGCAACGGTCGTCAGAGAGGTTAAAACAACAGCTCGGAACCTTGCTTTACCCGATTGTTCAACGGCCCGGGTCAAGGGCACCCCGCTTCTAATAGCCCGGTTAATGAAGTCAATAAGGAGTATGGAGTCGTTTACCACAATGCCTGAGAGGGCCACGATACCAAAAAGGCTCAAAAGGGTTAGAGGCAAATCCATCACCAAATGACCGAGGATCGCCCCCACCATGCCGAAGGGCAGGGCAATCATGATAATCACCGGCTGGATATAGGATCGGAATTGCGTCGCAAGAAGGAGGTAAATACCCAGTATGGCAACGATGTACCCCCTAAACAGGCTCTCCACGGATTCTTTGGACTGCTGCCTTTGTCCTTCAAAGGAATACTCGATATCCGGATAACGTTTGATTAGACCCGGCAGAAAGCGTTGGTCAAGGTCATTGAGGATACGATCTGAGTTGGCCGTGGTTTCATCCAGATCTGAAACAACGGTGATGGTGCGCTGTCGGTCGATTCGATTGATCACGGAAAATCCGCGGCCATAGGTCACTTCAGCCACCTCGTCGAAGGGGACCGCATCACCCTGAGCCGTACGAATGCGCATTTCCTCAATGGTCCCCAGGGTGCGCCTTTCCGGCTCCGAGTAACGGACCATGACCTTGACATCGTCTCGTCCCCTTTGAAGGCGAACCGATTCGTCCCCATAAAAGGCCTGTCGTACTTGCCTGGCCAAGTCCGCCAGGGTGATCCCTAGGGGCCGGGCCGTCGGTTTGGCCTTGACCTTGATCTCTACCTTGCCGGGTTTGAAATTGTCCGTAATGTCAAAAGTGCCTTCGTATTTGCTGATCTCTGCTTTGAGTTCTACTGCTGCCCGTTTCAGGGTCGTATAATCGTTGCCGATAAGCTGGATTTCGATGGGGTTGCCTCCGGGGCCTCCCGTCAATGTGGTAAAGGATAATTTGTCGGTTCCCGGTATCTCACCGACCAGATCCCGCCACCTGTTTACGACCTCTGTTACCGGAATAGTACGTTTTTCGGCAGACAGGAGCTCGAGGAATATTTGTCCGGCATGGGCGCCTAATTCGGTCTGGGCGGCAAGGTCTTGTTCAACGATAATGCCTACGAGGGTAAAGGCATCGTTCACGATATCTTTTCCGCCGGTATTCGGGCCTGAAAGCTCCTTATTCAGTACAGGTACCATGGATTCGATCTTTTTCAAGGCAGCGTCCGTGACCTCTACAGGGGTTCCCAGGGGATAGCTGATTTTGGCCTGAACATAGTCGCTGTCCGGCTTTGGGAAAATGACCCAGGGGACATGCTGACCTGCTACGAGTCCCATGATGACGATCAGCACGCCCAGTCCGACACTTAAAGTGAAGTAGCGATTTCTCAACACCCTGGTCAGTATTGGACCGTAAATATACTGAATGGTGAAGCGAAGGCCTCTTTGCACGAGATCCAGAAAACGGGTGTGGAGCCGTCTTTTCTTGGATTTCTTCCGTGCATCACGTTCAAGGGTTTCTGCAAGGTGGGCCGGTAGAATAACAAAGGCCTCAAAGAGGGAAATCGCGAGAATCGAGATGACTGATATGGGAAGGATTTTAATAAACTTTCCCATAATGCCGCTCACATAGAGCATGGGCATAAACGCAACGATGGTTGTACTGACGGCCATGAGGACCGGAACACCAACCTCTCCGGTACCGTCGATCACCGCACGTAAAGGGGTTTTTCCCCTTTCGTAATGGGCATAAATATTTTCACCGATAATGATGGCATCATCAACCAGGATACCGAGGGTCATGATGAAGGCAAAGAGGGATAGCATGTTGATGCTGGCGCCCAGGATATGGAGCATATAAAAGGCGCCCATGAAGGAGATGGGAATCCCCAGGGCCACCCAGAAGGCCAGACCGATTCGCAGGAATAGGGCCAGAGAAACGAAGACCAGGATGATCCCCTGGGTGCCGTTAACCACAAGGAGATCGATTCGATCCTGGACAAGGACCGAAAGATCCGCCCAGGGCGAAATAGAAATCCCCGGCGGCAGTTTATGTCCGGTCTCTTCAATATATTTCTTAACGGTGCGTGCAATGCTGATGATGTCTTCATCGCTGGTCTTTCTTATCTGGACCATGGCGGCAGGCTTGCCGTTGAAACGCCCTTTCTGCTCAACGTCCTTAAACCCGTCGATGACATGGGCCACATCCCCTAAGCGGACGATTGTGCCGTCAGCAAGCGTAATCAAGGGGATTTCTGAGAATTCCGCGCCTGTGTATCTCTGGCCTTTGGCTCGTATGAGCACGTCCCCTCCCGCAGCCTTTATTTCACCGCCCGGCAGATCGAGACTGCCGGTCCGTACGGCGGAGGCGAGCTGATCAAAGGTCAGACTGTATCTCCGCATATCTTCTTCGGAGAGCTCGATCGATATCTCGTAGTCTCGTACGCCCGCGACGTTGACCTGGGAGATACTGGGGAAAGACAGCAAGTCATCCCGGACCTCTTCGGCAATCCGACGGAGGGCCAGCTCCGAAGCGTCACCGTAAACGGCTACGTTGATGACTTCCTCTTTCAATGTGATTTCTTGGACGATGGGTGTTTCCGATTCCTCCGGGAAGGTGTCAATGGCATCGACCTGGGTCTTGATGTCGTCCACGGTTTTTTGGATATCATCAACATCTTCCTTGAGTTCAAGAAACACCATGCCGAAACCTTCCTCGGCCTTAGAAATGATCTTTTTAATGCCTTCGACTGATTTGATCTTCTCCTCTATTTTGATAATGATGCCTTCTTCTATCTCTTCGGGGCTGGCGCCAAGATACTCCACATTGACGGAAATGAAATCCAGGGAGAACTGGGGGAACATCTCTCGCTTCATTTCATTTAGCGCCAGCAAACCCACGATAATGAGGAACACCATCGAAAGATTGACCGTGACTCGGTGATCGACGGACCATTTGGCGACAGCCTTCATCAGGATCCCCCCTCGTTCCCAGAGGACGCCTTTATCCGGACTTTCATCCCATCTGTCGCGACACCGGGAAAACGGGTGACCAGGAGATCGCCCTCATTAAGCCCCTTCCTGATATAAACCTGGTTTCCCCTGCGGCGGAAAACATCCACGGGCTTGACCCGAATCCTATCCTCTTCAACCACATACACGGTTTGATCTTCATGCACGGCGTCCTGGGGCAGAAGAAAAATTTCATTCACCCTCTTACCCACGATTTCGACCGATACGAACATGCCCGGCAATATTGGATGTCCTAAACCGGGATGTCCGTTCTGTACCTGAACCACGACGGGCAGGGTTCGGGTACTTTCTTCCATTTGCCCTTTTATCCTTGCGACGATGCCTTCCCACTGGATATTTTGATCGCCTGCCCTAAAGGTGACCTGGGCCTTTGTCGGCGGATTACCCCCAACCTCCACGCTCTCTCCGGAATTGAAGTGAAGCCAGGGAACCTCTCTAGGGGGAATGCGGACTTCCACCTCCATGATACCCACGTTATAGATGTCCGCTACTCGGGTGCCGGCACTGACAAACTGGCCCGTTTCGGCGGACTTCTGTGCAACGCGGCAATCAAAGGGGGCGCGGATTTCAGTTCGTTCCAGGTCCAGTCGGGCCTCTTTGAGTTGTACCTTGACTGCCTCCCGTTGGGTCTTAAGGAGATTGGTGCGGGGGTTAATTAGCGCGAGGGAATTTCGAATCTCCTGGGCGTTTCGCCGGCTTGTGAGAAATGCCTGACGTGATTGATCGAGCTTGGTCTGAGAGACCACCTTTCGCTTGGACAATGACCGATTTCGTTCATATTCCGCTTTTGTGAGGCGAAGATCCTCTTCAACGATTTTGAGGGAAGCCTCGAAATTTCTCTTCTCCTGTTCAATCCTTTCCATATCGGCATTAAGACGATTTATTTCAGATTGAAGCCGTTCTACTGCGAGGCGGTAGTTCCGAGGATCAATACGCATAATGAAGGACCCCTTAGGGAGGTAACCGCCCTCTTCAAATTCACTTGCCATCTCGACGATTTTGCCACGGACCTCGGCCGTCAGACTCAGGATTTCGCCAGACCGCACGGTGCCATAGGCCTGGATGATCATGTTTTGAGAAGTCTTTTGGACTCGAAGGGTTTCCACCAGAGGCGCCACGTTCTCCAAAACATGGCGCTTGGGTTTGGGCTTCATGGCGATGAGTTTTTGGGCCATGCTGAAGGAGATGAAAAACACCAGGGCGATGCCCATGAGAGTAAAAAGAACCCTCAGGAATTTTCTGAAACCGGATCGTTTGGGTTTTGTTGTTTGTTCCATTATTCAATACCAGCAAGGAATGAAGAACGGTTCATCCGGTAAATTAAGTACGTTTATGGGGTACTGCGGAATCTACAATTCCGCCAGAGACATTGTAAACGTAACGACATCTTTTTTCCGTTCGGGGTCTCTTCCGACCAGGGGCGGGATCACTTCTAAAAGACGTCATCACGTTTGCTATTCCAAGGTTGCTCTTCCTTGTCATCGTACTCATTTACCGGATGAACCTGAAGAATTTATTAATAAGACTTAACCAACCCTAACAAAATAATCATATTTTAAGAATAAAAAATCTAAAGTAAACCCCATAGTTGCATAAAATTATGTTGAAATAATAAGTATAAGACTTGCG
>CAYWMP010000022.1:0-45955 GCA_964459445.1 uncultured Desulfobacteraceae bacterium
GGACGACGTAACATGACACTTATAATAAAAATCGTAGGGGCTATACTTGGCGGGTTGGTTATCGGCATCCTTGTGGGGTTTTGGTCCAGAAAGAGGATTGTGGAAAGCCAGTTTGACTCCATCAAAAACTACTCCAAAAAAATTATCAACGAGGCCCACAGAAAGGCAAAAAGTGTAAAAAAGGAGGCCATGCTTCAGGCCAAGGACACCCTTTATCAGATGAAGTTGGATTTCGAAAAGGAAACGAAAGATAAAAAAGAGCAGTTCCAGAACCAAGAAAGACGATTGTTTCAAAAGGAGGAAAGTTTAGAAAGAAAGGTCGAGCACCACGAGAACAGAGAAAAGAAGCTTTCAAACAAAGAGAAAAGTATCGAGAAAATTGAAGAGGATCTGAAAAGGAATCAAGCGGAATATGAGACCCTGCTGGCAAGGCAACGGGAAGTCCTTGAAAGAATAGCGGGCATATCAAGAAGAGAGGCTAAGGAGCTGTTACTGAATGCGATGGAATCCGAGGCCAAGCATGATGCTGCGAAGCTCATCCGAAGGATAGAAAACGATGCGAGAGAGGCTGCAGACCGAAAGGCTCAAGAAATCCTTTCTCTGGCCGTGAAAAGGTATGCCGGGGATTATGTCACGGAGAAGACGGTCTCGGTTGTGAATCTGCCGAATGAAGAGATGAAGGGGCGAATTATTGGGCGAGAGGGGCGAAATATACGCGCAATCGAAGCGGCAACCGGTATCGATATCATTATCGATGATACGCCGGAAGCCGTTATTCTGTCAGGATTTAATCCTGTGCGACGGGAGGTTGCCAAGATATCCCTCGAAAGACTGATCGATGACGGCAGGATCCATCCAGCCCGCATTGAAGAGATGGTGGAAAAGGTAAACAAAGAAATCGAAGCAAGCATTAAAGAGGCAGGTGAAGCAGCAACCTTTGACGTAGGGGTTCACGGGATCAATCCCGAGTTGATCAAACTCGTTGGCCGCCTGAAATACCGAACGAGCTATGCCCAAAATGTCCTCCAGCATTCTAAGGAGGTGAGCTTCCTCTGCGGTGTGATGGCCTCGGAATTGGGTCTGAATGTCAAACAGGCCAAGCGGGCCGGATTGCTCCATGACATCGGCAAGGCCGTGGACCATGAAGTGGAGGGGCCACACGCAATTATCGGTGCAGAACTGGCCAAGAAATACAGCGAGGCCAATCAGGTTATTCATGCTATAGGGGCCCATCACGAAGAGATTCCCCCTGAGACTGCTCTGGCGGTGCTTGTCCAGGCTTCCGACACCTTGTCAGGCGCACGACCCGGCGCGCGGCAGGAGATGCTGGAGTCTTATGTAAAACGACTCGAAGATCTCGAGCGGATCGCCACCTCCTATGACGGCGTCACCAAATCCTATGCGGTGCAGGCAGGCCGTGAGATCAGGATTATGGTGGAGGGAAAATCCATTGATGATGACCGAGCTTTTGTGCTTTCCAGGGATATTGCTAAAAAGATCGAAAAGGAACTTAGCTATCCAGGCCAGATCAAGGTAACGGTCATCAGGGAGACCAGGGCTGTGGCCTATGCCAAATAGGTGCTCAACCTTTTGTTATTCAAGAATTCCAATCCATAGTTTTCTCATCGGTTCAGACTGTTAATCAAAGGGGTACTTCAAAAATGGAACGTAGTCTGTACGACAAGGACGGTGACGCTACCGCCTACTTTAGCGATGATTACAATTCCACCATTTATCTCTGGGACGGAAGCCCTGTCGCCTATCTGAGTGAAGACTCGCACGTCTATGGAATCAACGGGCGCCATCTGGGGTGGTTCATTGATGAAATCATTTACGACAACAGCGGGCAGAGAATCGGCTTTACATCGAGCAGCTGCCCGGTGCCTGCGGCAAAAGAGCCGGTCAAATCCAAAAAATATCCCATGGATCAGATACAACCAAAATGGAACGCGCCGCCGTTACCCAGCCTGAGTTTTAATTTTGCTTTGCAAGATCTAGCCGATTTTCTCAAAGAAGGCCAAGTGCCCAGGTTTGGCGAGGAAAAAGCAGAAGAAGAGACCGAATCCGAGGAATCCAATGACGAAACTCTGGATTGATGAAATGCAGGAAATCGCCTTTGGCCTACTTTTTTGATCCCAAAGCCCCGCTTAATCAGACACGCTTTCAAAGTGCTGAAGTGTTACAAACACCCTCATTTTCAGATTGAAATCCGCTTTAAAAGATCATCCCCTACACGAGAGGTTAATTTGCATGGGGCAAGAACAAGACGTCGTTTATTTGGTTGACGGAAGCTCCTATCTTCACCGCGCCTATCACGCCATAAGACACCTTTCCAATTCAAAGGGATTTCCCACCAATGCCGCGTTTGGGGTGACCAAAATGATTCTCAAGTTGATTGAGGATAGATCACCCAAATATGCGGCCATTGTGTTCGACCCTAAAGGGCCGACTTTCAGGCACGAACTCTTTGAAGAATACAAAGCAACGAGACCGCCCATGCCCGAAGATCTTGCAAAGCAGATCCCCATCATTAAAGAAATCCTTGAAAACATGAGTTTGAAGATACTTGAGAGGGAAGGGTATGAGGCGGATGACGTGATAGGCACCCTGTCTCGACTCAGCGAGAAGCATGGGCTAAGGGTTGTTATCGTCACCGGCGACAAGGATTTTAGACAGCTGATTACGCCCAATATATCTCTGTGGGACACGATGAAAAACTCTGTTATCGATTATTCGAAACTCAAGGAAACCTTTGGATTTGAGCCGAGTCGATTTATAGACGTCATGGGGCTTTCCGGCGACAGCGTTGACAATATTCCCGGTGTTCCAGGCGTTGGAGAAAAAACGGCGGTAAGTCTTATCAAGGAATATGGATCCTTTGAGGCCGTATTCGATCGTCTGGATGAGATTAAAAGAAAAAAACTCAAAGAAAATCTTGTCACAGCTCGGGATCGTGCTGTGTTGAGCAAACAACTTGTGACAATCGATCAACATGTGCCCATTGATGAGGGCATTGAGGATCTCAGGGTTGGAGAGCCTAACAAAAAGGCCCTTACAAGAATTTTTAAGGATTTGGAATTCAGGTCCCTGTGGGATCAGTTTGCAGAACGCGATGATTCAAAAAATGGGGAATACAACCTCATACTTACTGAGGAGGAGCTTGAAAGGCTTGTTGCCCAGATTCAAAAAAACGGCAAGGTTTCAATCGATACCGAAACAACCAGTGAGATGCCCCTTCGTGCAGAACTGGTCGGCATGTCATTTTCTCTGGAAGAAGGCAACGCATTATACCTGCCCTTAGCCCATCAATACCTCGGGGCACCGAAACAATTAGAGGTTTCGCGGGTTCTTGAATTGCTGCAAGGCATTCTCGAAGATAAGTGCATTGGAAAAATCGGACAGAATATTAAGTATGATGCCCTGGTCCTCAGATCCCAAGGTATCGAGCTCAAAGGCATCGAGTTCGACACCATGATTGCATCATATGTTCTCAATCCGGGTTTGAGGCAACATAACCTGGACAACCTGTCTCAGCACTATCTCAACCATAAGACAATTTCCTACAGGGATGTCGTTGGAAAGGGAAAGCACCAGCTCAAGTTCTCTGAGGTGGATATCGAAAGGGCCATGGCCTATGCCTGTGAAGATGCGGATATTCCCCTGAGGCTCATGAACATATTGGATGAGCAGCTCAGATCGGATAGAAACGAGGCCCTTTTCCATGAATTGGAGATGAGGCTTGTGCCTGTTCTGGCGGACATGGAATGGGCGGGGATCAAGATTGATTCTGCGTTTTTCAAAAATATGTCACGGCGTTTCCATGAACAAATAAAGGGGATCGAAGGAGACATCTACTCTGAGGCAGGGATGGAATTCAATATTAATTCACCCCAGCAGCTGGGCTATGTTTTGTTTGAGAAGCTTCAAATGCCGGTACAGAAAAAGACAAGCAAAACAAAGTCCTATTCAACGGACGTAAAGGTACTAAGCAAGTTGGCGGCCCTCCCGTACAAGATTCCAAAACTCCTCCTGCGATATCGAACACTGACCAAACTCAAATCAACCTATCTCGATGCCCTGGTAAAAATGATCAATCCGAGCACAGGAAGAATCCACACCTCATTTAATCAGACGGTAACGGCCACGGGAAGGCTCAGTAGCAGCAATCCAAATCTTCAAAACATCCCCATTCGAGGCGAAGAAGGGCGGGAAATCAGAAAAGGGTTTGTGGCGGACGCGGGATGCAAATTGATTTCGGCAGACTACAGTCAGGTTGAACTCAGGGTATTTGCACATTATTCGTCTGATCCTTCCTTTATTGATGCATTTAATAAGGAGGAAGATATTCACACCAGAACTGCTTCCGAACTCCTGGACGTAGACCCTGACGGCGTAACAACGGACATGAGGCGAATTGCCAAGGCCATCAACTTCGGGATCATCTACGGCATGGGGCCCAGAAGACTCAGCGAAGAATTGGGAATTGATCACAAGACGGCCAAGCAATACATCGAAGCCTATTATCAGCGATACGAAGGGGTTCAGGATTATAAGGAAAGGATGTTGTCCGCCGCACGAGAGAAAGGATACGTCACCACCCTCTTCAACAGAAGACGATATCTTCCGAACATCCAGCATGCTGCTCAAAGAATTCGGTCAGAAGCCGAGCGTATGGCCGTTAATACACCAATACAGGGCACGGCGGCCGATTTGATAAAAAAGGCCATGATCAACATTCATCAACGATTGAATTCCCTAGGATATAACACTAAGATGCTGCTCCAGGTGCATGATGAACTTGTTTTTGAAGTTCCTGATGAGGAACTTGACGAGATCTGTGATATAGTAAAGGAGGAAATGGAACAGGTGCATCCCTTAGACGTGCCCCTTAAGGTGGATATTAATGTGGGGAGTAATTGGGATGAGGCCCATTAGCAGGTTGTTGAAAAACGCTCATCTGCCGTTCGACAGGCTCACGGCCCCGAGCAAAGCCGAAGGGCGTCGTTACACTCATCCCTCTTCATTGCGACGTAAACAAAAGGCATAGGGCAAAGGGCATAGGGCATGAGGCAAGAATTCGGAGCTATACTTCTTTGATTTTCCTTAAGCCTTACGCCTTAAACCTTTTGCCGTTCAACTTGTACGACTCATTCCTCGGGATATCGTGTGCCCCCGATGGCGGGATTTCACAAGCTCAACTTGCATCTAAGCGTTTTTGAACAACCTGCTAAGGGGCAAGTTCTTTTTATCTAAGGAAAGTGCAAGGCAGGGAGCAAGGAGAATCTTCATGTCGTACATTTTTGGACCGGTGCCTTCGAGGAGGTTGGGGCTGTCTCTGGGGATCGACCTCGTGCCCATCAAGACCTGCTCCTATAATTGTTTGTATTGTCAGGTGGGACTGACAACGGACAGGACGATTGATGTAAAGCCCTATGCCCCAATAGAAGAGGTCGTTGAAGAACTCCAAAAGACTCTTCAACAAGTCACCCCGGATACAATTACCCTGTCAGGCTCCGGCGAACCCACCCTTCACTCCGAGATAGATCAAATCATTGCCGCCATAAACCGCCTCACAAACACCCGGATAGCATTGCTCACGAACGGGTCTCTGTTGTGGCGGAAAGAGGTAAGAAAAAGGATTCTGGAAGCAGACATCGTTGTGCCGACTCTGTCAACTGTATTCAATAAAACCTTTGAGGCAATCCATAAGCCCCATGGGGACCTCAGCTTATCCAGAATCATTGATGGCTTGATACAACTACGAAAGGAATATCGGGGGCGAATCTTTTTGGAAGTTTTCTTTATTGCCGGCATCAATGACAGTAACGATGAAGTGGCAGGACTAAAAGAGGTTATTGGGGAGATTTCGCCCGACAGGATTCAATTGAACACGGTGATGAGACCTCCATCTGATTCTCAGGCATTAGCCCTTGACAGGGAAAGGTTGGAAGAGATAAGGAGTTTTTTTGGGGACAAAGCGGAGATCATCGCAGACTCGCCCACCGAGAGAAAGGAACAACAATATGCATCCCAATCGGAAGCTATTATTGAAATGGCGAGGCGACGCCCCATAAGGGCTGTGGATGCTGCAGAGGTTTTGAATGTCCCTTTGCAGGGCGTGCAAGAACTTCTCGAGACGTTGGTGCAAGCAGGAAGGCTTCGTCTTCAGGAACATTCAGGCGAGGGGTTTTACCTGGCTGCGTGACAGCGTCCCGATTTCAATACACTTCTGCCACTAAGCCACGAAGGCACAAAGAAGAAATGTGAAGGACTAAATCCAGGACCTCAGAACTCAGAACCGATCAGTTTGGGTCATTTGTATTTGGGATTTATTTGTAATTTGGTGCTTAAAAAATTTATGATAGGCCGAGATCCTTTGAAATACAGGAGGTAAGATAGAGAGCCGTCATGGATGGATCATACCCGGATGGAAACAGCAATAAGTATTATGTGGGTATTGATGCGGGATCTGTAAGTCTGAACTGCGTCGTTATCAATGAGGAAAGAGAGATCATTTATGATTTTCCCTACAGACGACATCTGGGAAAGGTGGAGGAGGCCGCGTTTGATCTGATCCAGGGCCTCCATGAGAACTTTGGTAAGGATCAAATTCAAACCATAGCCTTTACCGGAAACCATGGACAAAAACTCAGTGAGAAACTTGGCGGGTTCTATGAATTCGAAACGATCAGCCAGGTACTGGGCGCTCTCCATATCAAACCCGATGTAAAAACCGTCATAAGTATGGGGGGACAAGACACCGCTCTTTTCCAGATCAATCATCAGGGAAATGAATGGGAACTAGAGTATTTCAACACCAATGGCCCCTGTGCGTCAGGAACGGGTTCCTTTATTGATCAACAGGCGCAACGTCTGGCTACATCCATCTATGAGAGCGAGGTAGATATCTCCCAGGATCAAGTAGATCGCATATTGGAAGGCTTCATTGAGTTGGGGCTCAAGAGCGAAAAACCGTCGAATGTCGCCTGCCGCTGCACGGTATTCACAAAATCAGACATGATTCATCTGCAGAACAAGGGCGAAAAACTTGAGGACATTATATTCGGTCTGCATATAGGCAATGCCAGAAACTACATGAGCACAATCGTATCAAACAGGGTTCTGGAAGAACCCATTCTGTTTATGGGCGGGCTCTCCATAAACGAACTCCAGGTAAGGGCTTTCAAGTCCTATTTTCCAAACCTGGTTGTCCCCGCCCATAATACATCGGCCGGGGCCCTGGGCGTGGCCCTATACGCCCTGGATTCCGACATTGATTATTGCTTGGATCCGGGCGGCGTGAAGGGAGAAGCGAAAGAGGATGAATCTCGTCTTCCCATAGCCCCCAGATTGGATCTGAAAGAAACCGTTTTTTCCGATGACAATGAAGTCAGAAAGCGCTTTTTTGTTTCCGGAAAAAGGCTGCCGGTCTATCTCGGCATCGATATCGGTTCCACCACGACAAAATATGCCTTGATTAGCGAAGAACGTGAAATCGTCCACAAAAGCTATGTACATACACAGGGAAAGCCTATTGAAGTGACCCAGAAGCTCCTGGAAATCATAAGGAACGAAGTGGGAGAGAATGCAGAAATCCGGGGAACGGCAACAACGGGCTCGGGCCGGAATGTGGCGGGCGATTTTTTAAATGTCGATCTGATCATTGACGAAATAACGGCACACGCCAGGGGCGCGGTGGAAATTGATCCCGACATCGATACTATTTTCGAGATCGGCGGGCAGGATTCCAAATACATCTATATTTCAAACGCCTACCCCCTTGACTTTGATATGAACAAGGTGTGTGCCGCCGGCACGGGAAGTTTCCTGCACGAACTCGCCAATAAGTATGGCATCAACATCGTTGGCGAGTTTCAGGATATCGCATTGTCCTCGGATCGGCCAATCAAGTTGGCGGAGAGATGCACCGTATTTATGGAGTCCGATCTGGTTTCCTATGATCAGAGGGGGATTCTTCAACAGGATCTCATGGCGGGACTGTGCTATGCCATCGTATATAACTATATCAACCGTGTTGTTGGCAAAAGAATGATAGGACAACGGGTCATGTTTTTGGGTGGGCCTTCTCTTAATAAAGCCGTGGTCGCCGCCTTTGAAATTGTCCTTGGAAGGGGGGTTGTCGTCCCTAAACATCGTGAGGTGCTGGGGGCTTTTGGTGCGGCTATTGCGGTTCAGGAAAGAATGACTCTTGAGAATCTTAACGAGAGTACATTTAGAGGACTCGATAGCGCCATTGGGGACCAAATGTCCTACAATGAAAAGACCTGCCGCGCAGACCGTGATTGCCATAACCAATGCAAGCTCAAGATATATGATTTTGATGGCCGCAAGAGCGTTTGGGGCGGGGAATGCGGAAGGTACGAGGTGACTGCCGGTAGGGGGAAAAAGAATAGAAACTTCTTTAAACTTCGTGAAGACATTTGGGAAAGGCATATGTCGGGGCTCTATGAGGAGTTGGCGTCGAACCCGATGATGGTGGTGGACGGGCGGCCGACAATAGGGATGCAAAGGTCCCTATATACACCTAATACAGGCCTGATATGGGCCCATTTTTTCGACAGATTGGGTTTCAGGCTCGTTTTAACATCGCCTACCAACAGCCGGATTTCAGGTGCAGGCATCGAAGCCATGACCGCTGAAACCTGTTACCCCATAAAAGTCTCCCATGGACATGTGAAAGAACTCATGGGAAAGACGCAGTTTCTGTTCTTGCCCGCCATCATCAATATGCCCACGCCAAAGGAGGAGGAAACAGGGCTCTATTGTCCTCTTGTTCAGGCAAACCAATATATGGTCAAGCAAGCTTTAGAGATCGATACTCAGCGTTTATTGAATCCAATCGTTCATATGAAGCACGATCCGGGGAACCTTGCCCTGGAGTTGTCTGAACAACTCTCCGAGAAACTCGGCATAAGGCGATCGAGAATAAAAAAGGCGCTGGTTTATGCTCTGGAGAAGCAGGAGACATTTGTTCAGGAAATATATGCCATAGGAAGAGAGATCCTCGAAGCCCATGAATTTACATCACCAATTGTGATCGTCACGGGACGGCCCTATAATCTCTATGATGAAAGGTTGAACCTCAGGCTCGGACAAAACATGGCCAAGATCGGCGTGACGGCGCTGCCCATGGATTTCATCGACGTGACCGCCGTGGATCTTTCGGATTTTCCTTCGATGTACTGGGGCCTAGGGGCGCAGATTCTGAGAACCGCTAAATTCGTGAAAACCCAAGATAATTATTTTGGATTACATGTCACGAATTTCAGTTGTGGCGCGGACTCTTTTCTCGAGCATTTTTACAAGTACATCATGGGCGAGAAGCCCTACCTCATTTTGGAATTGGATGAACACAGCGCTGTTGCCGGGGTGATGACAAGATTAGAGGCCTTCAAAAACGTGATTGAAAATACGATGCAGAAAATGAACGGGGATCTTTACAGGAATGTACAAGTATCTAATTAGGTATCCCCTGAACTTCTTTTCCAACCCAAAGCCCTAACTTTGGGGGCATAAGCCTTGAGTTATTCTTGTGCTCAATAGATTGTGGAAGGTATAAGGAAAGAAGTGAACGTCCAACATCGGATGTTGAATGAAAAAACAAGAGGAAGAATCTCATTAGAGAAACTCAGGAGGAGTTATTCTAAGGGAGTATGGAAGCCAAAGCCAAACCAACTTTTCAGTCCCTCTCAGAGAACGTCGGCCAGTTCGATCTTCGAAACAAGACCATTCTTATTCCTGAGATGAATCGCATTGGGGCTTATCTCATAGCAGCTACCTTCAGGAGTTTTGGCATAGATGGCCTTGTAATGGAGACTTACAAAGGTCTCGATCTGGGTAAGGAGTTCACTTCAGGCAAAGAATGTTTTCCCTGTCAGGTCACGACAGGGGATATCCTGTTATTTATGAAAAATGAAAAGATGCGGTTGGGCCGCAAATTTGATCCGAAGAACTATATCTACTTTATGCCCGAAGCCGATGGTCCTTGCCGGTTCGGGATGTACAACAAATATCAAAGAATCGTATTGGATTCTTTCCCCGAGCTCAAAAACTTGAAGATCGGATCCCTGAGCTCAAAAAATTCCTATTCGCTTTCAGGTATGCTCGAAAAGGGGAAGACGAGGGATTTTCGAAAGGCGGCCTATTTCTCCGTGGTCGTTGCCGACGTATTAGACAGGCTTCTCTGGCGGGCAAGACCCTACGAGAAGGAAAAGGGCATGGCGGATGATTTTATTGAAAAGGCCATGCAGTCCATGAGCGGTGCTTTTGAGGTTTACGGTGCGGAAAGGAATTTCGAGAAAATCCTTGATCGGCTGGAAGAAGTCATAGAAGATGGAAAGGCAATTATTGATTCTGCTATCCCTCGAAAGCCCTTGATCGGTATTGTCGGTGAGATCTATCTGAGAACCCATGCCGAATCGAACCAGGATGTGATTCGAGTATTGGAGAGATACGGCGGAGAGATCGTTAATGCTTCGATTGCTGAATGGGTTAATTACACGACCTACGACCGCATGCGAGAAGCGAAAATAGGGTTGCGGATGAACTTGAAACAGTTCAAACTGAAGGGCGTCCGCAACTATATGAAGAAGATTCTCAGCTATGGCGGCGATCTTTACTATCAACAGATAAGACAACATCAGGTATATAAAAGGGCAAAATCCCTTATTGATCTGGCCTCTGATCATAGGGTGGATCATTTGGACGAGGTGCTTAAAAAGGATGGTCTTTTTTCCTTTGATGTCGGGACAGAAGCCTGTTTGAGTATTTCGGGTATCATGGAGTATATGAAGGAGGGATACAATGGCGTGGTTAACGTATACCCCTTTACCTGCATGCCCAGTACCATCACGTCTGCCATCGTCAGGCCTATTATGAATCAGATGAAAGTCCCCTATTTAGATACCCCCTATGATGGGACCTTCCAGCCCGGCAGAGAGGCCGCGATTCGCACTTTTATGTATCAGGCGAATCAGCATCTCAAACGAAACGGCAGGGTAGAATTAGGACGCGTATGAAAACAAAAATGCTCATAAATGCAGTGGACCCCGAAGAATACAGGGTTGCTTTTATCAAGGATCGTATGCTGGATGGATTCCACGTGGAGACATCGACCGCCGAACAGAAGAAGGGCAATATCTATAAGGGCGTTGTAGAGAAACTTGAACCGAGACTTCAGGCCTGCTTTGTCAATTATGGCTCGGATCGGAACGGTTTCTTGCCGGCATCAGAGGTCCATCCGGAATACTACCAGACACCCAACAAGGGAAAAGGGGAACACGAAATTCCGCCTATCGGCAAAATCCTGAAAAAGAACCAAGAAATATTGATTCAGGTCACCAAAGAGATGCCGGGCCGGAAAGGAGCGCACTTAACCACTTACATTTCATTTGCGGGAAGATATCTGGTTCTGACCCCCGGTCGCACGATAAACGGCGTATCCCGGTTGATTGAAGATGAAGACGAAAGAAAACGGCTCAAATCTATCATGGGACGATTGAATCGACCCGAGGAGATCGGATACATTGTGCGGACCATGGCCGCCGGTCAGAATAAAAGAGAGCTATCCAAGGACCTTAATCGTCTTATAAGAATGTGGAAGGACATAAAGGGTCGCGTCAAGAAATCCCCGACTCTCTCCCTGATTCACAAGGAACAAGACCTCTGCCTTCGAACCCTCAGGGATTACTATACCAGTGAGGTATCGGAAATTATTGTAGACGATCGGGAAACCTTTAATCGAATAAAGCAGTATATGAAAATAGTTTCACCAAGGAATCAGAGGCGGGTAAGACAATATAAGGAGAAACGCCCGATTTTTGACCATTATAAGATCGAGCAGCAGATCGAGAGCATATACAGAAACAAGGTCTATTTGAAAGGCGGCGGCTCCATTGTCATTGATACCACTGAGGCCCTGATCTCCATTGACGTCAACTCGGGGCGTGGCACGGTTGGAAAGGATATCGAAAGTATGGCCTTTCAGACCAATCTGGAGGCCTCGATCGAAATCGCTAAACAACTTCGTTTAAGGGATATGGGCGGACTGGTGGTCATTGATTATATCGACATGAAAGACAGAAATCACAATAGAAAAGTGGAAAGGACTCTCCGAGAAGAGCTTAAAAAAGACAGAGCAAAGGTGGACATGGGTCGTATCTCAAGATTCGGACTCATGGAGCTCTCAAGGCAGCGGCTTAACCCATCCATAGAATCCAGAAGCTACCAAATCTGCGAACATTGCCATGGTAGAGGCATGATTATGTCCGTGGAGTCGGCGGCGGTTTCTTTATTGCGCCGGATATGGATGGGCGCGGCTAAGGGCAATATCAGACAGGTTGACGGATCCTTTCCCGAAGAGGTTGCTTCCTATCTGCTCAATCGGAAAAGGAAGGAATTGGCTGAGCTCGAGAGGCGTTACGGAATAAGCATCATCCTTAAAGGGGATTCTTCCCTATCTCCCGGGGATGGAAAACTCAACTTTGTGGAGGAAAAGGAATCTGATGGCGAGGCTGCCTGACCTCCAATCTCCCTTCAAACCGACTAAACCCCAAATCCCAAGCATCAAACCCCACGTGCCAAAGGCAGGCAAGAGTCTCAAATTCCATATACCACGGCCCTAAGCTTCTGTGTGGATGGATACAATGCAAGTTGGCGTTTATGTCCAACAGGGGGAAGGGTTTAGCCTGGGGGAATTAGCGAAAGGTCGTTCGGGCATCATTGACTGGGGTGGGAAAGAGGATTACATTAGCTTGGTTTAAGGTTTAAAGTTCAAGGTTCCGGGTTGAAGAGCCCCAAAGGACTCAAGTTAATGAAGTCGCGCCTCAATTAAGGGGCAGGTATTTTTTTCCAACCCGCCCGATCAAACCCTTTATGCCAGACAGGAGTGTGAAGGCGATAAAACGAGGCATTGTTTTGTAAAAGATAAGCAATTTTAAGATCTAACAACCTTTGAACCGTGAACCTGGAACCGATTAGTTTAATATTAATCTTCAATTAACTCGATATTTGAAGTTTTAGCGGATTCCTAGAAACCTATGTTTAATAACATCATTTACTTTATCGTTGTGCTCATCATCTTCAATATGAGCTCACCAGCCGGCGGCGGCGAAACGTCCTTGAGTGCAGATTTTCTTGCGGGCATGGGCGCCTGGGCGTTCTTCACGATTTACACGAGGTGGTGCTTCAACCGCCTGTTAAGCCGTAACGAAAAAGGTGCTGATGAAGAGGGCCGCCTCACTTTGGCATACCAGAGTCTGGGCGTTAAGCTCTCGATCCTTGCCATCTTGCTTTTTGCTCTCGATGTATATGCCCTGAACCTGAAGCATTGGTTGCAGGGCCTGCCGGGCATTAAATCATTTTCAGTGCTTCAAGGCATATTGGCCATCTTACTATTCATCGGCTATTTAGGAACGATCTGGTATTTCTCCTATCCGGTCTACAGAAAAGCATTTCAAATAAGGATTGAGAGATGGAGCTTTATTGTCTCCAACTTTAGGCTTAATGTCCCCATCCTGTTCCCTTGGCTGATTCTATCTTTCCTATACGATCTCATTTCTCTGAGCCCCTGGGCAGGCGTCAGCAGTTTTCTAAACAAACCCTTTGGGCAAATTGTTTTTTTTGCAACATTATTGATGGCCCTGATGGTGTTTATGCCCCTCCTCATTCAATATTGGTGGGGGTGTCGGGAGTTTGCATCTACTGAAAAAGTGGATGAATTGAAAGGATTTCTCAGGGAAAAAGGATTCAAGTACCGCAGCGTCCTGAAATGGCCCATTTTTGAAGGACATATGTTGACGGCGGGAATCATGGGTATCATCCCAAGATACCGGTATATTCTCGTTACTGAATCCCTGATGGAAATCCTATCAACTCAAGAACTCAAAGGGGTGTTAGCCCACGAGATGGGACACGCGAAATACCGTCATATGTTATTCTATATGATCTTCTTTCTAGGGTATTTGATCTTGATGATCGGTGTGTTTGATTCCCAACTCTATCAGCTCATAAGCGTGTACATCCTCCAAAAAATCCCAGGGGGCAATTCCTCAGAAAACCTATCCTACCTTTTCTTGTCTCTCCCGATTCTCATAACCATGGTGCTGTATTTTCGATATGTCATGGGATATTTCATGCGCCATTTCGAACGTCAGGCCGATCTCTATTCAGCCGTCGCCATGGGATCCCCCAGGCCTGCCATCAGCTCCCTCGAAAAAATTGCGTTGCTCAGTGGAAAAAGCCGAGAACTGCCAAGCTGGCATCATTTCAGCATAAGGGAACGCGTCGATAACCTGTGGCGATTTACAAGTCGGCCGGGGCTCGTAAAACGACAGAACCGGTTGGTGGGTTTGGCCTTTGTGATTTATATGTCCTGCATGGTCGGGATGGGATATTTCCTGAACTTTGGTGCATTTAAAGAGACGTTGACCTATAGGGTGGCCGACAAGATATTGAATCAAGCCATCGCTGAGGACCCGGAAAATATTCGCCTTTATGAGAGTTTGGCGATGGTTTACCAGCAGATGGGGAGTCATAGGAAGGCCATTCATACCTATGAAACGATTCTCGGCCTTGATCAAGAGCAGGCTTTGAGCCTGAATAACCTGGCCTGGCTGTTGGTGACCGCCCCCGAGGAAGAGCTAAGGAACATAGAAAGGGCGCTTTCTCTTGCTAAAGAGGCTGTCGCCCTGGAAAGATCTTCCATATACTTGGACACCCTTGCAGAGGCGTACTATGCAAACGGATTGGTCCCTGAGGCCATTGAAACCATTAAGGAAGCGATTTTGATGGCGCCAGATGATTTAGACTACTACCGGAAACAGCTTCAAAAATTCTTGGGTAAAACAGAATCCATATAGTCTAAACCGAATGCTGAACATTCCCGTTTCGAGATGATTTACGGCACTTTATTTTCCCTTGACCTTTGATATCGCCCTATCATATGGTTTGAACCCAGAATGGACCGATGCTCTTTCGGGTCGGTTTCGCTGTAAAGGGGTTCTCCTTTTCCGGAGTGCGACCTGAAGCTTGGACCATAAATGCACCATGAAAGGAGGTCGGCACTTTGGTAACGGGGATTTTGAAATGGTTTAGCAACAAGAAGGGAAATGGCTTTATTGAACAGGATGACGGCCCTGATATTTTTGTCCATTACTCCTCCATAACCATGCCCGGTTTCAAAACACTAACTCAGGGCGACACAGTAAATTACGAGTTGGAAGAGACTGATCGGGGACCTGTAGCCAAGAACGTCAATAAGCCGTAGTTTTTCAAGTGACCTCTTGAAAGGCATCCCGTCTGATTTCGGCGGGATGCCTTTTTTTTCTTAGGCTAAGCAGTTCCCAACCTCTGAACCCCCTCGTGAGGTAAACATAACCATGTCTTTAGATTCTGATAGCAATGTGCATCGGCTTGAATACGAAGAGAAAGAAATCACCGTTATTGGGACAGCCCATGTCTCAAAGGAAAGCGCCGATCTTGTCGAAACGATAATCCAGGAATTTAAACCGGACACAGTTTGTGTTGAGCTCTGTCAATCAAGGTACGATTCCATCACACAGAAACGTCGCTGGCAGGATACGAACCTCATCAAAGTCATTAGAGAGAAAAAGGCCTTCTTGCTCCTGTCCAACCTCATGCTGGCCCATTTTCAGAAAAAGATCGGAGAAAAGCTGGGCATAAGACCCGGAGAGGAAATGCTGCGGGCGATCCAGACGGCAGAATCCGTGGGCGCCGGTATTAGTCTATCGGATCGGGATATTCGAACGACTCTGTCCAGGGGGTGGCGTCTCATGAAACTCTGGACCAAGATCAAGCTGTTTGCCCAATTGGTGGCGTCCGCTGGAGACCTGGATGATATCAGCGAAGAAGAGGTTGAAGAACTCAAGAAAAAGGACATCCTAGAGGCGTTGCTTTCAGAGATTGGAAAATCCCTTCCCGAATTGAGACAAACTCTCATTGACGAGAGGGACCTCTATCTTACCCAAAAGATAAGAACTGCACCCGGCAATCATATTGTGGCCGTCGTCGGTGCGGGGCATGTTCCGGGTATCCTAAAGGCCTGGAAGGAAGAGATTGACCTGGCGCCCCTTGAGCAACTTCCCCCAAAGAGTCGTTTTACGGGATTTCTCAAATGGGGCATTCCTGCACTCATCATTGGTATCATTATCGCAGGCTTCTTCTTTGCAGGGTTCTCCGCAGGAACCCATATGATCAAATGGTGGGTTCTTGCCAATGCGGTCCTGGCAGGTCTAGGAGCGGCGTTGGCCTTTGCTCACCCCGTTACCGTTTTGTCGGCAATTGTGGCAGCTCCGCTGACATCCCTCAATCCCATGATTGCGGCAGGGTGGGTTTCAGGCCTTGTGGAGACCCTCATGGGTAAACCGAAGGTGAGGGATTTTGAAAAACTGCCTGAGGATATCTCTTCCCTCAAAGGATTTTGGCGGAACAAGATTACGAGAATTTTGATGGTGGTTGTATTCACGAATCTGGGGAGTTCATTTGGGACTTTTGTTGCTATTCCTCTTATGGTGAAGGTGCTCACCTAAGGGCCAGGTGTTAAATGAAGCATATACTGCTAAAGATTCATGGCTACGCTCGGATTCATTTTTTCAAACCCTATCTATTGGCTCCCGGATCGGTTCCCGCAGAGGTCAGGGTTCAGTATAGTAGGTCATTTCATGGGAGAGGATTATTCTGTCCATCGACTTTGCTCAGGACCGTGAGCCTGTCGAACGGCAAGGGGTTTTGTGGCGTGAACCCTCCCATCTTCGGGAACGGCATAGTTCGGTGGAATTCTTTTTGAGATAGGATTTGAAACAAAGACCCCGACCTCCGCTATTGCTTTGGATTTTTTTCACATATGCGTTCCTATAGGGCATAGATCCAATGTTTTTCCTACAGTGCCTATCTATTTCCTCCAGAAAGCGGGCATTAATAAAGCGAGAACCGTGTAAATCTCAAGGCGTCCCAAAACCATACAAAAGATCAAAACCCATTTCCCGACAAGGGATATCGAGAAGTAATTTTGGGTTGGGCCAACAGGTCCGAGACCCGGACCGATATTAAAAATACAGGCAGCAACAGATGATAAGGCAGAGACCATATCCAATCCCAGAGCCGCCATGATTAATGCAGATATCACGAAGACAACCAGATAAAGGACGAAGAATCCCCAAATACCGCTCAAGACTTCCGCTGGGACGGGTTTCCCGCCTAACTTAACCTTTGTGACTGCATGGGGGTGGATGATGCGAAAGATCTCCTGATAGGCGTGTTTCATGAGAAGCATGATTCGCATGGTCTTCATGCCGCCGCCCGTTGAGCCCGCCATGGCACCCAAAAACATGCAAAGCAGTAGAATTTTTTTGGAGAAAGAGGGCCAAAGATCGAAATCCGCCGTGGTAAAACCGGTGGTCGTTATCAGGGAACTAACCTGAAAGGACGCGTAACGAAGGGCTTCACCTAGGGAGTAAAAGAGTGTCCCATGGATATTGAGAGTGACTATTAGGGTCAAGACACCAAAAATGGACAAAAAGGTCCGGCATTCAGGATCTCTTCCGAATAGGGTGATTTCACCTCGGATCAACCGATAGTGGAGTGAGAAGTTGATCCCGGCCAGAAGCATAAAGACGATGATCACCCCATCAAAGTAAGCGCTGTTATAATGAGCAATGCTCCTATTCATAGGAGAAAATCCCCCGGTGGGCAGGGTGCAAAAGGCATGGTTTATGGCCTCAAAAAGAGTCATGCCGCCCAAACCAAGAAAAACGATTTCCAGCGCCGTTATCAGGGTATAGACCTTCCAAAGGGTTTTTGCCGTGTCGGATATCCGCGGTTTAAGTTTATCCACGACGGGGCTGGGTACCTCCGCCCTGTAGAGTTGCATGCCGCCCACCCCCAGGAATGGAAGAATGGCTATGGAAAGGACAATAATGCCCATGCCGCCAAACCACTGGGTGATGCTTCTCCACATAAGGATACCTTTAGGAAGGGCCTCGATGTCTGATAGGACGGATGCGCCTGTGGTGGTAAATCCGGATATGGATTCAAAATATGCATTGGTGAAATCAGGAATCGCTCCCGAAAGCATAAAGGGGATCGCTCCCACCAACCCCGCCGCGGCCCATCCGAAGGTTACGATGGCCACGCCGTCGCGATGGGTCAGGTGTGTTTCGTCATCCTTCCTGATCCCTATAAAGGAAAGCAAGCCGATTGCCGTGGTTAAGAGCATAGAGTAAAAAAGGGGAAGGGTATCGGCGCCTCCGTGGATTAGTGAAACAGACAAGGGGATGACCTGGGAGATTCCCAGAAATAGGATCAGGATACCTATGAGTCGAAGGATATTCTTGAAATGCATTAAAAGAAGTCCAATTTGACGGTGAGGAGTTTCTCTAGTTTTGAAACCGTATTGCGAAGAACAAAAATGATGAGCCGGTCCCCGGGTTTTATTAGGCTATCGCCATGGGGGATAATGATTTCATCGTTCCTTAGGATTGCCCCGACAATGGCCCCTTTGGGGAGCTTTACTTTGGCCAACGGCTCGTTTACAAGATCCGATGTTGGCAGCGCCTCGGCCTCAATGGCCTCTGCATGTTCACCCTTCAACGGGGCTACAGAAAGGACTTTGCCCCGTCGAATGTATCGGAGAATAGCCCTTATAGCGGAGAGCCTTGAACTCACGACCGTGTCTATGCCGATGGCGGAGACCAGGGGGATATAACTCAGCTTGTTAATCCGCGTGATGTTCCTTTTCGTCCCAAGTTCCTTTGCCAGAAGGGATATGAGGACATTGTGTTCTTCGTCTCCCGTTATTGCGACTATGAGATCCGCGTTGGGGACGTTTTCTTCAAACAGCAAATCCCTGTCCGTTCCATCGCCGTTAATAATAATGGCCTTTTCAAGTTTTTCAGCCAGCTCGGTGCATCTCTCACTATCCTTTTCGATTATTTTCACGTTCAAATTCGTTTGCTCTAGGACCCCTGCAAGAGCTGCTCCGGTTTCTCCGGCACCGACAATGATCACGGTTTTTAGGGCCTTTTCTTTCATATCGAAAAGGTTTAAGAGTTCAGGTATTTCTTCTGAACCCAGGACAAAATAGACCAGGTCCTTGGTTTCAATGGTATCTTCTCCATGGGGAATGATAACCTTTTCCCCGCGCACAATGGCCCCTGCTATGAATTTCCCCTTAAGCTCCTTTAAGGACTGGAGCTTCCGGCCTGCAATGGGGGAATCGGGCTTTATGGTCATCCCGATGAGTTTGACCCTGCCATTCTCAAAATCAACCACATCGGAGGCGCCCGGCACCAGCATTAGATTACGAATGGTATCGACCAAGGCAGCCTCGGGATTTATGATCTGATCAACACCTAGGAGATCTTTGTTAAACAAATCTTTTTCCTCGAGATATTCCCTATTACGCACGCGAGCGACCTTGAGGATATGCGGATTAATGTGCCTTGCAAGGAGACAGGCGATGATATTGACTTCATCGCTGTCGGTAGCGGCAATGAGCATGTCCGCATCAGCAATTCCCGCTGATTTGAGTATGGCGGGACTTGTGCCCGATCCTAGGATGGCCTGCACGTCAAGGCTTTCGATAATTTGTTTGACTTTTTCAGAATCCTTCTCGATAAGAAAGACATCCTGGCTTTCTTCGGACAGCTTTTGGGCGATATGAAATCCGACCTCGCCTGCACCTGCAATAACGACCTTCACAATTTCCTCTCTTGTGTGATTTTAAACATGCTTAGCTGAATTGAAATGGGGGTGTTTAGAGAACCACGATGGCGCAAGAACCTCGCGCCGGCTTGAATCGCCTGTTAGCGATTTCTTAGGAATATTGAATCCGCATACCGCCGGCTTGTTTGAAATAGCTTTTGCTTCTTTACAGGAGGGGTGCATAAAAGTCAATATTCATAGCCACTTCCATGCCATAACCGGGAGATGTTCAATAGCTATGATGTCGGGGCGATAGAGGTGCATCGTCACTTGTTTTGTATGGACAATCAAAATTCCTGATGGTAGGTTATTTGGTCGAATTTGTGCATATAACCATTAACCATACCCCTCTGTAGCATAGAACCGAATTATGTTTTTGAGGGGAAAACAAATAGGATTTTTGGATAATCATGATGCAGGAAATCGGATCCAATTACAAAGGAGATCACCTAAAAAAAATTATCGATAGGTTTGGTGACACACATATTCTTGTGGTTGGCGACATCATCATGGACGAATATATCTGGGGAGATGTATCTCGCATTTCACCCGAAGCACCGGTCCCTGTTGTCGAGGTGAAGCGAGACACAAAAATGATGGGAGGTGCAGCCAATGTCATCAACAATGTTAAGGCCCTGGGTGGGAATCCCATCCTGTGTGGGGTCGTTGGAGATGATAAGACGGGGAAAGAGATAAGAACTGAAATGAAGAACCTGAGCCTTTCAACAGAAGGGATTATGATTGAAGCAAATAGACCCACGAGCATCAAGACAAGGATCGTTGCCCACAATCAACAGGTTGTTCGGTATGATAGGGAAAGCCGCCACGGGATGGAAGCCGGCAGCACAAAGGCCATCCTTTCCTTTATTGAAAAGGCCAGGAGCAAAACCGATGCGATTATCGTTGCTGATTACGGGAAAGGCGTCATATGCGGCGAACTGATGAAAGGGTTAAGAAAAGTGGCGGGGAATTCGGAGATTATTCTCGCCGTGGATCCTAAGATTGGGAATTTCGAATTGTATCATGACATTGATGTCATCACACCCAACCACCACGAGGCCGGAGCCTTTTGTAGATTCGAGATAACGGATAAGAGCACGCTACTGAAGGCCGGAACGCAGATGTTGGATGAGCTCAATTGCCGGTCCGTCCTTATTACCCAGGGGAAGGAAGGAATGACCCTTTTCGAAAAGGATGGAGAGATAAGCCATATTTCGACGGTGGCCAGAAAGGTCTTCGACGTCACAGGGGCGGGGGACACCGTAATCAGCACGTTGTGTCTGGGGCTTTCATCCGGAATGGATTTAAAGGAGGCGGCGGTCATTTCCAACTTTGCGGCAGGGATTGTTGTGGGCGAAGTGGGTACTTCAACAGTGAGAGGGGAAGATTTGAAAAAGGCCGTTAATGGGCGGCTGATATAATCGGGAGATCTGTTAAGCTATGAACATATGTGTTGTTGGCGTGGGGTATGTTGGATTGGTCACGGGGGCTTGTTTTGCCGAATTCGGGAACCACGTGGTCTGTGTGGACAATGATGAGGAAAAGATCGAATCTCTCAAAAAGGGAATCATCCCCATATATGAGCCCGGCCTTGAAGAAATGGTCAAGCGAAATCATTCCGCAGAACGGCTCTTCTTTACCAGCGAAGTGGACGAGGCAGTTGAACAGAGTCTGGCTGTTTTCATAGCAGTAGGCACTCCTTCGGATGAAGAAGGTTCCGCAAATCTGGAGTATGTCTATCAGGTAGCTGAATCCATTGGCAGGCTGATGAAAGGATACAAGATCATCGTTACGAAGAGCACGGTGCCGGTGGGAACAGGCAAAGAGATAAAAGAGATCGTTACTCGAAAACAGAAAAACAAAATACCCTTTGACGTTGCCTCAAACCCCGAATTCCTTAGGGAAGGTTCGGCCATCGAGGATTTCATGCGGCCGAATCGTGTGGTTATCGGGACCGACAGCGAACAGGCGACGGCCATTATGAAGGATCTGTATTCTCCCCTCTATCTCATCGAGACGCCATTTATTATCACGAATGTTGAGACGGCTGAGATGATCAAATATGCCTCAAATGCATTTTTGGCCACAAAGATTTCTTTTATCAATGAAATGGCCAATATTTGCGAATTAGCAGGCGCCGACGTGCACCAGGTCGCAAAGGGTATGGGGCTTGACGGAAGAATCGGTCGAAAATTTCTCCATCCCGGCCCCGGATACGGCGGTTCTTGTTTTCCAAAGGACACGAGGGCGATTCTAAAATTGGCGGAATCCTTAGGATATCAATTCCAGATTGTCCAATCGGTGATCGACGTAAATGAACGCCAGCATCAACGGATGGTTGAAAAGGTTGAAGGGGTTCTTGGAGAACTCAAGGGCAAGCGGCTCGGCATTTTGGGGTTGACCTTTAAGCCCAACACGGACGACATTAGGGATTCGCCGGCCATCAAGATCATGGATTCATTGCTGCAAAAGGGCGCATCTGTGAGTGCTTACGATCCCGCGGGCATGGAAGCGGCAAAAGGGTTGCTGAGCCAGGTCCACTATGTTGAGGATATGTACGACGTGGCTGAAGGGGCTGATGCGCTTCTTATCCTGACGGAATGGAATCAATTCAGAACCTTGGATTGGGATAGAGTCAAAAGCCTGCTGCGCACACCTACCGTTTTCGATCTAAGGAATATTTACGAGCCATCGAGGGTGAGGGAGCGGGGATTAAGCTATCATTGTGTTGGAAGATAGTGCGGGTAAGGGCGGTAGTCTCATGAGCACCCCATCCGAATCAGAAGATGTAAAGCTTATTTCCAGTCTCTTCTCGCCCAAAAAAGAGTTGATCAGACGAGTAATTGAAGAATTGGAGGAGGTATTCGGCCCCAGGGATTGGATCAGCCCGGATTTGCTCTTTGAACGCACCAAATACTATGCCAGAGAAATGGGTTGGCCTCTTTATCGCCACTTTGTTTCATTCAAAGATCTCATAAGGCCCGAGGACATTGTCGGCATAAAAATCAAAACCAATGAAATCGAAAATCGATACCTTGATAAGGGGAACCGGCGAATAAACATAGACCCGGGCTATGTGGCCCTTGAAAGAATGGTTCTGGCCACCGGCAAGAACTATACGCATCGCATTTATCTGTCTAAGGGCATCTTTGCCGACCTCACCCTTGTCTATCACCGCGGCACATTTACTCCCCTTGAATGGACCTATAGAGACTATGCCGAGTCAGAAATTATTGGGTATTTGAATGATATCAGAGAGAGGTACAAGAACCAGGTAAGGGGGATAGGAGAGTAGGCAAGTGGTAGTCGGCAGTGAGCAGTTAAAGCGATGAAATAGTGAAAATTGAAGATTGAAAAGCGATAAAAGTGAAAGGAGAATCATAATTTGCTGAAGAGCATGACCGCCTATGGCAACAGTGAACATACCTCAAACAAAACGAGTTTTGCTATAGAAATAAAGTCCGTTAATAATCGGTACCGGGACATTTTTCTGCGCATTCCGAAATCCCTCCAGCCCATTGAGGATGAGATTCGAGGGGAAATTGCCTCCAAGGTGAGGCGGGGGCGCTTGGATGTATCCGTTCAAATGGAAAGGGCGGGCATTGAAGATGAGTATGAACTGGAACTGAACCTCCCGTTGATCAAAGGCCTGATGCGCGCATTTAAGCAACTCCACGAAGACTTTGGCGTCGACAGTAAAGTAAAAGCCGACGATCTGTGCCAGATGAAAGACGTGCTCATGTTTAGGCCGGAAGCAATAGACCTTGATGAAATCAGATCTCCATTAATGAAGGCGTTGGACCTTGCCCTTGAGTCCCACAATCGTATGCGTCTCCAGGAAGGTAAGGCTATTGAAAATGATTTCATTAAAAGGCTTGACCTCCTAACTGAGCATCTCAAACATATTGAAGAGAGGGCGCCTCTGGTTGTAAAGGAATATGCGAAAAAGCTAAAGGAGAAGGTTGATCGTTTATGCAAAGATGTCGAAACTGATCAGGATAGGATAGCTCAGGAAATTGCCATTTTTGCCGATAAATGCGACATTACAGAAGAGACTGTTCGCTTTACAAGTCACCTTCAACAATTTCGAAAATACATGTCTGCAGATGAAGCTGTCGGGCGAAGGCTTGATTTTTTGTTACAGGAGATACATCGAGAAGCGAATACCATGAGCGCAAAGGCCACGGATACCACCATTACGGCAATAGCCGTTGAAATCAAGGGTGAATTGGAAAAACTGAGAGAGCAGGTGCAGAATGTGGAGTGAAAGGAGATATCACTATGAGTTATAAGCTCGTAAACATCGGTTTTGGGAATTCGATTGTTTCCACACGAGTGATCGCGATTATTTCTCCAAATGCGGCGCCCATAAAACGTCTGCGTGATGAGGCTCGTCAAGACAAGAGACTTATCGACGCGACCCAAGGGCGAAAAACAAGATCCGTTCTCATTACCGACAGCAACCACGTTGTTCTTTCCGCTATCCAATCTGAAACCATCTCCCAGAGATTCAGCCCAGATTGCAGATTAAGTAAAGAGGACTTGGAAGAATAGGTATGGCCGGACAACTCTTTGTCATTTCCGGACCTTCAGGCGTAGGGAAATCCACGATCATAAAGGGCGTGAGAGGAAGGGTGACCGATCTCGGATATTGCATATCACACACCAGCCGCAGGCCAAGGAAGGGAGAGGCAGAGGGTAGGGCCTATTATTTTGTAAAAAAAGAGATCTTTAAGAAAATGATCGAGGAAGGAGCCTTTGTTGAATGGGCGGAGGTCTATGGCGATCTCTACGGAACCTCCTTTTCTAGCCTGAACAGTCAAGTAGATAAAGGCCTTGATGTGGTTATGGATCTGGATATACAGGGAGCACAAAACGTAAAGAACCATTTCAAAGACAGCATCTTGGTATATATTCTTCCCCCTACCTTCGAGGCGCTGGAAGAACGGTTGCGAAAAAGGGCAACAGATGATGAGAAGATTATAGAGCGCAGGGTTGAGAAGGCATCAAGGGAACTAAAGAGTTGCGTCGACTATGATTACCTTGTCTTCAATGATGACAAAGAAAATGCGGTCGCGGAACTTTCCTCAATCATCATGTCCGAGAGATGCCGTAACTCCCGCCGTTTCCCCGAGGCCAAAAAGGCCTTTTCCCATTTCCTATAACTGAAAGGAACTCCCGTTTCATTTTTCCAAGCCCCATCTATAGGCTAAAGAACCCGACCTTCGCTATTGTTCAAGATCTAGATGATCCTCTCTCGGCTTTTGCTATAAAGCCCTCCAATTCTTCTTTCCAGGGTATAGATTGTTGTGCTCCCGGTTTGGTAACGCACCATGCCCCCACAGCATTTGCAAATTGGATGGCCTCATCAAGGGATCTCCCTTTTGTAAGGGCCACTGCCAGCCCTCCGTTAAAGGCATCTCCCGCGGCCGTGGTGTCGACAGGTTGCACCGTGAATCCCGGACACCGGCGAAACCGATTTCCATCCCATAAATAGGCACCCCTCTTTCCAGCCTTGCAGATTACGGAAGTTGTGTTCGTTTTTTTAAGGAGCCTACGACATGCTTTTTTTATATCCTCTTCTTTTTCCCCTTCTTATAGCCGAGCAGTTCCATGGCCTGTTCCATTGATTGGGTCACATCCTCCATGATTTTGTCGACATCCTCAAGGGACATGCCCAATTGGTCCCATGCGCCGTCCTTGAATACGCCATAAGCGCAGTCAACGCCAATAGTAAATCCCATATTGTTGCAAATCCCATCTGCGACGTTGACCAGCTGAACGCTTTGGCGCTGATTCTCGTTTCCGTCGAAGGGAAAATGATGGTATCGCACACTATGAACGATTTCAGGATCTATGGGCCACCATTTTTCAATGAAGAGGGCCCCGAGTTCTTGGTGGTCGATATCGAAGTAGACCTTTTCCTGTTCTTCCAGGGGATTGTCGTTTTGGCTCAATTGTTTCAAAAAAAACATATAGGGTCGAGGCATGAGATAGGCAAAGACCATGATTCCTACATCGTGAAGAAGTCCGGCAAGATATGCGGTATCCTGAACCTGTTTGGAGGTGCCAACATAACCACTCAATCGCTGTGTGAAATTGGCAACAGCCACGCAATGACGCCAAAACTGAAAGTAGTCCAGGACAGAATTGTCGCTGAATAACTCAGTTAATTGGAGGGAATAGATCATTTTTCTAATTTCTTCCATTCCCAGTTTATTGATGGCTACCTCCAAAGATTTGACTTCCTGTCGTCCTGAGGCGTAGTATACATTGTTCGCCAGCCTGAGGAGGTTCCCAGAAAGGGTGGGTTCCATCTCTATCAATTTGGCGAAGTCACTTTTGCTCGCAAGGGGATCTTCGATCTTTTTCTGAAGTTTCATTAGGATATCAGGAAAAGCGGGAAGGTCTCCCTTTTCTTCAATTTTGTCAAGAATTTCTTCTCTCATGATTCTTCCAATCTTCCAACCATGTTTGTGGTTCGCCCCAACCTCCCGGGAACGCTAAATAATCACCGGCATGGCTGGTTGTAGAAGTCTTTGTGAAATTACGAATCGGTTCCTTTTCTGTCCAAGTGCATGTTTTTAGGAGTTCACAAAACCTTCGCCAGCGCGGTTTTTTATTAATACCTATTTCTTGGTATAAAGGAGGGCGCCCCCATGATTCGACATTGTGAAATCGCTGGCTACTGTACTCATGTTTTCTGATCCTCCTAGTAAAAGCGTCCCGCCGCTCTTCAAGACCCCCGAAACCTTTGATATGATTTCAGCCTTGAAGTCTTTGGAAAAATAGATCAATACGTATCTGCACAAAATGAGATTAAATGATCCCAAAGCGGAAAAACTTCCCTGGAGATTAAATTGTTTAAAACGAACCCTTTTTTTCAGTTCCTCAGAAAAAATAAATACCTTTTCGTTTTTAGAGAAGTATTTGGACTTTCTTTCTTCAGTCAATCCCCGATTCATGGCCACAGCGTCATATCTTCCTGTGATAGCTTGAAAAAGGGCGGAAGAGGATATGTCGGTACCGACTATTTCCACCTTTTCCAGGAGCGCCTTTTTTCCCTTTGCTCGAGCCACTTCATCGATCAGCATCATTAACGAATAGGCCTCCTGTCCCGTGGAAGCAGCGGCCGACCAGATACGAACCTTTCCATCAGTTTCCGCCCGCTCTAGTAAGCTGGGGACAGCGACGTCTTTTAGGTAGGTCCAGGTTTTGTCATCACGAAACCAAAGGGTTTCGTTCGTCGTCATGGCATCGATGATACGGTCCCTGAGTTTTCCACCGTCCTTCCGTGCATTTGAGAGAAATTCCAAGAAAGATTTTGAACCCGTTTCCGCTAGGAGGTCGGCCAATCTGGACTCAATAAGATATTCCTTTCCCTTCACGAGATGAATACCACAGTTTTCTTCAATATATTCTTTCATGAGGGCATATTCATTTTCTTTGATCTTAATCATCTCGATTGATCTTTCCGAACCGCAGAAAATCATTTACCAAAATAAAGCTAATCGCCCTTTGAGGCGATTCTTCAGGTTATCAAAATCAAGACCTTGACCGCTCCGGAACCCATTTAGTGTGAAATCCCTGACAGGGGATCATCAAACTATTCAGTGAAATTCAACCGGCAGGCGCTGGTGACTTCTTTATGTGCTTCGAAGGGTAATCACCTCGTTCAGGTTGCAAGCCCAATGCCAAGACATGCTTTTGGCACAAGGTCCCAGATTTATCAGGTATTCCACATTGTGGTATTTTTCATTATGCAGGATTACCAACCGAATGTAGCAATCAGTCAAAAAGTTGACCTTTATTGAGTTAAGGCGGTTGTAAATTGGAGATTAAGAGAAGTATGGCTTCTGTGGTTGGATTTTTTAGCCATACCATGCGTGAAGAGAAAGAAGTGGGCAAAAATTTGGAGGAGCTTATTCCTCCTCCGCGGGGGCAGTTTCAGAGAGTTTTCCTACGGATTCCACCACCTCGCATATGATGCCGCTCAGATCATCATCTTTGAGACCAATTCTTTCGACTGCAGAATTGTCCATACTATACTGCAAACCGTCGTCTCCCACACCCAGTCCGCTCATCATGGCAATGGAATCCGCCACATGGATGATGTAGGTAAGATCATCATCATCTGATTCAGAGGGTTTGTGATGATACCTGATCGCATGCGCAAGATCTTCAGGAATATTCCAGGTACTGCACAATTCAGAGGCTATCTCGGAATGATCGAAGCCAAGGATCTCATTCTCGGCGCTTAGAAAGCTCGTTCCGCCATCTTGCAGGAGAGCATCGAAATATCCCTTCATTTCGAGAATATAAGGATCAAGAACAAGTTTTCCGATGTCGTGAATAAGACCTGTGGCAAAGGCGTCATTGGCCAAACCGGCATTCTTTTTTTCTGCAATGACCTTTGATCCAAAACCAACGGCCAATGAATGCTGCCACAAATCACCGGCTGCCAGCCCATACCCTTCCAGCATGTCTCCCAAAACTTCGGAACTGCTGGCCATTGTGATGAGTTCTCCGAGGGTTTTGAAGCCAAGTACTACAGAGGCGTGTTGAATCGATGAAACTTTTCCAACAAGACCATAATAGGCGGAGTTGGACATTTTAAGGACTTTGGTGGCGAGAGCCTGATCCAATTCAAGGACATTAGCAAGTTCCGTAAAGCTAGAGTCAGGATCGGACATGATCTCCCGGGCCTTAAAAATGGTCTGGGGCATCGGTGGCAAGTCATTAACCGTATTGAGTATTCTCTCCTTGAGTTCGTTTGCTCCCTGTTCATCCTGTGGTGGCGGCGCTTCCACGGAGGAGGTCTGTTCCTGGACGACGGGTGCTTTCTCTTTTGGAGGTGCGGTTGTAGTCTTTTCACTAAGATTGATTTTGATGATGCCCTTACAGGAGGGGCATTTCAACGCAAACGCATCCTTGTTAGGAAGACGTTCGTCCGGTATTTTATAAACCTTTTTGCAGCTCGGGCAATCTATTCTCACGATATACCGCCTTTTTCTGATTCTAATTTATAGTTATGTTGCCAGTCTCGACATCAAGTGTTATTGAACGAATTTTTGCCCCACCGGTTTGTTCGTCCTTGACGGGTTGGCTTGCCTTCTGTAAAGCATCCTTGACTGCCGCCACGACTTTTTGACCCACGCCATCTGCCGCATTTTCATTTCCAAGCATGGCAGCCCCGCCGGCGATGGCGACCGTGAAAGGATTTTTAACATCTTGCTTTTCAAGCTCCCCTATTACATGGGGAATAGCGGTATTGGCGTACATGATGGGGTTTGTAACAGCTATTGCACCGGAGTCAGGCGCCAATATATGCAACCCCACTCCCGTTTTCTTTGCTGCATTGTACATAATGACGCCAACGCCCGATCCGATGTGATCGATCTTCACGCTCCCACTGGAGGCAATCGCAAATTGTAGGATTTTTATAGATGTTTCGCTCATCGTTTCTCGCTACCCTTAGTATAGAGGAGTTTATGTCTTATCAACCCGATCATTTGATCGTGATGTGGCCCTATAACTATGATCCCTTTGACTAATTTTTCGAGGTCTCGGATCATTTGCGTTTTTTAAATGCAATATGGGTGCCAATAGATTAAAAGGAACTCATTAAGGATTGGATGGTATTTTCCTTCCGGCGCTTACAAATGTAAATTTGGGTTGACCTATTACAGGCTTCTCTCCTAAGCTTTAGTTACAGATAATCCAATTATATTAAACATGTCCAAAACAAAAATCGTCATTCCCGGTATCCACGCCGTTCGAGAAGCCCTGGAAAAGGGTGGATTGAAGATCGTTGGTTTATTGATTGCTTCGGACAGTAAATCATTGAGAATAAAGGATATTGTTTCCATCGCGGAAAACCGCGGCATTCCGGTTGAGGGTAAACCCAGAAGGGAATTGGACGACGTGGCAGGAGGCGTTCAGCATCAGGGCGTGGTCGGTCTGGCGGAGAGATTTGAATATGCGGACTTCAGCGGTATCACAGAAACCGCCCTGAAAGATTCAAAACCGGCTCTGATCGTTGTGGCGGATCATATTACGGATGAGGGGAATCTTGGCGCTTTAATTCGAGTTGCAGCCTTTTTTGACGCTCATGGCCTTGTTATACCCAAGGACCGGTCGGCGAAGGTATCTCGATTTGCACTCAAGAGATCCGCAGGGGCCTATGCCCATGTCCCGATTGCGCAAGTCGTGAATTTGGGGAGGGCCCTGGATTCTCTCAAAAAGAAAGGGTTTTGGATCATCGGAGCAGGGCGAGAGGGGCCGGAATCCATCTATCGATTCGACTGGAACAGGGATATGGCCCTAATACTGGGTAGGGAAGACCGCGGTTTGGGCCACGCGGTGAGGAAAAGATGTCATCAGATTGTCAGTATTCCTTCTCAAGGGTTTGAAGGGTCACTCAATGTATCGGTTGCCGCCGGCGTCATACTTTCCGAAATTATAAGAAGCAGGCCTGTGAAAGATAATTAGGGTTACGGGCTCAATGGAAAGCCTGTCACGGCTCCTACTCCAATGAGGGCTTTTAGAAGGGCGCAAAGAGGAAGACCGACAACATTGGTGTAAGAGCCTGAAATGGCTTCAACCATGAAGGCCCCAATACCCTGGATTGCATAACCGCCCGCCTTGCCAAAGGGTTCTTTTGTGGAAATATAAGCAGTGATCTCTTTTTCAGTCAACGTCTTCAGCCTGACGAGAGTTGAAACGCATTCCCTGTGAACCACATGCCCGGGGGGGCTCAGGATACAGAAGCCCGTTAGGACCTCGTGCTCATTCCCACCCAAGAGAGAAAGCATAGAAAACGCATCATCCCGGTCTCCGGGTTTGCCGAGTATGGTTTTTCCAAGGACAACTATCGTGTCCGCCCCCAGAATCCATCTGCCGGCCGCCGCCTTTTTAACCGCCTTTGCCTTTTTCGCAGCCAAAGTCAGGGATACCGCTCCGGCTCCACCGGTAATTTGAATTTCATCGATGCGGCTCGGGATGGCTCTAAAGGGAAGACCAATCTGCTTCAGAAGACTCTTCCTTCTTGGTGATTCAGATGCCAAAATCAGGGGATTTTGACCGGTTATTTGTTGGTTTTCCATATCAACTCAAATCTCGGAAGGGCTCCTGCCCGTTGAAGAGAGGGTCAAAGGATATATCGAACCAATCGAATTTGGATCCTGATCGCTATTAGCCGGGTAATCCGAATAGCCTTTTCGCGTTTTCTGATGTTTGCTCGGCAATCTCCAAAACCTCAATTCCTCTCAAATCGGCGATTTTCCGAGCCGTATATCTTACATAGGAGGGTTCGTTCCGTTTTCCTCGTTTTGGCGCGGGTGTCAAAAAGGGCGCATCCGTTTCCAAGAGCATTTTATCAAGGGGTATCTTTCTGGCAACATCTTGGATCTGTGCGGCATTCTTGTAAGTAACCGTCCCGGGAATCGAGATGTAAAATCCCAAGTCCATATACTGCCTTGCCAGGCTATGGTCACCGGAAAAACAGTGAATCACGCCGCTATAGCTCTTTTTTCCGTGCCCTTTAAGTATGTTCAAAGCCTCTTCGTGCGCATCTCGAATATGGATAATGAGCGGGAGATCAAAATGTGCAGCATTCTCAAGTTGCAGATTAAAGGCCCTTTTTTGATTTTCAGGGGAAGAGTGCTTCCGATAGAAATCCAATCCTATTTCTCCCCAGGCCACAACCTCCGGCTCAGATGCCAATTCGCCGAGATTTCGGAGAATATTTGAGTCCAATTCATTGGCGTTATGTGGGTGATAGCCAACGGATGAGAAGACGAAATCGTAGGACTTGGCCAATTGAAGAGCGGAAATGGAACTGGGCAGGTCAATGCCTATGGTCAGTATTTTTGTAATACCGTTTTGAAGTGCTCTATCGAGTACTTGTTCCCTGTCCCTGTCGAATTCGCGCATATCGAGGTGTGCGTGACTATCAATGAGCATCGCCGCTTGATTTCCCCCTTTTTTTAGAGTCAAACATCATAGACAAGGTGGGATTTTTTGGCAAACAAATTGGTTGCATATTTGGAAAAATTGCTTAAAATAGGATTAAAATTAAAAGCTTAAGGAGTTGCCTAACAATATGGCTGTCCTTGCAAGAAAGACTGATAAAGCAAATTCCAGAGAACGATCACTGGAAGAACAGCTCAGATTTCAGAAAAGACTCAACAACATAACCAACAAGATCCATTCTGCCAAGGATACCAATGACATCCTCTTGAATCTGCAGAATGAAATTCTGAGCCTTTTTGATGCTGACAGGATAACGATCTATGTGGTTGACGGGGCTAACAAACAGATTGTCTCGCGTTTCAAGACAGGTGCCGAGGTCGCGGAAATCAGGGTCCCCGTAAACAATGAGAGCATCTCGGGTTACTGTGCCGCGTCGGGGAAGGTCACCAGCATTGCGAATGCCTATGACGATAACGAACTGAAACGAATAAATCCGGCATTGCGTTTTGACAAGTCCTGGGACATGAAAACGGGTTATAAAACCACCCAGGTTCTGGCAGCGCCCATCCCCTACAATAAGTACCTGCTTGGTGTTATCCAGTTAATGAACAAGAAGGATGGCACCCATTTCACCCTGGAGGACCAATCATCGGTCGTTGAGATAGCCAAAGTCCTGGGCATCGCCTTTTTCGATAACCAACGCGTCGCACAAAAAACAAAGCCCACTAAGTTCGATCATCTCATCACCAACAATATCATCACAGCAAAAGACCTGGAACAGGCGATCGCCAATGCGAGGAAAGTGAAAAAGCAAGTCGAATCCGTGCTGATGAAGGACTTCCAGGTCTCTAAGGATGATATTGCCAAGTCGCTCTCCGCCTATTTCAAGACCAGGTTTATTCCCTTTGACGATAAAATGGTCATTCCCGGCGAGATTCTAAAGGGGCTTAGACCGAGTTTCTTGAAACACAATGCCTTTGTCCCTGTTTCGCACTCCGGAAATAGAATCGTGATAGTCATGGAGAATCCCGATTTCCTTCCTGCGAGAGATACCATCAGGCGTCTCATGCCCGGTAAGGATTTTGAATACTGCGTGTCCTTGAGAGAAGATATTTTCAAAATGATCGATCTCTTTTTCGATGTAAAAAGGTCGGAAATGTTGGGCGATACTGGGAGCATTGAAGATATTCTCGGACAACTGGATTCCGCTGAAGAGGAAGAAGATGAGGATATGGAAGGGGTGAGCGAAGAGTCCAGCGCGATTGTTCAACTCGTGAACAAGATGATTGTCGACGGCTTTAATCGAGATGCCTCCGATATCCATGTTGAGCCTCGCCAGGGTAAAGTAAATGCCATGATCCGATTTCGAGTAGACGGTGCATGCCAGGTCTATCAGACCATCCCTTACACCTACAAGCGGGCCATTGTTTCCAGGCTAAAGATCATGTCTGATCTGGATATCTCGGAGAGGCGACTTCCACAGGACGGTAAGATCAAATTCAAGAAATACGCGCCTCTGGACATAGAGCTTCGTGTGGCCACGATTCCCACTGCCGGGGGGGTGGAGGATGTGGTGCTGCGTATCTTGGCTGCCGGAGAGCCCTTACCTCTGGAGAAGATGGGCTTTAGTGAGAGAAATTTCAACGAGTTTATCGGCATGATTTCACAGCCCTACGGCATCGTTCTGGTTGTGGGACCCACGGGAAGTGGGAAAACGACCACCCTTCATGCCGCGCTCCACTATATCAACAAGCCCGAGACAAAGATCTGGACAGCAGAAGACCCCGTGGAGATCACCCAGGAGGGGCTCCGACAGGTGCAGGTCACGCCTAAAATCGGATTCGATTTTGCGACGGCCATGAGGGCCTTTCTGCGGGCGGACCCGGATGTGATTATGGTCGGTGAGATGCGCGACCACGAGACGGTATCTACAGGGGTTGAAGCCTCCCTGACCGGACACCTGGTCTTCAGCACCCTTCATACCAACAGCGCGCCGGAGACGATCACCCGGTTGCTGGATATGGGTATGGACCCTTTCAATTTTGCCGATGCCTTGTTAGGGGTTTTGGCCCAGCGTTTGGTAAGGACCCTGTGCAAGGACTGTAAGGAAGAATTCCATCCGGATAGGGAAGAGTATGATACCCTGGTCAGGGCCTATGACGGCGATTTTGATGCCCTCGGTTTTCCCTTTAACGATGACCTTGTTTTATACAGGCCCAAGGGATGTCAAAAATGCGGGAATACAGGTTACAGAGGAAGAACCGGGTTGTATGAACTGCTCGCAGGAACTGATGACATGAAATCGCGCATTCAAGGTCGAGCCAAGATGGAGGATTTGAGAGAGCAGGCCGTGAAGGACAACATGAGCAGCCTGATGCAGGATGGCGTCCGAAAGACCTTGCTGGGGCAGACGGATTTGATTCAGGTGCGGAAAGTGTGTATTAAATAGCGATGAAGTGATCTAAAGTGACTAAAATGACTAAGGTGACTAAAGTGATTGAGAGTTGGGTTGTTGGGTAAAAACTTTAGGCACCTTAGGCACTCTAGCCATTTTAGCTCACTTCTTTAGGGGTATTGACCTGCCTTCAAAAGACCAGCCGTCTCCTCAATCCCAAACATAATGTTCATATTCTGAACGGCGCTGCCGGCCTGACCTTTGACGAGGTTATCGATCAAGCTCACCACGATCAGTTTACCCGTCCTTTCATCCACATTCAGAGATAGGTTGCAATAGTTGCTGCCACGCACATTGCTGCTGGCCAAAGGCGTCTCAGGACCGTGAACCCGTACGAATGTCTCCCCATCGTAGAATGAACGATAAGCCTCTTCTACGGTCTTCACACTCTGGTCAGGTTTGAGATTGCAGTATATCGTCGACAAAATGCCCCTGGCGAGGGGGACGACATGGGGTGTAAAGGTTATTTTCATGTCAATGCCTGCAACAAGACCGAGTTCCCTTTCTATCTCATAGATATGCTGATGGCCTGATATCTTATAGGCATTCATGGCATCGTATCTTGCAGGATAGTGAAAGGTGGGGGAGGGATTCTTACCGGCCCCTGAAACGCCGGTTTTAGAGTCGCAGATAATGGAATCAGGCTCGATAAGGGCCGATTGGAGGGCAGGGGCCATCCCAAGAATACAGCTAACGGCAAAACATCCGGGATTTCCCACTATATCCGTTTTTTCGATATCGGATCGATGTAGCTCTGCCAATCCATAGACCGAGTTTGGAAGTAGATCCGGAGCCGCGTGTTCCTGAGATTTTCCGATCCGAGCTGCATACCCTTGATAGGTCTTAAGATCGTTGAAACGGAAATCGCCACTGTAGTCCACAATCTTGACACCTTTGTCCAACCAGGATCGGGCTTCCTTTTGCCCAACGCCGTCAGGTGTGGCGAAAAACACGACGTGGAAATCGTCGGGCCGCGAAGAGTCATTGGGATCAACTATGGGAAGATCGCAAAAGCCCTTAAGGTGCGGGTATAATTCACTATAGGGCATTCCCACATCCTGCATGTCAATCATAGCTGCTATTTCTGCCTGGGGATGCCCGAGCAACAATTCTACGGCGCCGCACCCTCCATATCCCCCAGCTCCAATGATGCCAACTCTCACATTATCCATAACGTATTCCCCAAAGCAAAAGGTATTTATTTTTACCATCTTTTTAAAGCAGCAAAAGTATGGAGTTGACGGTTGCGAGTGACGCGTTGCGTGTTGCGCGTCTAAGCTAAAAAAAACCGACTAAAACTCGCAACCCAGAACTCGTAACAGATTTTCATAAACCCATCTCTCCAACACGCCAATACTCCAACACTCCAGTACTCCAAATCCTCGAAGGCTTTTCTCTCAAATATTAAATCTGAAGTTTATGATATCTCCATCCTGCACTTTGTGCTCTTTGCCCTCCAAACGGACGTGTCCGGCCTTTTTTGCCTCCTGAAAAGTGCCGTATTCCTTTAGATGATCAAAGGACACGACCTCAGCCCGTATGAATCCCTTTTGCATATCTGTATGAACCGTTCCGGCCGCTTCCAGGGCCGAAGAATTTCTCCTGATGGTCCAGGCTCGAACCTCGTCATTCAGCACCGTAAAAAAGGAAATGAGGTTCAAAAGCGAATAGGACCTCTTTATCACCAAGTCGAGGGCAGAGGCTTCAATATGATATTCCTCCAGGAATTCTTCCGCCTCCTCAGACGCCATGGACGCGATCTCCATTTCAAGTCTGCCCCTCAAGACGAGGGTTTCGAGATCCACAGGTTTTGTCTTCAACTCAGGCATGGATTCATCTTCATCGCCATTATTGATGATAGCAAGTTGGGGTTTGGCAGACAAAAAAGTGAAACCCCTCAGGGTTTGCGCCGTTGCAAGTTCTGGTTTCGAACGAAGGGGTTCATTATTCTCAAGGATTTCACGACAGGTCCCAAGGAGGGTGAATTCCTCATTATCAGGCTTTTTCCCCTTTTTTCGGTCCATTGCAATTCTATCGATTCTTTTTTCGGCGACAACGAGATCGTTGATGATCATGTCCTCTTCACCACGCCAGAAATCCATCTCGGGTGTAGGGGCTATCCCGCCGGGTGATTCGAAATTCCTCAGTACATGAAGTAGTGCATCACAAACCCGGACCTGATTCCACAGGTTATCTTCGGTTTTGGAGGATGTGGTTGCAGCCACTTGGGAGGGTAGAAGATATTCAACCTGTGCGCGGGTGGTTTTTTTGGGTTTATAAAGTTCGGTAAGGAAATCCACACGCTCATCTTCGAATCTGACCGTACCTATCCTCTGATCAGTCCGCGATGTCTTTTTCCCTATTACTTCACCCCTGGCTCCGGTAAGTGCATTGAATAGGGTGGACTTGCCGGATTGGGGAAATCCGATGATTCCGAGTTTCATTGGGTTGCCCGGTTTAAGGATTTGGAAAGCGATGTCTTATTCAAGGTTTAAGAATAGGCAACTTGATACATAGAATCAACGACTTTCTGCTACTCGATTTTTTTGCTTGACGATTCTAAAGACATTGATTATTAACTATATAGTTAAACTATCCGGTTAGTTAAACTGTATAGTTAATCGCACAACTTTTTGATCGAGGCTTTTCAATGGAAACCCCCAGCCAGATAGAAAAACGGAAAGAGAAGGTTCGACGCATCCTGGATACCGCAACAAAGGTATTTGCGGAAGTCGGCTTTGCAGGCGCACGGATGGATGAGATTGCAAAGCGCGCCAAGGTGAACAAGGCGACAATTTACTATAGTATTGGAGACAAAGTTGCCCTGTATGGGCGTGTTCTTCATGAAGTTTTCTCGGACACCGCAGAACGCATTGCAGAAAACATAAGGAGACAGGAAACACCGGAGAAGAAGCTGCGTACATTTATCCGAAACCTAGCGCGCACCATGGAAGAAAACCCGAATGTGCCACCCATTATGATGCGAGAGCTGGCCTCGGGCGCTTCAAGCTTTCCCCAAATGGTAGCAAGTGATTTTGGGCGGATAATCGGCATGCTCATGGAAATCCTGGAAGAGGGGAGAAAGAAAGGGGTATTCATTGAAACAAACCCGCTCGTTGTACATCTGATGCTCGTGGGCGCCCTCATGCTTCTAAGGGCAAGCGAGCCCATAAGGAAGCTGTACCTTTCGTTGCGGGAAATATCAGAACCTTTAGCTGAAAACATCTCAAAAGCAGGGCCATCTGAAGTTGAAACACTCCTTTTGAGAGCTGTAAAAACGGATACCATAAACATTTCAGCCACCAAGACACAAAGGCACAAAGAAGAAGTATGAAGTGTAAACCCAAAAAAGAGATCCAAGGGTTGATTGTTATTGAGTTTTACACCTTTGACTCCGAACCTTGAACCGATCGCTTTGGGTATAATCTTGGTGGCTTAGTGACTTAGTGGCAGACTATTACGGGAGCGGAGATCAGTCATGTCGGAAATCAGAAAAAAACTTGAAGAGAAGTTTGAGCGTTTTGGACATTGGGTCTATCGCAATCGTTTTAAAACAATTCTCTTTATACTCATGGCCTTCTTATTATCGATTTCCCAGATTCCGAAACTCACTATCGATACCTCAACTGAAGGCTTCCTCCACAAAGACGATCCTACCCTTCTTGATTACAACGCTTTCCGAGACCAATTCGGAAGAGATGAACTGATCATCATTGCGATCAATCCACAGGATGTATTTGATCAGAATTTCCTGAAAAAACTTAAAGCGTTGCATGAGGAATTAGAGGAAACAGTTCCATATATCGATGATATTACGAGCATTAATAATGCTCGCAATACGCGGGGAGAAGAAGATCGACTCATTGTGGAGGAACTGCTCGAGAACTGGCCGAAAACTGAAGAAGACATGGCAGATTTAAAGAGAAGGGTGCTTTCCAATCCCATATATAAGAACACGCTCATTTCAGAAGATGGCAGGTTTACGACGATTGTCATCAAAACCTACAGTTTCTCGGAGCAGGGAAAAGATCAGGATGTCCTGGAAGGTTTCGAGGGAAACGACACAGGGGGATCAGATTATCTTACTGACAAAGAAAACAGTGCAGCCGTGTCTGCCGTCCGCACCATTATCAGGAAGTATGAAGCATCAGACTTTCCTCTATACCTGGCAGGCTCACCTGTGGTCACCCATTTCCTCAAAAGGTCCCTGATTAAAGACATGCGAAAATTCATGGTCATCGCCGTTGCCACAATAGCCCTGTGCCTTTATATCATGTTCCGCAGAATTTCCGGTGTGGTTCTCCCCCTCCTCGTGGTGATTATTTCGCTTCTTTCTACAGTAGGCCTTATGGGAGGGGTGGGCGTGCCTATCAAAGTACCCACACAAATCCTGCCTTCCTTTTTGCTGGCAGTCTGTGTCGGCTCATCGGTGCACATCCTTGCCATTTTTTTCCAGAGGCTTCAGCAGTTCAGCGATAAAGAGGAGGCCATCGCCTATTCATTGGGCCATTCAGGCCTTGCCATTGTCATGACGAGTGTTACGACAGCCACTGGGCTTTTGTCCTTCTCTACTGCTGAGGTAGCCCCGATCGCTGATGTGGGGATTTTTGCAGGCATCGGCATCATGATTTCTCTTATTTACACACTCCTTCTAATTCCCGCTCTGATCGCATTCGTACCGGTAAAGGCGAAAAATGTGGAAAGGAATGGGGGGAAACGCGTGCTTTTGGATCGTTTTCTAACAAGGATCGGGCGGTTTTCAACCGGACATCCCTATGCCATCCTCATAGTAAGCGCCATAATCCTCACCATCTCTATCGCCGCCATAACTAGAATACGATTTTCCCACCACATTCTATCCTGGTTTCCAAAAGAAAACATCATTCGCACGGACACGGAGAAAATTGACCGGGAACTTCGCGGCTCAATTAGCCTGGAAGTGATTATCGATACCGGCAAAAAAAACGGTCTCTATGAACCTGCGTTTCTTAACCGGCTTGAGAAAGCTGTCGCCTTTGCAGAACCATTGGAATTTGAAGATGTTTTTGTCGGAAAGGCCTGGACTTTGACTGCGATTCTCAAGGAGATTAACCAGGCCCTCAACGAAAACCGCCCCGAATTCTATGCTGTTCCTCAGAATAGAGACCTTGTGGCCCAGGAATTTCTGCTTTTTGAGAATAGCGGTTCGGACGATCTGGAAGACGTGGTGGACAGTCAATTTCGGTTGGTGCGTTTCACCATCAAGATGCCTTTCAAAGATGCAGTGAAATATCACATGTTCGACAGCACGGTGACGGCATACTTCAAAAAGACCTTTCCTGAGTCGAAGGTCACAGTCACCGGTATGAGTGCGCTGCTTTTCAGGACCGTGACCAATGCCATTAAGAGTATGGCCAAAAGCTATATAACAGCCCTTGTTGTGGTTACGATTCTCATGATTATTCTGATCGGCAGGGTTCGGATCGGTTTGCTCAGTATGATACCGAACCTTGCGCCCATATTGCTAACACTCGGGATCATGGGTGCCGTTCCCATCCCCATGGATCTTTTCACAATGATGGTGGGCAGCATAGCCATAGGCCTGGCCGTTGACGATACCATCCATTTTATGCACAACTTTCGTCGTTATTTTGAGGAGGGCGGAGACCCCGTAGCCGCGGTGCATCAAACGCTCCAAACCACCGGACGCGCCATGCTCGTCACGACTATTGTTCTTTCCATAGGTTTTTTCACCTTTACTTTTGCCACGATGAACAACCTTTTCCGGTTTGGCTTACTCACCGCCTTGACCATTTCGATGGCCCTGGTGGCCGATTATTTTATTGCACCGGCGCTCATGGTGCTGGTTAACCGTCCAAAAAAAACAGTTCGGCCACTAAGGCACTAAGGCACAAAAGGGGAAAATGGAGGAAATGATGAAAAACAGAATTAAGATAGGTTTTCTATTGATAGCGTTTGTTTTCGTAACGCTGGCTATTCCAGCCTCAACAGCGTCTGCTGATGACACAAGGGCCAGAGCCATTATGGAGAAAGTAGATGTCCGTGACGATGGAGACAACCAGATTTCGGACATGGAAATGATATTAATCGACAAGAAGGGCAATGAGAGGGTTCGAAAAATAAAGGCATTCAGCAAAGACAAGGGTGAAGATACCCTGAGGCTGATGTTTTTTCTTCATCCGGCAGATGTCGAAGACACGGCTTTCCTGACCTATGACTATGACACTGCAGACAAGGACGATGATCAGTGGCTTTATTTGCCCGCCCTTCGAAAGACCAAACGCATCGCATCCAGCGACAAAACCAACAGTTTCATGGGATCGGACTTTTCCTACGCAGATATGACCAAAAGGGTCCTTGAGAACTACAACTACACGCTCTTGAAAGAGAAAAAGGTGGGCGATGCGGATACTTGGTTGATTCAAGCCGTGCCTGTCAGCAAAAAGGTCATCGATGAGTACGGGTACACCAAATCGGTGCTTTTTGTGAGGAAGGACAATCACGTGGTGATCAGGGCCGTCCATTGGGTAAAGGAAGGCAAACGGCTGAAGTATTTGGATGTCAAGAAGCTGGAGTTGATCGATGACATTTGGGTGGCTACGGAGATACATATGATCATAAAAAAAGCAAAGAGAACCTTACACAAAACCATATTGAAGTTCCATAATGTGAAATTCAACCAGAAACTTGAGGAGAGTTCGTTCTCCATCCGCAAAATGGAAAAAGGACTGTAAATGTTCCTATTTTCCCTACAGGCGATAAAGTAGTTTTGCGCCGGATTAGTCGTGGAAGGACTGGGAAAGAAATGAACGTCGAACATCGAACGTCCAACATCGAATGTTGAATGGGAGAACAACTGAATTGCGACCTCGAAGAATGGTCACTCGAGAATTCGATGAGAATCATCATGACTATCAAAACGATATATAGAAAAATGAAATGGCCGTTAAATGCTCGGTATCAAATTCTTGTTTTTTATTCGACGTTGGACGTTCGATGTTCAATGTTCGATGTTCGTCTTTTGCACAACACCCCTTATGGCACATATGTATTTTTCGAACGTTTAAAAAAGCCTTATCGCTTACGCCTGGTTCTACAGAATTCTAATGGATAGTCAGAAACTAATCCTTCGCTTTTTCCTGGCCTTTGCACTGCTTGTTATCCAACCATTCCAAGCCGCAGCAAATAATCCAAAAGATAGTCCCGATGAGAGCCATGTAACAGAGTCAGAGCCTATTCGGATCATGGCCCAACAGGATGCAAAGTCGGAAGAGGAGGGGGTGGATGAGGTGCTTGAAGGCTTCGAGGAGACAGAGAGCACCGGGGAACAAATTGATGAATTGGATGAAGTATTGGAGGGATTCGAGGAGGAGAAAGCCGATGCCCCGACTTCAACCGCCCCGGAAAAGGAAAAAGAGCCGCCCTATTGGGATTTGGGCGGGTCATTGACCCTCGGCTCTTCCATTTCCATATCCCATGACGCGCCTGATCCGGGCGAACCCGATTTTCGCGGCATTACGCGACTTCGACCGGATCTTCATCTGGATCTCGATATAACGCTCTCCGATAATTGGAAATCCCTAATTGGCGGAAGGGCCTTTTATGATGCGGCCTATCAAATCATGGGAAGAGATGAATTCACGGATGAGGCCCTGGATGTACATGAAACCGAAGCTGAGTTTTGGGAGTTCTATGTACAGGGTCCATTGATCTCGGAAGTGGATCTAAAGCTGGGACGTCAGATTGTTGTTTGGGGCAGGGCGGACAACATCCGGGTCGTCGACTTTATCAACCCCTTGGACATCCGTGAGCCCGGCCTGGTGGACATTGAAGATTTGCGCTTGCCGATTACAATGACCAAATTGGATTATTACGTTGGTTCATGGAATCTGAGTGGGATAGCCATACACGAAATGCGGTTTGACAAAAGCCCGGTTTTTGGCAGTGAGTTTTTCCCCTTTGATACCCCTCTCCCTGTAGAGAAGGAACCGGCCAACACCCTGGAAAACACAGAATTCGGATTGGCTCTGAATGGGATCTTCAGTGGATGGGATGTGTCTTTCTATGGCGCGCGTTTTTTCGATGATCAACCGCACGTAGAACAGGCAACAGCCACACAGCTCGAAAGGCGTCACAGCCGTCTCAAAATGGCCGGCGCGGCCGCCAATATTGCCCTGGGTAATTGGCTTCTTAGATGGGAGGCGGCTTACATCGACGGGCTGGAATTCTTTGCCAAACCCGGAGATGACAGGTCGCGTTTTGATTTGCTGGTCGGTCTTGAATACTCGGGGTTTACCGATACCACCATTGCACTGGAAACGGTAAATCGGCGTATAATGGATTTTGATGATGCTCTCAAGGCCTCACCGGACAATGCGCAAAAAGATGAATTTCAGGCCCTGTTGAGATACTCGGCTGACTTCTTAAATGATAGGTTCCATCTGGTTTTTCTAGCATCCCTCTTCGGGCTCACCGGAGACGATGGCGCATTTCAAAGAATATCAGGAGAATATGATTTAACGGATGACGTTTCCATTAAGGCTGGGCTGGTGACTTACCAATCGGGTGACAAGGCCTCGTTCAGGCAAATCGGCGACAACGATCGGATTTTTCTGGAAGCCAAATACTCTTTCTAAGAAAAACTTAACCGCCCCCTCAACCCTCAGTATGTGGAATTCACTCAATACCCCCATCAATTCGTTGAGACTTATTGTCCAGGCTTTCCCGCCCTAAATCTGTCGAATCAGACTGCGCTCAGGATAAGTGCTTTTTCCTTGGTGTGACCGATTTCACACGAAACGTGTGAAGTACTTCATTGCATCACAAGACAAATAGCATATAGTCGTGACCTGATGCAGACCTTTCGATGAATCAATTCGCTGACTTGGACATCAAGGTTTGTAATCCCAAATCAAGAAAATTGTAGCATATTCCCGAGTCGCACTATTAATTAAGCGGTGACCGCAACTTTTTTCTAATGCACTCTCCTTTTGTGAGAGCCAGACTGATCTCAGAGATCTAAGCGGGGCTTGGATTTCGGGGAATAATACCTAGTTTTTATCCGTATTTTCTTAGCAACAAACCAGCATTGATAAAATTCGAAGATTTAGACATTCTGACAGATATACCTCAGGTTTTTTTCATTATAGGGAGAGACAGTTAGTGGATCGAAAGGCGCGCATATGTGAAATCTCGGTCTTATTCTAAACAAGTGAAAGGCGGGGGTTAACCATGAATCATATATCTAAAAAAATATCACTGGGTTTCGCGATCGGTTTCTTCACCTTTTCAATTCTCTCTCTGCCCGCACTTGCCGCTGGCAAGAATGTCTTTGGACCCGAGACGCTCAAGATAAAGCGTTTTGTCATCCATGTCTCAATGCACCGATTCCAGGTAGATGATCCGGGGCAAGGTACGCTTATTGTCAAGAATAAGACACCCAAGAAGCGCATCCGAAGGGGATTTATCCTATTAAACAACAGATTTATCTCTTTAAGAAAATTCCTAAACAGCGACGATAAGAAGTTCAAACAAAAAGTCCCCTTAAGTACTAAAAATCGTATGCTCGTTTTGTTACTCGGCAAACGCGGAGCGGCCATTTCAATTAAGATAAAAAAGAAAAGCACTGTTCCCATACCTGAGACCACTTTCATGGCAAATCCTGAATCAATCCATATTGGGGAATCCAGTGTCCTTTCATGGACAGCCAATAACGCGGATTCGGTTAATATCGACCAAGGTATCGGAGAGGTTGAACTGAGTGGTTCACGCAATATCACACCGGCCGAGACCACAATTTACACTCTGACGGCAACAGGGGCTGGAGGCACAGCGACCGAAAGCGTAACGGTAACGGTTGTAAACCGGATACCCATTGCCGACCCCCAATCCGTGACAACGGATGAAGACACATTCCTTTCAATCACCTTGACCGGCTCCGATCCTGATGGCGATCCGATCACCTTCCATGTGGTCACCGAGCCGAGTAATGGTGCTCTTACAGGCGCCCCGCCAAACCTTACCTATGCCCCCAATGCCGATTTCAACGGACCGGACTCCTTTACCTTTATAATCAATGACGGAAAGGATGACTCCCTGCCGGCAACCGTCTCCCTACAAGTGAACGCCGTGAATGACCCACCGGTTGCCGAAAACCAAAATGTGACTTTGAATGAAGACGAGGTATCGACCATTGTCCTTTCCGCATCGGATGTGGATGGAGACAATTTAACCTATCAGGTTATTTCAAATCCCTCCCATGGCATCCTTTCAGGAACAGCGCCCAATCTTACCTACACGCCATATGCAAACTACAGCGGCACTGATTCCTTCACCTTTAAGGCGAATGACGGTGCCGTAGACTCAGAGCCGGCTGCGGTTTCTATCCAGGTGGTGGCGGTAAACGATCCACCGGTCGCCGTTGATGACGCAGTAAGCACAGAGGCCAATACCCCTGTTACGACGGGCAATGTCCTTTCAAACGACACGGACGTGGATAACGACACCCTGACGATTCAAAGCTTTACCCAACCGGCCAACGGGTTCGTTGCTCATAACGGCAACGGCACCTTTACATATACGCCCAACACCGATTTTCATGGCAGCGACAGCTTTGCTTATACGGTCAGCGACGGCAACGGCGGTACCGATTCGGCCAGTGTAGCGGTCACCGTGATAGAGGTAACGACTCCGCCTGCTGTAAGTTTAAATGCATCTCCCTCTACGATTGTGCAAGGGGAATCTTGCACCCTGTCCTGGACTTCCAGTAGGGCCCAGAACGCCCACATAGACAATGGCGTCGGGGTTGTGGCGGTCAATGGAACGACCACGGTTTCCCCGTCCCATACAACGACCTATACCATCACCGTGACCGGACTATACGGCTCTGCCAGTGCCCGGGCCGAAGTCAGGGTAACCGGCAATCCAGAGCCTCAACCTGAAGCGTCTTTTGGGGAACAATATCAGGATCTTGTGCCGAATGATGCCACGGTTGATGAGTACGATCCGGAGCGATTTTCTCTGATTACCGGGCTGGTCCAGGAATTAGGCGGCTCTCCCATATCATATGTATCAATTGCGATACACGGGTACCCGGAATACGGCACCGTAATAACCGATGCTGATGGGCGATTCTCCATCCCGGTTGAGGGAGGTGGAACCTATACTGTCACCTACCGAAAAGAGGGCCTGATTGAGGCCCAAAGGAAGGTAAATGTCCCCTGGAACGACATTGCCATTGCCGAGACTGTTCAGATGATCGCCGAGGACACAAAAGCAACCACGCTGACATTTGACGGCAATCCTGATACGGTCGTGACCCATCAAAGTACAGAAGTGACTGATACATTCGGCAGCCGTACATGCTCAATGGTCTTTACGGGAGACAACAGGGCCTATTTGGTGGATGAAAATGGAAACGATGTCCATGAACTAACCACCATCACCACCCGGGCAAGTGAATTCACCACGCCGAATTCCATGCCGGCAATCCTGCCTCCCACTTCAGCCTACACCTATTGCGTAGAACTCAGTGTGGATGGTGCTCGAAGAGTGAGGTTTGAAAAACCGGTTGTCGCCTGGGTGAATAATTTCCTGGGTTTTGACGTGGGTGAGATTGTTCCGGTTGGTTACTACGATCGAGATAGGGGTGTCTGGGCGGCCTCCAATAATGGTCTAGTGGTCAGGCTGTTGGACACCAACACCGACGGTATAGTAGACGCATTGGATGCAGACGGAGACGACCAACGCGATGATCTGGACAATGACGGCTCCTTCAGCGATGAAGTT
>CAYWMP010000023.1:0-34292 GCA_964459445.1 uncultured Desulfobacteraceae bacterium
GCATCAAAAATCGCAGGCATTTTCTTCCCTCCAAACTGTTTTCGTCTTTTTAGAACAAAATATGCAGAATCTCAACAGATCATTACCTTTAAACCTTTATCCGCCTGGCGGACTGAACCTTATATATTTTTGTTGCTTTCTGCATTTTTTTAGTGGAAAAGAGCCAATCGGATTCGGATCTTGAATCCGTTGCGAAAACTGCACCCCAAAACGAATAACCAATAACGGATGACGCCTAATCGAGTTCTACTCGATTGGGGGCCAAATTTCATCGAGGCATGAAATGACGGAAACCCAGGATAAAGCTTACGTAGCTGCCGCTGGTAGTCATTTGGATTCAAACGATGTCTCTTTTGTACAAACAGTGATCGGTTGCTGGCCTCTGCTTCTCGGCATTGGCATAGTTATGGTGGGCCACGGACTCCAATGGCCCCTCTTGGGTCTGCGGGCCACCTTAGAAGGGTTTGAGCCTGTGGTGACCGGCCTGATTATGTCCGGATACTCAGGTGGATTCATCGCGGGTTCTAAGGTCACCCCAACCCTCCTTGAACGCGTTGGGCACGTTCGAGTCTTTGCGGCATTGGCTTCGATCGTCTCCGTATCGGCATTGCTTCATATTATCTATATCTCACCGGTCGCCTGGATTTTGATGCGTCTGGCAACCGGGTTTTGCTTTGCCGGTTTGTATATTGTCGCCGAAAGCTGGTTGAACGAGCGAATAAACAACCAAAACCGCGGACAGTTGCTGGCTGTTTATATGGTCATCTCTTTGGGTGGCATGGGAAGCGGTCCCCTTTTGCTTAACACGTCCCATCCGGGGGGTTTTGAGCTGTTCATTCTGGTCTCGATTCTTTTTTCCTTTGCGCTGGTGCCGATCCTGCTGACCGTCGGACCCGTGCCTACCTTCGGTGCACCGGAAAGAATAAAACTGCGCGAACTAGGCAAAAAAGCGCCTCTTGGGGTGATAGGCTGCTTTGCAACAGGCGTCTCCAATGGAGCGATCGTTGGCATTGGCGCTGTCTATGCTGAGAAGGTGGGTCTGACCGTAGCGGAAATCTCCTTATTCATGGGAATCGCCCTATGGGGAGGCGTTGCCTTTCAATGGCCGATCGGGTTTCTCTCGGACAAGTTCGATCGAAGATTGGTCCTTACGGTAGTGACCTTTTTTGCCGCCCTCATTGCCCTGGTGCCCCTGATCTTCGGTACCTTGCCCACCCCTGGTCTTCTGATCCTGTTCGGCATCTTTGGCGGATTAACCTTCCCCATGTATTCACTCAGCCTGGCATACACCAACGACCACCTTTTGCCCGAACAGATGGTGGCGGCCAGTAGCGGTCTTATCATGGTCACCGGTCTGGGCGCTTTCTTCGCTCCCATGATCTCGGGGGCTGCCATATCCATCGTGGGCACATCCGGCTTTCTCGCTTATCTCGTGATAGTCCATTTGGCCTTCGGCCTTTATGCAATTTATCGAATGCGAAAAGTCCCGGCCGTCCCCATCGAGGAGCAGGGCCCGCCCGTGTACCTTGCCAGAACCTCTTCTGTAGCCGCAGCCGTGGCCTTTGAAGACGAACTGGAAGAGGACTCAAAGAGCGATTGAATAGCGATGACCGACTTAGGAGGCGGTTTCAAAACGTTTTAGTTTGGGCAAAGTCAAGTCGAAGATCCCTGACTTTTAGCGGGAAAAGGCGAAAATTTTAACCACAGGAATACATGGAGTATTTTGAGGATTGAAATTTGAGCCTGACGCCGCTTGTCCCGTCGTAGCTTCACGCGGCGCAAGCGCCTGCGCTGCGTGTAGCGAAGACGGAAGATTGGCCAAAATCGGGTGTTTTGAAACCGCCTCTCAAGCCAGTTCCTGTTCACCTTTCGACCTAATCTCATCCAGTGCGGCCAGTGTTTTGTCCGGCAACGGGAGGGGTTGATGGGTCTCATCAATCCGCCGGATCTCTTCTTCGATCCGCTTCGCCGTATCCTTGCCCCCCTCCTCTTTCCAGGCGTCATAATTCTTTCGGGTAAAAAGGCCGGGTCTCCACAGCTCGTTACGAAAATGGTTGTAGGTGTGTTCCTCCACTATATAATTGCCCCCAGGACCAACACCGGCAATAACGTCCCGGGCAATTGTTTCGCTATTCACATCCATCCCGCGCAGCAAGCGTTTGGTCATGCCGATAATCTCGTTACCCAGAATCAACTGCTCAACAGCGCAGACCATCCCACAGTCCATGTAGCCGACATCGTGGATCAGGTTGAGTCCTGCAAGGCCCTGTGCCAGTATGCTGAAGGCGCTCTCGGCGCCTGCCTGAGCGTCATTGACCTTGGCGTCCGTGGCTCCGGCCAGGCCCCATGTCGGAAGACCGAAGTACTGGGCCAACTCGGCCTGGGCAGCAAGGCCTAAACTCATCTCAGGAGCCCCAAAGGTCATCAATGCCAGGCCCATATCCATGATGCCGAAATTGCATCCCGCTCCCACGGGAGAGCCCGGGCGACGAAGTTGTGAGAGCACCAGCCCCATCAACGCCTCTGCCATACCTTGAACAACCGCCCCTGACATGGTGACCGGCCCGGTGGCGCCTGGTTGAATGGAGGGCCCCGTCATCATGGGCAGTCCGAGGTCGGCAGCCACAAACATTCGGTCAACTACCTCTTCTGGAAAAACCAGAGGGGAGATCGATTCGGGATAAATAACGAGGAAGGGTCTTTCCTTGAGAGCATCGAGCCCGCCTGCTACCTCAGCGGCCATTTCATATACGAGTTCGGCGCCTCTTGCAGAATAGGTCAGAAATACAATGGGCTTAATTGTGTTCGTTACGGCCGCAAAGAATTCGTGCAGTTCAGCCCCGCTCCCCACTTGACCTTCGCAAGACCCCATGGGCATCACCCAATCTACGTTTTCAAGGGCGTCGGCCATTTTGGCTGCAATGGCCAAATCGGCCGGCGTCGTAGGATGAATCTCTCCGGTCAGGGCATCCTTGGTGTTAGGGCTGGCCGTAGAGGTACCATAATAACTCTTGCGTCCCTCCACCTCCAAGGCACGCTTACCTTGCCTGTTATAAAGGGTCCATCCCTTGGGTGCAGTGGCGATGCATTCGCGGACAATGAACTCGGGGACTCTTACTATATCCCCCCTGACGATAGCCCCTTCCTTTTGAAGCATCTTCCTTGCACCCTCATGAAGAACCTTGAAGCCCACCTTTTCCATGACTTCGAAAACACCCCTTATGAGCTCCTCTATCTGATCGTCACTCAACATCCTGAAATAGGGAGCCCGCCTCTCAGTCATATTGGTCTGAATCATTTTTTTTCCTCCTTCTCTAAATCCCAGGTTGCAGTCTCAGCACCTTGAATCCCGTCGTAAGCAGTATTCCTTTGAACCCCTGCCCGCCTTTTACCCGCCTTACTTCTGGCGGGCAAGTCTGGCGGATAGAAACCTTGAACCTCCATAGCTGCATTGCTTAACATCTGGTCTGACTTTTTTCAATGGTGGCTTTCTTGACAATAGGGCAGTTATCCGTTATCTGACTTTCGATAGTCGATTGCTGAAACCGAAATTGCTATTCTGACACCGAAAATCTGAGCCTCCGGGCCCGGATCTTTTCTATTATTGATTGGGGATACACCATGAAAATCGGTTTTATTGGTCTTGGAAATGTAGGCGGTAAGTTGGCCGGCAGCTTGCTGCGCAACGGATTTGATCTTACTGTTCGCGATCTCGACGACGCACTGGTCCAGTCATTCGTTGGCAGGGGCGCGTCCAGCGCAGCCTCACCAAAAGAAATGGCAGAGAAGGTTGATCTGATTATTACCTGCTTGCCTTCACCAACAGTGTGCTCCACGGTAATGGAAAGCAAAGATGGAATCATCGCTGGTCTTAGCAAAGGAAAAATCTGGCTGGAAATGAGTACGACTGACGAGTCAGAAGTTATCCGCCTGGCTAATATCGTTGAAGCAAAAGGTGCGATGGCTATGGACTGCCCGGTGTCAGGCGGTTGCCACCGTGCAGCAACCGGCAATGGTCGCGAATGGGGCGACCAAGCTATGCACGAATACTTTGAGACGAAAGCCATAATCGCTTAATAGGCTGCGGCTAAATTCGTGATTTTTCAGCATCCTACTAAGCCTAACGCCCAAATAAATAGAGGATAAAATGGAAAAAACCTATGATGCCCTGATCATTGGGGCCGGAATTATTGGCTGCTGCCTTGCCTTCGAGTTGAGTAAGAAGGGGTATAGAACCATCAATGTGGATAAGCTTCCTGCCGCCGGATATGGCTCCACCTCAAATTCCTGCGCTGTAATCCGTTTGCATTATTCAACTCCTGACGGAGTAGCCATGGCCAGAGAGGGCTATTACTACTGGCTGGATTGGCCGAAATACTTGAAGGCAAAGGACCCTTCGGGCATGGCCTTTTACAGGAACACCGGCTGTCTAGTCATCAAGAACGAATTCAACAAATACCTTAAAAACGTGATGGCCTCTTTGGATGAGTTGGGAGTCGGCTACCTGGAATTAGACGCCGAGGGTATCAAACGCTACGTGCCCAATGCTGATCTACGCTCCTATTATCCCGGGAAAACCATGGACCACCCCGATTTCGGCAAACCCACGGGCGACGCCATCGCTGGCGCCATCTGGGTTCCCGAGTCGGGTTTCATCTCAGACCCCCAGCTTTCGACCCACAACGCCCAGGTGGCGACCGCAGCCAAGGGTGGTGAGTTTGTTTTTAATGCTGAAGTGATAGACATCCTTAAAAAAGACGGTCGCGCTGCCGGTATCAAGTTGAAGGATGGAAGGGAAATTCATGCCCCGGTGGTCGTTAATGTGGCCGGTCCCCATTCCTTTATCATTAATGAGATGGCCGGCGTGCTGAAAGACATGAAAATCAAGACTCGAGCCCTGAAGCAGGAAGTCTGCCACGTACCGGCCCCTGAGGGGGTTAACTGGGAAGGGGACGGTTTTCTCCTTTCTGATGGCGATGTCGGATGCTACAGCCGTCCCGAGACAGGAAACCACGTGCTTATCGGCAGTGAGGATCCGGAGTGTGATGAGCGCGAGTGGGTGGATGACCCGGACAACTACAACAAAAACTTCAGCCGCCAGTGGACCACCCAGGTCCTCCGTGTGGCCCAACGCATGCAGGGTTTGCCTGTGCCGAACCAACCGCAGGGCGTAGTGGATCTCTATGATGTGTCCGACGATTGGATCCCCATCTATGATAAGTCAAGCCTTCCAGGATATTACATGGCTGTTGGGACAAGCGGCAATCAATATAAGAATGCACCTGTAGTGGGCGCAATGATAGCTGCCTTGATCGAGAAGGTGGAAGCAGGATACGATCATGACAAAGACCCGCTTCAATTCCTGATGAAGTATACGCGAAGGATGTGCAATGTCGGAACTTACTCCCGCCTCCGCGAGATTAATCCGGATTCCAGCTTTTCAGTTGTCGGATAGAAATTGAATGGGTACGACTTGAAAACTATATAATTACGGCCAGGAGGTCTTATCCTGGTTCTTGACCAATTGTCGTGTATGCCTTAAACTGTCAAGCATCAAAGATACAAGCCCCTCATTGCCCTATGCCGCGTGACTTGCCTTAATCGCTTCCCTTAATGCCCTCTGATCCATTGGCGGAACCGGTATACCCGCCCTCTCAACAAGCCCAATGGCCTCCGTTGGACAACCTGTGACACAAACGCCGCATCCGATGCAGTGATCCAAATTCACCTCCGGAATTTCATCTTCTCCCATTTTCAACGCCTCTGAAGGGCAGCGTTCGATACAGGTTTCGCAGGCAGTACAGAGGTCTGCATCCCATTCGGGCATAAAACCGGAGTTCAGAGCTATGCCGGGTTTTGGTTGGGAGGGGCTGTCTTCAGAATCATGCAGTGACAAAATTAGCTCCTTCGGGGAAACCGCCTCGATCAGGTAGAAGCGCCTCCTTTTTCAGAAACATTCTCATAGAGCGCCCTCATGCCAGGCTCCATCCCAGCCAGCCGGCGCTCGGCCTCCTCGGGTGTCACAGCCTCGCGCGATCCATCCGGATTCTGCACGACCACACCACTTTGAGTTAACATCTTGTTCCGTCTTTTGCGAACTTCTTTGTCCGGATGACACACCAATGAGCAGTGACCGCAGGTGAATTCAATCCGATTCCCCGGCATAAGGAAGTGAAAGAATCCACCGTCCTGGCGCGGTCTTTTCAAATAGGGTTTTGCCGAGTTGATGATCGCAGGCAAAAATTCCTCATCTTTTTCAGGAATAGGAAATCGGCCGGGCGACCAAGTGGACCACTTCCCGGATGAGTGCAGACCCGTGAAGCCACCGCAAACATAATCGCACCGGTTATGATTGTGGTGCTTGGAATAGGAGAATTCAACGCCTCCTAGGTTAACGTTCGTCTTCTCAGTTGAGGACATATATCCTGACGCGCAGGAGGCCATGCACAGGCGGCAATCGTCGCAGTAGTTCTCTTCCGGATTTAACGGTTCCGTAGGTATCAACTCTGCTGTCGTGACCATAGAGCCTAGAATCACGGCCGCCCCATAGGGCCTGGTCAGGACATTACCCGACAGCCCGAAATGAGCAATGCCCGTCCGCACAGCAAGATATCGATGTGAAATAGGGGGTTTTTCGTCCAGGGGACCATGGGGTGTATCGGTTCGGTAGACCATGTTTGCGGCCAGGGCCTTTGAAGGAAATCCCTTCTGGGTAACATAAGAGGCCATTTCCAGGGATATGCCACTGGCCATGGTGTTTGTGCGGATATTGTCCAGTTCGTGAGAACGATGGTCTTCTTTTCTGAGGTACGGTTCGATGTGTTCTTGCTTCAGCGGAACCAGGAAACAAACCGCTGATTTAGCTTCGGGCAAAACATAGTTGAGATCAACGGAAGGCGGGCCTCCGGCAAGGGTCTCGGTGGTTGCGATCCCGACGGCCGCAGCGCCTAAGCAATGGGCCAACTCCTTAACCCTCTTGGTCATTTTTTCCATATTCTTCACCTCTAATTCAGTTCCAAAACGTTCAGATTTGAGCCCCCTCTCGTACCTTTCGAAGCAGGGCCCTCAATGTGTCCTGTTCTTTATCGGTAAGCGCTTTCAGAAAATCTTTGTTTGCGGTTATGGCCACCTCATGCAGAGACCTGCCCGTTTCCTTTCCCTTTTCCGTCAAACATACACGGATTGCCCTACGATCATCCGGATGTTGCCGTCGTTTAATGAAACCGCCCTTTTCCAGTCTGTCCAGCACGCCGGTCAGGGTGGCGCTGTCAAGCGTGGTCCGCTTGCCCAGGTCCTTGGAGGTTATCTGGTCGCAATCGTATAAGGAATTCAATATCAGAGCCTGAACCGCCGTGACTTTGTGTTCCGTTGCCTTATTGGACCAGAAACGGAGGCCTGCCTGACTGGCCTTTGCCAACTGAAAAAAAATGCAATCTTCAATTTTCCAAGACATCTTAACCTTCTATAGCTTGTATGCTAATTACTTGTATGCAAGTTATTATCCTATGATTTCGCCGATGTCAAGCCTACTACAAATCATTCCATTGCAGAAAACTCCCGTTGTGCGGGAGAAATAAACAGTGGCAATGCCGCAAAAGAATTAGCGTATATCCTCCGTAGCAGTCCTACTGCGGAGAGCGGGCTACGGTCGGGTTCATTTTTTCAAGCCCTATCTATAGGCGCCGGTGGCGGTTCCCGCAGATTTAAGGGTTCAATAAAACAAACCATTTCATGGGATAGGACCATTCTTCTAAGGGTTTTGTGGCGTGAACCCTCCCATCCACGGGAACTGCGAAGTTGGGTGGAATTCTTTTTGAGATAGGGCTAAAAAAAATGAACCCGACCTCCGCGATCACTTAAGGGACATGATTTTTACTTTTTGTGGTATAGGATATTGTCATGTAATCTCCGCCGGATTTTGATGCGGCTTATTTTCGGAAGGGTTGAGGAAATTTTAGGCAAATGAAAGATGCTGAAAAAAAATGGACTATGCGAGATCGGGTTATTGCCGTTCTTGAAGGCAGAAAGCCTGATCGTCTCCCTTTTATTGACCGCATGGAAATTTGGTACAAGAGCAAATTCGAAGAAAAGGCCTTTCCGGAAAAATATAAAGATATGTCATTGAGGGAGATTCATGAGGCGGTAGGGATCGGCCAACTGAAGTTTGTTGCACCCTATGCCCATAGATTGCACGGTGTCGAGATGGTTTACACATTTGAAAATGAAGTCATACACCGTGAATCCGAACCGGTGATGGAGTTTTTTCCCGCACAATGGGCTGCCCCTCATGTTCCGCGGGATAAACCCGGTAAGACGCTGATTGAATTTATCACGCCGGTCGGCAAGCTGAGCTTGAGGTATGCCTTTGCTGAGAACTTGATTGAGATGGGCGTGGAGGAACCTTACCTCAGTGAACATCTCATTAAGGAACAAATGGATTATCGTATTGCCGAATTCATCATCGAACGAGCGGAATTCATACCTCAGTTTGACAACATGAACGATGCCCAAGAAATGCTGGGAGATAATGGGTTTGCTGTCGCAAATCTCCATAGAGTGCCCTTCCAGGCGGCTCTGCTCGAATACCTGGGTGAAGTGCCCCTATTCACGGCGCTTTACGAAAGCCCGAAACACCTGGAAAGGTTGTTGAACGTTTTGGATCAACAGCTCATTGATATCCTCAACCAATTGTCCGATCTACCTGCGATCTATGTTGAGTTCCTGGACAATGTCGACGGCATGATGACGAATCCAAATCTCTTTAGAGACCATTCGCTTAAGAACTATCAGCGCTATACCGAAATTCTTCATGGACAGGGAAAGAAAGTGGGAAGCCATACGGATGGGAACCTGAAACCACTGCTGGGTCTGCTGGCCGAGTCCGGCCTGGATGTGTGTGAATCTTTCTCCCCGGCCCCTTTGACAGAATGCCCTTTTGAAGAGGCTTGGGAGGCTTGGAAGGATGGACCCATCATTTGGGGAGGGATTCCGTCGCCCATTTTAGAGGAACGGACCGGTGAGAGCGAATTCAGGGAGTATGTGCATCGTCTGCTGGAAACGATTGGCAATCAACCCATTATCCTGGGCGTCGGCGATATGGTTTTAGGCAACAACCTGATCGAGCGTGTTCAGTATATTGCCAATGAGATTGAGAAACACCCGATGGAATAGGAACAGGATTTTGCCTGAATGTCCTGGTGAGCGTTCAAAACCGGGCGCTGGGATATGCGCCTAGGCCTCTCGATCAGCTTCGATGTTTTTCGGATTAAATACGCCAAACTGATTGGTGGCATAATATTTCACTCGCTCACCCTTGTCATCCACGACATAAAGATTGACGAGCTCTCCCTCGCGGATTTCGGAACCATCGGACCCTGTGGATTGGGCGAGTTTCCAGGCCATTCGCCAGGCAGCCACATCGGAATCTAACGGGTTATCCTCCTCACCGGGCGAGTATTTAGTGACGATCTCTGAGCCCTCCAGTTTCTGAAAATGAACCCGATAGCCATCCCTTTTCCTGATCCATGCCCCGTCAATGATCACTAATGCTTCTTTAATATTCATTTGAATCCCCCAAAGTATTCTCTAATGTCCTCTTGTCCTATCCCTCCCTGCTTTCCATGTTAGAAGGAGGCAACCCCCTCTCATAATAGTGATGGATATCCAACTGAGGATGCGCAATAACAATGCCTTCTGCATCGAATCGCAATTTGATCTTTTCCAGCAACTCGCAGCGTGTCCTCCAGTACTTTAAGTTTTCGACCCAGCATCGCCCCCCAAGCTCGACGCAACCATTTGTGAGATCGAGTACCCAAACAACCGGCCGCGGGCTGACTTTTATCCGCGGATCTTCAATCATGATGGCTTCAAGCACCTGTTTTGCCTTCATCAGATCCTGATCATAACGAATACCCACGTTGAGTTTAATTCGGCGACTCGGCGTGAAATGATAGTTCTGAACAATGTCACTGACAATTTTCTGGTTGGGGACGAAAAATGTCTTGCCGTCGAAGGTCCTCAGGCGAGTATTAATTAAGGATGTTGCTTCCACTTTTCCTAAAAGGTCCCCGGCCTTGACCGTCTGCCCCACTTTAAAAGGTAGTGTCGGAATATAGGGGCGAATGATAAGAATGAGAAAAACTGCGGCCAATGCGACAATGATGAGTGTCCTAAAAACCACCCTTTGGTCTAATCCTATTTCGACCAACGCACCTGAGATGAGAACGATTAGCATGAAAACGTAGATCGCGTTGCAGACCGTTGACAGTATGGGTTCCTTTACGGAAAATCTCTTCAACAGTATTCTAACGCCTCTGTTGATGTACTTGATTGTGATTGCTCCGATGACAATAAAGATTAATCCCCATATGAGATCTAACCCATGCAGAATCATGACATCGCGCAATCTTTCGAGTCTTGTCATCTGATCTTCCATCACCTACCCTCCTTCTATGTAATGGCCCTTTATTGAGAGGAAAAACATGCAGGTCTTCCGCCTATAGATCTCGGCCTTTTTGAGATAACTTGAAATTGCCCCCTTATACTGAAGGAAACCTGTGAGGGTCAATCAGATTAGAAATTAAATGATTCCAGGAAGTGGAATGAGAGAGCATAGTGCCTTGGGGATATGGCGGCGTGATTGTTACGAACCTTCTCTTGCAGATCAGTTTGATCCGCCCTCCATGATTTTGAAGCTATTGAGAACTCTTTGAAAAGTCGCAATTTCTCTACTGGTATAGTGTTTCTTGACAGCATTATATCGCAAACTGTAAAACCACTGCCCTTCTACAAAGCCATAGTAAATCGTTTTGAACTTGTAGCCTTCCTTGCTCTTATAATCGAATACAATCCTGAATCCATCATGGTAGCTCACAAAGGCAGGGACCGTTTCAAGGACTTTGAGATCAAGAACTGAATCATCAGATTTAATCTCATCCAGAATAACTTCCGCCGCTTCCTGGGGAGGCATGTCTACTCTGATACGCTTTTCCGTGTGTCCAAAGGGCTTGTTCACATGACGTTGCTGGGCGAGAATATATTGAGAAAAGGGATCATCCTTGGTTATTATTAGAAATCTCTTGGTGTTTAGCTTTTTCCATCCTTCAGGATATTCGATAGTGAAATTATAGGAGGATGGATCGAGCGAAACGGCTCTTTGATTTGTTGAAGTGCAGGCCGTTGCAACGATCAAAAACATGAATGTTATTATTCTCATAAGGTCTGTTTTCCTATATCTTAATTTTGTCGCTTCCTCTCAATCTTCGACTTTCAAGATATGCAAGGCAAGGTAGCCAAGCATGCTTCAAGCGACCTTCGGTGAGCAGGCTTTATTCCAAATAGGATATTACATCGGATAAGAAAAACCCAATAATTTCCTTTGCTTTAATCATATTTCGCCAGGTAGAAAAAAGGATTGAACGTCTACACCAATAATTTCAAGCCATTTCAAATAATAATTATAAAGGTCTTGACATTTTGAGAAATGAATATTATATCGAGTGCTCGAAATTAGTTTCGTGAGGATTTCCTTGTGACTCAAAGCATTGAATCCTTCAGAAAAAGTTGGGATGGCCATATCGAAGAGTTGGTAAACGTTTCTGCAAAAAAGGCCCACGCGATTGAGGGTAAACATCGTCAGATCGTAGAGGGCGCCTGTCGCGTCTTTTTCAAAAAGGGATTTCATCCGACATCGATAAGGGAGATTGCGGAAGCTGCAAACATGTCGATGGGGCAACTTTATCATTATATCTCGTCTAAGGACGACGTTCTCTTTCTCATTCATAAACACATGCACACTACTTGGTATCATCATCTGATGGATTCTCAGATAGAAGAAATAGAAGATCCGTCGGAAAAACTGGCTGTAGCCTTGAGGTCGACTTTTGAATTTTTGGTAAAAAATAAAAGGCTTATCCAATTTGTATATACAGAGAGCAAGTATCTAAACAAAGAGCACTTAAGGGTAGTCCTTGAAATGGACGACAAGAATGTTGTGGAGTTCTGGCGTGAACTCTTGAGGAAGGCATCAGAAGGGCAGGAGATCGAAGTGGATACGGATTTGGCTGCCAATCTGATAGCATTTGTTATGGTTTTTTTCCCATTAAGGGGCTGGAACCTTAGAAGCAAACCGTTGAAAGAAGTATCCAAATTCCTGACGGATTTTGTATTCAGAGGAATCGGCTTGGAGACTTCATGACCAATGTATTGGGTAATATCCTAAAGCTGGTAGATTTTGAGTTGAAAAATTATATCGAGCGCTCCAAATAGATTTGTGATATATATCCTTCCGTTTGCACATTCATTGCCGTAATTCGGGAGTTGGTTGGAGTCTCTGAAAGACTGAATGAAACTTAAAGATAAATCGGCCCACCTGTGGCCAGAGGGCATGGCCCTTAAGGCCTATGTCGTTAGGGAGGATCAACATGGGAATCAAGCCGCCGGAAGAATACATAGATAGCCTAAAGGATGGCAGAGTCGTTTACTGCAATGGAGAAAGAGTAAGTGATGTGACCCGGCATCCAATTCTGAAGATTTGCCGTGATTGGGTGGCCATGGATTATGTTCTGGATCAGGATCCCCGCTACCAGAACCTTCTCACCGAGGAGAATGAGGAGGGTGAAAGAGTCAGTTTTGCCCTGGTGCCTCAACGCACGAGGGAGGATCTCTTCAGACTTCGAGAGGTGGTGAAACTGTGGGCCCGTGTCTGTTTCGGCAAGCCTCCAGGAGCCAAATTTGTTGCTAAAGACGGCTTGAATGCCTTGACTGTGGTCACCCGGAGAATCGATAAGAAGTATGGGACGAATTATGCTGAAAACGTTGAGGCCTATCGCAAGCATTTGCAGAACAATGATATTGCCTTCGCCATGGGCCTCACGGATGTGAAGGGCGACAGAAGTCTTCGTCCCTCACAACAAAAATTGCATCAAGACTATTATGTTCGAATCGTAGACGAGCGAAAGGATGGTATCATCGTGAGGGGAGCAAAGACCCACATTAGTCAGGCTCCCCTTTGCAATGAGATCTTAATCGCCCCTTGTCGTGCTATGCGTGAAGAAGACAAGGCCTATTCGGTCTCCTTCGCGGTCCCGGCCAATGCGCCTGGGTTAACGCTTATCTCTGCTGAGCCCGAAGTAAGCGAAGACTACAATCTTTTCGACCACCCTATTTCAGGCAGTGTGTTCATCAACGATGCCACGGTCATCTTTGACGATGTTTTTATCCCCAACGAGCGTATATTTCAGAAAGGTGAATGGGAGTTTGCAGGACAGATCGCCTATATGTTTGCCAATTTCCATCGGCTCAGTGCGGAAACCTACAAGGCTGCTGAACTTGAAATGGTTACTGGTGCTGCAACACTGATGGCTGAATACAATGGCGTGGAAAAGGCGGAACATATCCGCGAAAAACTAACCTGGCTTGTCATGTATACCGAAGCGGTGGAAGTCATGGGGCGAGCGGCCTGTGAACATTACAGCAGCGAGCCTGATTCGGATCTGGTCTATCCGAATCCCATGTATGCGAATATATGCAAATTCTACTTTGCCGACAATTGGCATCAGGCAACGAAACACCTTCAGGATATTGCCGGGGGCATTGTGGCGACCTGTCCCTCATCCAAAGACTACCTCAATCCGGAAACCCATGACCTGATTGAGAAGTATCTAGGGGGAAGAGCGGACGTTCCCACTGAACACAGGCTTCGCATGGTGAAGCTCATAAGGGATCTTACGTCGAACTATGAGGATGTTCTTACGATACATGCGGAGGGGTCTCTTGCTGCACAAAAACTCTCCATCTATGCGCTGGCTGATTTTGACAGGTATAAAGCAGCCGCCAAGAGGGCTGCCGGAGTCGAGGATGGGACACATCATCCAATTTTTAGTAATTTACCGGCTTTCCCACCTGAATTTTAGGTTAATCAATCCTGCTTTGAAGAGAGGAAAAAGGGAGATGCAATGCTTTTACAGGATAAGGTAGCGATTGTTACAGGGGCAAGCAGAGGTATCGGGAGGGCCATTGCTGTCGGATTTGCCGGAGAAGGAGCGAACGTTGTTGTTGCCGCCCGCACTGAGACCGTGAAGAATGAAAGACTTCCCGGTACGATATTTCAGACAGCCCGGGAAATCGAAGCCCTTGGACGCAAAGCCTTCCCTGTCAAATGTGATGTCACGGATGAAGAAAGTGTGAATATTATGGTTCTCAGGGCTTTGGACACGTTTGGTCAAATAGACATCCTGGTCAACAATGCGGGCGTTGCATTTTATTACCCTATAGCGGAAACGCCGCTCAAGCGCTGGGAGTTGGTCTTGCGAGTGAATCTGACCGGCCCTTTTCTCTGCGCAAAGGCCGTGTTGCCACCTATGATGGAACGGATGAGGGGGAGCATTATAAACATCTCCTCTTTAGCTGCTGATGAGCGGAACGGGGGAACTGTCTCCACAGGTTTGGCCTATGCTGCTGCCAAGGCCGGTCTTGACCGATTCACCTGGGGATTGGCAGGAGAGATAGGGAAGTACAACATAGCGGTTAACTGCCTGAAGCCAAAACACGTCGTAGACACGGAGGGAATGCGGTTCTGGACCAAGGAAGAGGAACGGCAAGGGTGGGTTCCACCGGATAAGATGGTGAAGTGTGCCGTTTTTCTGGCCGCCCAGGATGCTTCCGGCGTAACGGGAGTCGTGGCGACAGATGCGGAAATGAGCCTATGGCACGGATTGCGATGAGTATAAAGGCAGAGTACCCTCATTATATCTGAATTAAGATCTATCAACAGCTTGTAGCGGTCCTATCAAGTTCATTATATCCGGCGCCCAGTTCTTGTTCCATCGGGCAAGAGAGATTGAGGGCATAAACACAAACAAAGCGGAGGCCCCTGGTGGATTCGAAAACTACCATTAAAAAGGCTGCCTGTTTTTTCTGCCACAACAACTGCGGGGTCCTGGTTCACGTCAAAGAGGGCAAGGTGGTGAAAGTTGCTGGGAACCCTAACCACCCTGCAAGCCATGGCTTTATTTGCCAGAGATCCGTTAATGCCCCAAAATGGCTCTACCACCCGGATCAATTGAAACATGCCCTAAAACGCACCGGTGCCCGGGGGGAAGGGAAATGGCAACAAATTTCGTGGGAGCAGGCCCTCGATGAAATTGCCGAAAAACTCTCTTTCCTAAAGGATAAGTACGGACCTGAGACTTTAGTCACAGCAGAGGGCACCTACCGGAGCGACCATTTTTGGGCTCGATCCAGATTTCTTAACCTCTTTGGCAATCCGCAGAACCTCATTTGCCCGGGCATGATCTGCTTCTGCAATGATTACACCATCGAGATGGCCATGCTCGGGTCCCTGGTTCTTGATGATATAGGAAGGACAAGCTGCGTGGTCCTTTGGGGGGCCAACCCAAAGCAGGCCCGTTTGACCCGATGGAATATCCTGAAGAGAAGGATAGACAATAAAGATAAGAAAGACATTAAAGTCATCGTTGTAGATCCGCTGGTCAGCGACGCCGCTCAACATGCCGATATGTGTCTTCAGCTGAGGCCTGGGACTGACGGCGCCTTGGCCCTTGGCTGGATACACGTCATCATTGAGGAAGACCTCTATGACCGGGAATTTGTGGATAAATGGACCTATGGATTTAAAGAACTGACCGAAAGGGCAAGGGATTATACCCCTCAGAGGGTAGCCGAGATCACAGGGCTTTCTCAAGAAAAGATTGTCCATTCAGCCAGACTCTATGCTACAAACCGACCCGCCTGCATAGACCGCGGTGTGGCCTCCGATCATTTGGGCCTCAATTCAGGACGCGTAGAGCAGGCGAGAGTCATTCTTGGCGCCATCACGGGCAACATCGATGCCCTGGGAGGGGATTTCATGAGCGGATTCCCTCTCGAAATAGAGGGCAAACGACTCGTGTCCGACTCAGAGTTTGAACTGGCTGACAGGTGCCCGCCGGAAAATAAATCAAAGCAGATTGGTGCCGACCGGTTCAAGCTGATGTCATGGGCCTCCTGGGAGATCGTGGCGCCCCATTATGAGAAACAACGGGATGTACCCTGTCCCTGTATCCACTACTTAATAGTCCCGGCCCCCTTGGTAATGCGCCAGATCATCTCTGAGAAACCCTATCCCCTCAAGGCCATGATCACTGCTGCCAGCAACCAGGTCCTATGGGCACCGAACACACCGCTTGTGTGCGAAGCCTTGACCCATCCCAACCTCGAGCTCCACGTGGTCTTGGAATACTGGATGACCCCCACGGCCCAACTGGCAGACTACGTACTGCCGGCAGCGAGCTGGCTGGAAAGACCTCTCTGCTCTACAGTTGAGGATTGGACCACTTTGGCCTTTGCCGGAGAACGTGCCATTGAACCCTTAGGAGATCGTCACGAAGACTATCAATTCTGGCGTGCGCTGGGGATCAGACTCGGCCAGGAAGAATACTGGCCGTGGAAGGACCTCCAAGAGGCCCACAAACACCGCATTGCACCACTGGGAATACGTTATGACGAATTTGCCGAGCGAGGGCTGCTCTTGCCTGCCAGACAAGAATTTAAGAAATACGAAAAGCACGGTTTCGCTACCCCTACCGGCAAAATTGAACTCTATTCCACCGTGTTCGAAAAGCTTGGATACGATCCGCTCCCCTTTTATGAAGAACCTCCTGAAAGCCCCATAAGGACACCGGAACTTCTCGACGAGTTTCCCTTCATACTCAACACCGGGGGCAGATTTATGCCTCAGTATCACTCGGAACACAGACAATTGGGAATGGGGCTAAGAGAAAGACACCCCGATCCTCTTGTAACCATCCACCCGGAAACGGCCGAAGAATTGGGTATCCAGGAAGGAGATTGGGTGTTCATCGAAACGGCGAGGGGCAGAATCAAACAAAAGGCAAAATTAACGGGGCGTATTCCTCGAAATGTTGTCAATGCGGAGGCCAGTTGGTGGTTCCCGGAAAAACCGGGAGAACTGCCCTCCCTATTCGGTGCCTTTGAATCGAATGTGAACATGCTGACCATTGACGAGCCTGATACCTTAGATCCTCTTACCGGCGGTTGGTGTAACCGGGCAATGCTCTGTAAGCTATATAAGGCAGGAGATGGCGGTAGTTCATAGATGAGGAGTCCTGGTTTAAAATGACGTCGGAAAACAGGGGGCTTTCGGCCCTTGAGGACCGTGTGATCAGGAAAGATCTCTGCACCCTTTGTGGGGCCTGTGCGGCCCTTTGTCCCTATTTGCACTCACACCAGGGACGCATCGTAAAACTGCACGACTGCGATCTGGAAGAGGGTCGTTGCTTCGCATATTGTCCACGTACCAAAGTGGATATCAATGTGATCCATCGTGAGATATTTGGAAAGGATTATCAGGACCTGGAATTGGGAACCCTAAGACATGCACTCATGGCCCGTGCAATGGACCCTGAAATAAGGCAAAAGGCCCAGAGTGGGGGGGTGGTGTCTGCACTCACGGACTTTGCCTTGAAAATCGGGATGATTGATGCCGCGGTCATCACCCATCGCGACGAGCATCTTCTTCCCTCAGGAATAATCGCTCGAGACCGGACAGACATACTGGCCTCCGCAGGATCCAGCTACGTGGCCGGTCCCACCCTGGAGGCCTTGAATCGAGGGCCCTGGCAGGGAACGGAGCGTATAGCCGTGGTTGGACTCCCCTGTCAAGTGTTGGCATTGGGAAAGATGCGGGCATCTCCGCTGAAGAAACGAACGCCCATCGATCAGATCCAGCTGATCATTGGCCTTTTCTGCACCTGGGCCTTGAGATACAAACCCTTTGCCCGATTCATCCGGGAACGGGTAAAAGGTGCCCCCATCCATAACCTTGACATTACCCCACCGCCAGAGCGCCACCTGAAGGTAACGACCGACGAAGAGACACTCCACATCCCCCTCGATGAAATTCGTAGGTTTATTCGTCCAACCTGCGGGATTTGTCCGGACATGACCTCGGAGTTCTCCGATGTGTCGGTCGGTACCGTAGAGGGAATAGAGGGTTGGAACACGGTCGTTGTCCGAACGGATCAGGGCGAAACATTGTTGAAAGAAGCGGAAGGGGCCGGCATTGTCGAGATCAGGCCGCTCCCGGAAGCGAACCTCGAGCATCTCAAGGAGGCCTCCCTTCTTAAAAAACAACGGGCCATTTCCGCCCTGAAACAACGTGGTGAATTGGAGGATGGTTACCTCGTCCTTCCTCCCGAATGGATACAGAGAATTCTCTCAGACTCGCCGGAGGTATGTGCACGGGCATGATCGATAAGGATGCGCCGGGACAGACATTGTTGCTCATGGGGAATGAGGCCATAGCCCGTGGGGCTATCGAGGCAGGAGTCCGGGTCTGCGCAGCCTATCCGGGGAACCCTTCCTCAGAGATCATCGGCTCCCTCTCCAAGATAGCCGATGATCTGGGAATGCATGTTGAGTGGTCCGTCAACGAAAAGGTGGCCCTGGAGGTGGTTGCTGCGGCCTCATTTGCCGGGCTCCGGGGTCTGACGGCGATGAAACAAAATGGGCTCAACGTGGCCTCGGATTTTCTCCTTAACCTAAATCTTTCCGGAACCCAAAGGGGACTGGTACTGGTGGTCTGCGATGATCCTGGCGCCTTGTCCTCGACCAATGAAGAGGACTCTCGCTTTTTTGCCAAGATAGGCGATCTCCCGCTCCTTGAACCATCCAACGCCCAGGAAGCAAAAGACATGACACGTTGGGCCTTCGATCTATCTGAGGAGCTTGGCCTGCCATGCATCATCAGAAGTGTTACGAGGGTATCTCACGCTCGAGGCAATGTCCGATTGGGCGAAATCACCCGCTCCCGGACGGATGTCCAATTTGACACATCGCAATGTATCATGCCTGTGCCGGCGACCAGGAGCCATCAAGCCCTCATCGAGAAACGCAAAAGGTGTCAAAAGCTCTACGAAGGAAACCCCTTCAATTTCTACCGGGGACCTGAGCACCCGGAACTTCTTATTATCACCTCCGGCAGCGGCTGGATGTACGCCTCGGAGGATCTACAGCATTTGGGCATCGAAGAGCGGGTGGGAATCATGAAGCTCGGCACCACTTGGCCACTCCCAGAAGATTTTCTCTTGACCCACCTGAAACACTCAGAACGAATCCTTTTCGTAGAAGAGGTGGATCCCTTCCTGGAAGATAACCTAGAGGCCTTTTGGGCCAGGCACGCTCCGCAGTTGGGTATGAAGTCCTTCTATGGGAAGGCTTCAGGGACCCTACCGGCCTTTGGTGAACTTAATCCGGATATCCTTATCCAGGCGATCCGGAAGATCATGAATCTCCCCTATGAGCCTCGCCCCGCCCGGTATGCCGATGAAGCCCTTAAGGCCGCCAATGAGCTTCCTCCTCTAAGGCAATTGGGCTTTTGCGCAGGATGTCCCCATAAGGCCACATACTGGGCTGTCAAGAATGCCCTGGCGCTGGATGGCCGGGACGGTTTCGTACTTGGGGATATAGGATGCTACGCTTTGGGCGTGCATCCCGCGGGTTTCGAGCAAGTCAAAACCAACCATGCCATGGGATCAGGTGCCGGGCTTGCCAATGGTTTCGGACAATTTGGACAATTCGGTCTGAAACAACCCGTTGTGGCGGTCTGCGGTGATTCCACCTTTTTTCACGCCGCTATTCCCGCCCTTATTAACGCCCGGTACAACCGCGCCAATTTCCTGATGCTGGTCCTGGACAACAGCGCTACGGCCATGACGGGGTTCCAACCCCATCCTGGGACAGGGCGGACCGCCCTGGGGGAACGGGCACCGGTTGTAGATATTGAGGGTTTGTGTAAGGTCCTTGGTGCCCATGTCGAAGTAAAGGATCCCTTTGATATAAAAGGAACCACAGAGACCATCAGTCGGTTGCTTCAGGATCGAGATGGACTCAAGGTCCTCATACTCAGGCAGGTATGCGCTCTTGTGCGAGGCAAGCGCGGCGACACCCTTTACAAGGTCCAAGTTAATCAAGACAAATGTATTGGTGAAGAATGCGGATGCAATCGGCTGTGCACGCGGGTTTTCAAATGTCCAGGCCTAGTCTGGGAATCCGAGGCCGGAAGGACCAACATCGATGAGGCCATTTGCACGGGTTGTGGGGTGTGTTCGGATATTTGTCCCCAATCGGCGATTATCAGGGAGGCAAGCTAGAGACTGATGGATAAGGATCCATGGAACATGATCATCACCGGTGTCGGCGGGCAGGGCAACGTGCTGGCCTCCCAGATCATTGGGCAGATTCTCATCCAAAAGGGCTATATCATCACCATTGGGGAGACCTATGGGGTTTCCCAAAGAGGCGGGTCTGTAATGAGTCATCTCAGGATCTCCCGGCGGGCCCAGTTTTCTCCCTTGATACCTGAAGGCAAGTGTGACTTTGTCTTGGGCCTGGAACCGGCAGAAGCACTGCGTGTATTGGGGCACTGCGGCAATCCCGAGGTACTCATGCTCGTCAATGTGCGGCCCATTTTCCCCATCGACGTCATTTCGGGCGATGCGACCTATCCCCAAGTGGATTTGATCCTGGAAAGGATTAAAGGGTTATGCAGAAAGCTCCAGACCGTCAACGCCACTGGAATTGCTCTCGAAATAGGAAACCCAATCCTATCTAACATCGTGATGTTGGGTGCGCTGAGTGTCCTTGATATCTTGCCCATGGACCGGGATGAATTCCATAGGGTCATCGAGGAGGTGCTTCCGGCGGCCCGTTTAACGGCAAACCTGGAGGCCTTTGATAGGGGTAGATCAGCCCTCCGGGAATCCGCGCTTTGAGGTTGTGCTGTCTTATCCTTTGGCCTTCACAGTGGGATATGAACCCGACCTTGCCAAAGCGCCCTTTGGATGACCAATGGAACACCTAGCGATTCTTGAGACAAAGAACCTGACAAAGCACTTCGGTGGCTTGGCGGCCGTCCATCAAGTATCCCTTTCCTTTTACCCCGGTAAGCTGCAATCCATCATCGGTCCTAACGGCGCGGGGAAAACGACCTTTTTCAACCTGATTTCAGGGATGTTTCAGCCTACTTCGGGACAGATCTTATTTAGGGGAAAAGATATCACTCGCCTTTCAAGGGCCGACATATTCAGGGTCGGAATCGTCCGGACCTTTCAGATCTCCAGCATCTTTCCGGAACTCACGGTGCTGAAGAATGTGGAAATCGCTGCCCAGGGGAGATACCGCACGTCTAACTCGCCCCTGGGTCGATTAAGCCGGCCCCGTAAAGAACTATCGGAACTGTCCATGAGTTATCTGGCCAGGCTGGAAATGGCCGAGCAGTGGAATCAAAAGGCCGGGTTATTGAACTATGGTGACAAGAGAAGGTTGGAGATCGTTATGGGCCTTGTTTCGAAACCAAAGCTCCTTTTGCTGGATGAGCCTACGGCCGGAATGTCTCCCGAAGAAACCCACCACACAGCACAGCTGCTCAGAGACCTCTCCAGTAGTATCACTATCCTGTTGGTCGAGCATGATATGAAACTGGTCATGGGAATCTCGGATCGTGTCACGGTGCTTCACTACGGCAAGGTGTTAACCAGCGGCACCCCGGATAAGATACTGAAGAGCACGGAAGTTCAATCGGTCTACCTTAGTGGTGGGGCCTGCTGATGACGATAGGCCATCGAATATCGGGATCATGAAATCATGTTGCGTATCGACCAAATCCACACTTACCATGGTGAAAGCCACATTCTTCAGGGGATCAGCTTGAATATTGAAAAGGGGGAATGTGTTGCTTTGCTGGGTCCAAACGGCATGGGCAAGACAACGACCCTGCGAAGTATCATGGGATTGACACCTCCTCGAAGAGGCATGGTGCGATTCAAAAACCATGATGTTACCCGCCTGCCTCCCTTTAGGATAGCGCGTTTGGGCATCAGCTATGTGCCTGAAGAACGCGGCATCTTTGGAAGCCTCACTGTGCTCCAGAATCTCAAGATTCCGTTTCTCAATCTCAGAAGACATGACGACAAAAAGTGGCGGGAGATCGAGAACCGCATTTATATGCTCTTCCCCCCTCTTCGCGGAAAAGAGAAACAATTAGCGGGCACCCTCTCAGGGGGCGAACAGCAGATGCTGGCCACAGCCAGGGCCCTTATCTTGGGCGAGCAATTGGTCCTGTTGGACGAACCTACAGAGGGCCTGGCGCCCGTTGTCATCCAGGTTCTTGTTGCTACCATTCATGCCGTCAAAGCACAAGGTCAGACCATGCTGCTGGTCGAGCAAAACATCCATACGGCGATGGACGTAGCGGACCGCTGTTATTTTCTGGAGAAAGGTCACATAAAACTGGAGGAACGCGTGGTGTCCCTTAGAGAAAAGCCGGACCTTCTCCACCGGTACTTGGGTATCTAGGATAACCATTTATATTCCGGGCCAAATGGCCCTTTTGACCGAAAGACCGAGGCGGAATGCCATGACTGTCACCACCTTCATACTTCAGTTTCTAAATGGTCTCACCATTTCATCCATATATATTCTTCTGGCATCGGGGCTGACGATCGTGTTCGGGCTCCAGGGGATTGTGAACTGTGCACATGGGTTTTTCTATATGCTGGGGGCCTACATGGGCATTACCGTCGCCATGAGTTTGGGGTCGAACTTTTGGTTGGCTCTCCCCGTCGCCTTCCTTGTCAATTTCTCCCTGGGAGCCGTTCTTGAGCTTTTGGGAATTCGAACACTCCTGCGCCTGGGCCGGGAATTCACCCATTTCATTATCTTCACTCTAGGGTTTGCCGTATTCGGACAGGAGGTCGTCAAAATCATCTGGGGGGCCGTGCCGCGACTTCTCAGAATCTCGCCTTCCCTGGAAGGTGTCGTAACAATCGGCAGCATCATCTATCCTAAGTACTGGTTATTCATCATTGGCTTTATGATTGTCTTCATGACGGCGTTATACCTTCTGTTCAATAAAACAGGCCTGGGCATCCTCGTGAGATCTATTGCCATCAATAGTGAGATGGCCCAGGCCCTGGGTACCAATGTGCCCTTGATCAATACCATGGTCTTCGGTTTGGGTACCGGAGTTGCCGGAGTTGCCGGTGTGCTTGCCGGTCCCCTTTTCAGCGTCGATCTCAACATGGCCTTTGAACTCCTGATCATCATGTTCGTGGTCATTATTTTCGGTGGGCTGGGCAGCCTCCTAGGTGTTGTAGTCAGCGGCCTCATCGTCGGACAAGTACTGGCCTTCGGAACAGCCTTTCTCTCGGGAATGATGGCCAAGATACTGGTCTTTGCAGTCATGATCGTGGTCCTTCTTATCAAGCCTCTTGGGCTGTTCGGGAGAGGTGCTGCCTTGGAATGATAGGATGATAGCCAAAACAACCAAATATGGGGGTCAAAGCGTACTTGCCTCCTTGATCAAATACCTGAGCGCCTTGTGTTTTTTGGGGTTGTTGCCGGTAATCTTCCATGCAACGGCATTCGCCGACTACCTGCTTTACATAACGGCCCGTATGATGATCCTGGGCCTTTATGCGATGAGCTTCGACCTTTTGTTAGGGTACACCGGTATCTTGAGTTTCGGACATGCCGCCTTCTTGGGATGCGGAGCTTATACGACGGCCATCCTAATGGCACGCTTGGATCTTCAGATCCTTGATGCTTTTCCTGCGATTTCTGCGGCGCTTTTCATTGGTATCCTCTTGGGCTGGGTCGTGGGCTTTCTTTGCTCAAGGGTCGGACCTATGGCCATCTTCCTTGTGACCTTTGCCTTCACAGAATCCTTCCAATTGCTTGTAATCGCCGATCCCCTCGGTATCACGAATGCCGAGGATGGGATAACCGGAATTCCCAGGCAAACTCTTTTCGGCCTCCTCAACATCAAGCCGGAGATGCACTTCTATTATCTGGTATTGATCGTCCTCGGGCTTTCCTTTCTGGCCCTTTATCGCATCGTTCACTCTTCCTTCGGTGACGTACTTACCGCTATACGGGAAAATCCTCTCCGGGTTCAGTTTTTGGGCTATCGAATCAGACAGTATCGGATCGCCGCATTCATGATCTCAGGCCTTTTTGCATCTCTAGCAGGTGCCTTGACAGCGTCGCATGAGAAATCGGTGGCGCCTGAAATGCTTGGCTGGATTATGTCGGGGGACGCAGTCCTGTACACGGTTCTCGGGGGCACCGGCACACTCATTGGCCCTGTTTTGGGGGCTTTTGCTGTTGTTATACTCCAGGAGATTCTCAGCGATATCTTCCCTAACTGGCTCATCTTTCTTGGCCTCATCTATATGGCGTTGATCATGTTCTTGCCCAAGGGTCTGTTTCCCTTTTTGAGCAAGATCCGGATAAGGCTCTCTCGTTCTTTTTTGATGCCAACATCTCTGGTGTCAAGAAGACTTAAATCAAAACCATTCGAGAAGGAGGTGTCCTATGAATAGAGATGGCAAAGGCAAGGGTTTGGATCGTCGAACATTTATAAAAATGACGTCCGGAGCGGTGGTGGCAGTCAGTGCAAACTGGTTTCTCCCCAGAATGGTCCTTGGCGCCCAGGATGAAATTCACATAGGAGCGCTCTGTGAACTGAGCGGTCCCTTCGCAGCCCCAGGCACTGAGTTGGCTAAGGGGATCGAACTTGCCGTGGAGATGTATAATCAAAGGGGTGGCGTCTTAGGTAAGAAACTCAAACTGACTATGGAAGACACAGAGAGCAAAAAGGACGTGGCCTTGGCCAAGGCCCGCAGGCTCGTGGAGCGAAACAAGGTCCACTTTCTCACTGGTGTGATTTTTTCACCCATCTCCATGGCCGTCCAGAGCTACGTCCGCGAGAAAAGAGTCCTATTCGTAAACTCGGGTTCTGGAAATGATATGCTCGTCAGACCACCCCACTGCGATCGATATTTTTTCAAGGCTGGGGGAAGTGTTGACACGAGCTTGGTGTCCATCCGGGTGCCCGCGCAGCGGATTGGTCCAAAGTGGTACTTCCTTGCCGATAACACAGGTTGGGGCAAGGGGGTTGTTGCGGCTTTCAAGAAATCCCTTAAGCGCTATAGGCCGGATGCCGTAATAGCTGGCGAGGACTTCCCCAACCCGGGTGAGGCCAACTTTGCGCCTTACATTACAAAGGCAGTGGCTGCGCGGCCGGATGGACTGTTTTTTGGTTTTCTTGGTCCTCCCTGGTACAGGAGCATTTTGCAGGCCCGGCAAATGGGTCTCAAAAGCCATATTCACCATGCCTTTTGGTCTGACGCCGACGCTCGAGCCGCCGGAGATGCCGTGGTGGGCGTAACCACTTTTGCGGTGTTTCTGCCGGAAAATCCGGATGCCCCTAGGGCCAAGGTCTTTTCAGAGGCCTTCAAGAAAAAACATGGCCGGTATCCGGGTTATTTCCCCGCAACGGGCTTCAACGGGGTTGAGTGCATTGTAGAAGCCATCAAGACAGCGCGTAATACAGAAACAGATGCCGTCATCGATACCATGGAGACCATGAAGTACAGGAACTCCGTCTTTGGTCCGGATAGCTATTTCCGAAAAGCAGACCATATGGGGATTACCGGCGTGTACACCGTTGAAGCCGTCAAAGACCCCAAGTACACCTACGGTCTCAAGGTCTTGGACTATGATCCCAATCCGACACGCTTTGTGGCCCCCGAGACCCAAACAGGCTGCGAAGAGTACATGAAGAGAAAGGGGTAAGCAGGCCGGCCGTCGAATCCTGGGTTCAAGCCCAGGGTTCGATTCCGCAGCGAGGCCCTTGTCTTTCGTAGACCGCGTTAAAAGATCAAGGGTCTCCATTGGAATGGGGTCTATGCCCGAGAGGGTTTACTTTGTAGTAGTAAAAGGAGGGATTCAACATGGCCGTAAACAAGACAAAACCGACCTATAGGGTCCATATTCTGCACATATGTGATACAGCAGATCCAAAAAAAAATCCCTGGATGTTCATGGTGTACGGCATGCGCGGTCTTGTTGACTTTCGGGTACCTGTCTTCTCATATCTCATCACTGGAGAGAATATACCGCCAATGCTTGTGGACACGGGTATTATCGAAGATAACCTCAAGATATTTGACCGGATAGGCGTCGGGCCTGCCACCCAGACCTCGGAGCAGACATTTGATGCCCAATTGGCAAAATTCGGCTACAAGAAGGAGGACATAAAGGTCATCCTCCATACCCACCTCCACATCGACCATGCCGGCAATGACCATCTATTCCCTGAGGCAAAGATCATCATGGCCAGGAAGGAACTCATGTTCGCCGTATCGGGCCTGATGCTTATCCAATATCCACCTGAATATATTACCTACTTTGTCGAACAATTGCACGTGCCGGGCAGGATAAGGCTCATTGACCACGATGCGGAAATAGCGCCCGGTATCTATTTGGAGTTGCATGAGGGCCATACATGGGGAAGCATGAATATCAAGGTGAATACCAAGGAAGGTTTGGCGAATATCTGCGGGGATATTATTTACAATGAGCTAAAGCAATGTATAGACCATGATATAAACCCGCATGTAGCAGCTCATAGCGGACACGTCATAGAGACCTTTGGAGACAACATCACGGGCAATTATTGGAACCTGTGGACAGCTACGGCTGAAGTACAAAGGGTAATGAGAGAATCGGACATTATTCTCCCCACTCATGATGTGATGGTTTTGAAGAAATACGGTGAAGAACGTAGCTTCACCATTGGCTAACTTTCCTGGGGATGACCATCCACCCCAAAATCTCCGCTTAGAAAAAGCCGGTTTTAGTGTTCTCATTTCTACGCTTCTGACCAATAACAAATTGCGAATAATTTTCAATCGGCCTTTTTTTCGCTCGATTGGGGTATAGTCTTAGGCCTCATTGCACCGTCAATATCCGCTTTAGATAATTGACTTAGTGCGAAAGACTCTTAGATTCAATTTCAGATGACTTAAATTACATGGACTAAATCTAAGCGAGTTGCTGCAATCTTTTCATATTCATAATGATGGTGGGAATTGACCGGGGCCTAATTGTTTTGTATAAATATCTCAAGGTATATCAAAACGTCGAAATATCAGAATAATTGAAGACGGATTCTGTAACTATCGAAACAAAAGCAGGTGCTGGCTCGGAAAGGAGGGAAATAATATGAGGAAATTTTTGGTATTGCTTATTTTGAGCATGTTTCTTTTTGGATGTGGTGCTGCTGCAAAGGAATCTGAGTTCTGGCAACATGACACGATGTATAAAAACTGGGATCATACTTTTTACAGTTGGTCAGGATATAAGACCCCAACAGAAGAAGCGGGAGAAAAATCCCTCAATCAGGAATGGTGGGGTATCCCAATTCCTTACATCCCGGCGGAGTGACGTTACCCTCCCAATAAAATCTCCTTCCCAGTCCTGTTCTAGATTCTGGGCACGGTTCGCGACGTTTATCTTTTAGATAGGAATCATTCAGCCGCTGGAACGGATTTGCTATGATGATGTTCCAGCCGCTTCATCTCTATTCTTTCTATTCAATACATCCCTAAAGCCATCCATGCCAAATCGTGGCATTTTTACCAACAATTAAATCCATTGCTCACCGACTAAACCTAGAACTGATGTGGTTATTAACTCTTACACCCAGAACTGCAAAAAAATCGAAGCCATGCTATTCCGTTTATGGTAATATGATTGAGGTGTAAAACAGGCGAGTCGCATATCAGGGAGCATTGATCATGAAATCCTTTCAGCAGTCTTTAGCTTCCTTGGAAAAGCTCGTGACGCTGGACACGGATTCCCCGGAGGAGCGCAGGCGCAAAATCACTCTGGTAGTGATAACGGCCTTGTGCACTGTTGCCAGTATTATCTGGGGCTCCCTATACTTTGTCCTTTTAGGACCTACCATCACGACGTTCCTCACCTACGGGTTTACCGTTGTTCTCGGAATAGCCTTAATCATCTATTATCTGACCAAACAATTTACAATCCTGCTTTATGCCTTCTTCTTGATGATTCTTTGGAATCCGATTGCCATGCAGTGGAGTCTGGGTGGATTCGCCGCTTCCGGTGTCCTCATGTTGTGGTCCATATTGGCCCCCTTTACTTCCCTATTGTTTCAAAATATCAAGAAGGCCACCGGGTGGTTCCTTGCCTATGCCGTCCTTCTTTCTTTCTCTCTCTATTTCGATGACTATGTCTCCCAATGGGCGCCTCCCCTGTCAAACAAGATTTCCATGCTGTTTTTTGGGATGAACCTCGTGGGCCCATCAATCATTATCTTTTGCTCGATGATGTACTATGTCAATGCGTGGAAAAAAGAGCAGGAGAAATCTGAAAAACTGTTTCGTGAACTTAAGGAAGAGCGCGAAAAGCTGGCGGAAATGGCGGCACTTCTTAAAAAAATGTTTGGCCGTTACCTATCCACCGAGGTTATGAATTCGATCATCGAGGATCCTTCGGCATTGGAGTTGGGCGGTGAAAAGCGCAAGGTTACCATTATGATGACGGATCTGAGGGGATTCACGGCCCTGGCCGAACGGCTTAAACCTGAACAGGTTGTCCAGATGCTTAATACCTACTTTGAAGTCATGGTGGAAGTGCTCTTGAAATACAACGGCACCATTAACGAGATAATCGGTGACGCCCTGCTGGTGATCTTTGGCGCGCCTCAGGAGATGCCGGATCGAGTTCACAAGGCTATCGCCTGTGCAATCGAAATGCAGAACGCCATGGCAGAAGTAAACGAGCAGAATCGGGCACAAGATCTACCGGATTTGGAGATGGGGATTGGTCTCAATGAGACCGAAGTCGTCGTTGGTAATGTTGGGTCCAGCAAGAGGAGCAAGTACGCCGTGGTCGGAAGTGGTGTAAACATGGCCAGCAGAATCGAGTCCTATACTGTAGGCGGACAGATCCTTATTTCCGAATCCGTGCATCAAAAAGCGGGAGAGATTTTGCGTATTGATTCAAAGCGAGATGTACTGCCAAAGGGAGCCGAAATGCCCATGAGGATATATGAGGTGGGTGGCATTTCAGGAAACTACAATCTTGCACTGGAAGCGAAGGAACCTGTTCTTCTCATCCTAGCGCGGCGAATCCCACTGCTCTACAAGGTACTCGCAGGTAAAGACGTTGGGCAAAAGGGGCTTAAGGGATTTGTGGTAAAGCTGTCCCAGAATTGTGCAGAGATTGAGATGGATGGGTTGCTTAAGCCGATGACTAACCTCAAAATGAACTTAGGGGATGTGGATGGGAAACTGTCGGCAAAGGATTTTTATGGCAAGGTGATTCAATCCTCTGAAGGCAATGGCCTGACTCACCTGGTACGATTTACCGCTGTGCCCCCGGAGGTAGACGCCTATTTCCAATCTCACCGGCAGCATGCTGATGCACTTGAGAGCAGTTGACCTGCGATAAACATCCAATATCTAATTAAAGCTCACGGCTGTCTTGATGGCTCTGTGGGCGTTCTTGTTTGTGTTGACCTCGATCATCCGCCGGTAATCCTCGATCGGGAAGGTGTGGGTCAGCATATCTTCAACCTGGATTTTGCCTTCACCCATCATATCCAGTGCCATCTGGAAGGCCTGTTTTGTTCCGTCCGCGGTCTCGTTGTAGCCGTAGGCATAGCATCCCTTAATGGTCTGGAGCTTTAGCCACAGGGGTGTCAGATCCAGCTTCACATCCTTTCCGATCCCGATGACACTGATCGTTCCGCCCGTATCCGTGACCCTGAGTGCGGTGTTCAACGTCGGGGCATGTCCCACCGTATCGAAGACCCTTCCAAACCCGCCCATGAGGATATTCTCTCCCAGCATGGGCTTATAGGCACGGCCATTAGTGATATTGACTGCGGCATCGATAATCCCATCGCTGATAACCTGATCGGCCCCGGATTTTTTCGCATACACGGCCTGGAAGTTTGAAGGTTCGGCAACGGTAATATCGCACCCTATGTCCAGGGCCCTGATCGTCTTGATCACCAGCGATCCGATGACCCCGCCACCGATTACAAGTACCTTGTCACGCTCTTCCGGCAGGTTGTCCAGCACCGCCTGGATCGCCACAGCGAGGGGTTCGGTGAGGGTTGCCGATTCAGGGCTCACATTTTCCGGAACAGGGTATAACTGGCTTTGGTGTGCCACGACATACTCGGCGAATCCTCCGTTGATGTCCTTACAGATGCCGGTAAACATCCCCGGCGCAAAGGCCCCTTCCGCATAGTTCTGACAGTTGGCGGGTCTCCCCTCCCGACAGCTGGGGCACTCGGGGCTGATGGCCCTGGTGGCGCAATTGAGCATCGGTGCAACGGTCACAAAGTCACCGGTGTTGAAGTTCTTCACAGCTTTGCCGGCCTCTGTGATCTCACCACATAACTCATGACCCGGCACGCAGGGGAAGGATGTGAAGGGAGAGGCTGTTGGGGAATCCTTCAGGAAAATGAGATTGAGGTCGCTCCCACAGAAGCCGCAGAGCCGGGTTTTGATCTTTACCCATTCGGGCGAAGGAAGATCGGGCGCCGAAATATCTACCAGGTTCAGGGTGGAGAAAGGGCCCGCATAGCAGAACTTCGAACTCAAGGGTCGCAACGCCTGAATCACGAGAAACTTGGGCACATTTACGTTGAAAAGGAGCGCTTTCATAGCATTATTCCACCTTTAGGGACTGCGCGAACATGACGGTGGCAGGACTCGTGACCGTCGGATCGGTGAGAACGTTGATACAGGCTGGTTTATTGGAAGCCAGAGCCCTCTCGAGTGCCGGAATGATCTCCTCGTCTTTGGTCACAAACTCTCCGTGACCGCCCAATCCCTCCACCACCTTCTCGTAGCGGCGAAGACCCAGCTCCGAACACTGGAGCCTTTCCTCACCCAAGGTCATTTCCTGGCCGTGCTTGATCATGCCCCAGGCGCAATCGTTATTGACAATGCATACAATGGGGATATTGTGCCGCACCGCAGTATCAAACTCCATGGCATTGAAACCGAATGAGCCGTCACCGTTCAATACCACGACGGTTTTTTCGGGCCGGGCCAACTTTGCCGCAATGCCGTATGGGATGCCGGTTCCCAGACATCCGAAAAGACTGCCTGAGGGAACTAGGACCCCCCCTCTTTGTTTTGACTGGAATCCCACAAGGCCAAAATAGCTTGTATCACCGCCGTCGACCACATAGCAGGCATCGTCCCCTACAACCTGCTGTATCTGGGCCACGAGCCGGATGGGATGGATGGGATCGGACGGTTCTTTCCTCTGTTTGAACTCCGTATCAACAAATGCCTTGCAAGCTGTGCGCAAATCACTCAGCCAGCCGCTATGATCCCGTTCCTCGACCAGAGGGATGAGCTGGCCCAGGACCGAACCGATATCGCCAACGAGCCCCGCATCAGAACTGCGGTTTCTATCGATCTCGTGGGGATCGATATCGATCCGAACCACTTTTGCATCGGGAAATAGCTGGCCGAATTGCAGTAACCAATTGAAGCGTATGCCTGCGGCGATAATGACATCGGCCTGTTGCAGGCCCATTGTCAGGGCCGCAAACCCCGCATCCATCATGCACTGGGGATGGTTGTCGGCCAAGGTGCCTCTTCCGTTATTGAGGAGCAGGAAGGGCATGCCTGTCTTCTCGATAAAGGTCTGAAGGCAGTCGTCGCAGGCGCTGAAGGCCACGCCGCTTCCGCCCATAAAGAGCGGTTTTTTCGCATTTTTGATGAGTTCGGCCGCCTGTATCAATGCCTCGTCATCCGGATGGACCGTGAATTTCTTTCTGCCCCCCTCTGGATTGGGCGCAGCCTCCTCAGGGACATAGGCATTCAGGATATCGGGTGGGAGTTCCAGAAAAACGGGACCCGGCCTTCCCTCCACGGCATGCCGAAAGGCTATGGAAAGGTATTCCGGAATTCTTTTTGTCTCAAAGCACGTACCATACCATTTGGTGACCGGTTTGATCATGTCTATCTGGTTCATTTCCTGAAGCGCTCCCTTAATATCGTCCCGCAAAGGGGAACGACCGCAAAGGACCACCAGGGGGGCCTTGTCCAGATAGGCGTTTACCACACCCGTGAGGGCATTGGTGAATCCCGGACCCGCCGTGACCAAGCATACTCCAGGCTCTCCAGTGTAGATGGACCAGGCATGGGCCATCATCGCAGCCGCCTGTTCGTGGCGAACATCAATAGCCCGGATGTCATATTCGATAAAACCGTCCAGGATCTGTTGAATATGCCCTCCAGAAAGGGCGAATACCGTGCTGATGTTTTCTTTCTCTTTAATATATCGCGCCACCAAATGTCCGCCGGATATTTCTCCCATAACAACCTCCTTTAGCTCAGATTCATTTCTATTTTTCGATAAGGTCGCGACATTCACCCATATCGGGAATCTTCATCAAAGAATCAATTTCACACCTTCGGTAAACCACTGGGCATAAATAGCCATGCCTTCCACCCTCAGCTTTCCCTGAGCGGCCGCCTTGAAGGATTCTTCGTCGCTCGCCGAAGCCATGACTTTGAAAGCGGTGCCGGCATCCGACCAAACGAGGGCCACGTCGAAATCCGAATGATTACCGCCCGAGATTGACGAAATGCTTCCCCTATCGAATATAAAAAGGCGGCCACGCTTGCCGTCAGCCGTCTTGATTAGGATTTTGCTCTTCATCTTGCCGATGTAATTTCTGAAAGCGGCATTCTTTTTGGGGGCCTTCTTCAGTTTCTGATACAGAATCAATAGTAACAATGAGAACCTCATGGGACCTCCTTCTGACCTAGTTCGTTTGAGAATGCACCAAAAATTGGAGCATTCCATTCATCTATTTTGATAATGCAGGCACAATATTCGAAACCGGGGTCAAGAATCAACTGCCTCGCGCTAAACCCTCAACTTCCCCCTCACAAGAGACGCGAACACACCACCAAAACAAAGCAATGAAAAAATCGCGAAAGCCATGTTGAGGCTTTTGAGAAGTTCGGGATAATTCTCTACCGAGATCTGAACCCGCCCAATGAGCACAGCAAATATCAATGTGGCAATGCCCATACTGACCATCATGCCCAGCAGCCGCATCGTGCCCACCGCCCCTGAGGCAATCCCATAAAACTTTTTCTCAACCGATCCCATAATTGCGTTTGTGTTGGGTGAAGAGAAAAAGGCAAAACCAAAGCCAAGCAGGATCAAACAGAACACTATGAATGGTACCGTCGAGTCTTTATCCAGAAAGACAAGGGAGGCGAGCCCAACCGTAGTAATGGCCATACCCAGTGAAGCAACGATCCTTGGCTCAATGCGATCTGAAAGCCTGCCTGCAAGCGGTGAGAAAAGGGCCATAACGACTGGTTGGGCTATCAGGATGAAGCCGGCACCCTGCGGACTCAATCCTTTTATGTGTTGCAGATAAAGGCTCATCAAAAAAGTCACGGCAAATGTTGCGCTGTAATTGATGAGAGCGGCCAGACCGGAAAATGCAAAGACCCTGTTCGAACTGAAGAGACTCATCTGGAAAACGGGATAGGGAATTTTTATTTCCCATACCACAAAGGCAAATATGCCAAGAATCCCCAAAAGGGTAATCCAGAATCCCATTGAGGAAGGCATGATAGTGATTCCATACATGAGTCCCGTAAGGGCAAACGCGTAAATCAGGGTACCGGGTATATCAAAATTTTCCCCCCTTGCTTCTGCCCACTCGCCTTTGAGATTTGAAATGATAAGATAAATGCTCAAGATCCCGAAAGGGATATTCAGCAGAAAAATGCTTCTCCACGTGAAGTGCTGGGTTAGAAATCCACCGAGCACGGGGCCTAACGAAAGCCCCGTATAAACCGCAGCCACAGTGATACCAAAGGCCTTACCCCTTTCCCGGGGCGGGAAAACCGAAGTGATGATCGCAAACCCTGTGGAGAAGATCATGGAACTCCCGATGCCCTGAAAGATTCGAAAAAAAATGAGCATCCCCACAGACATCGAGAGCGCTGAAAGAAAAGAAAAAACCGTGAAGGTCACTATCCCCCAGGTGAATATCTTCTTTCTGCCATAGATGTCCCCAAGCCTGCCGAAGGGAACCAGGGCAATGGCCGAGGCCACAAGGTAGGATGTCGCGATCCAGGTCAGTAAAATCGCGTCAACCTGAAACTGTTTTTCAATGGAGGGCAGAGCAATATTTATGGACGAGCCCATAAAGGGCGGCATAAAAGAGCTGATAGTAGCAATAATGAGTGCCGATCTCTTTACAGTCGCGTCATATTCGGAATCCTGATCCAAAATTCCTTATCTCCTCTTATTCTGTCAATCCCTCTCGAATGTGCCCCGATAAATATCAGAGAAACTCATGAGTAGGCAACAAACATCTCTTCTTATAAGGATCCTTT
>CAYWMP010000023.1:34392-45479 GCA_964459445.1 uncultured Desulfobacteraceae bacterium
GTCAGCGCCTGTCTTGTGGGCGCCTACGTTCGTTATGATGGCGGGGACAACTATTGTGACGGCCTTGCAAGATGGATTGCAGAGGGGCGTGTCGTACCTTTCTGTCCGGAAGTGGCGGCTGGATTGCCCGTGCCCCGGCCTCCATCTGAGATTAGTGGGCAGGGTGGTGGGTTAGCAGTTTTGCAGGGCGATGCAAGGGTCATCGACAAAGAGGGTGCTGATGTTACCGATTTTCACGTGGCCGGAGCAAAGATGGCCTTAGAAATTGTCCGGCGGGAAGGTATCAGGATTGCCGTTCTAAAAAACCAAAGTCCGGCCTGCGGAAACCCAAGGATCTATGACGGCACCTTCAGTAGTCGGAAGATTGATGGCTTTGGTGTGATGGCCAACCTTCTGAAAGAGAATGGCATTGAGTTATACAACGAAGACCAGATCGAACGAGTAGCCCAAAGATTGAAGGACCTTGAAACCGTCGAAGGGTAGCCCCGCTCAAGCATGACAGGCGCATATGAGATCTTAGTATTTAGAACCTGAGCTGTTACTGCTTTTTGCGGTCCTCCACTTTGAGCTCCATCACAATTTTACCCCAGCCTCCACACTTTACCCCGACATCAAAGCACCCCGTCCTCTTGAATCGAATCTCATTGGGATCAACGCCTGCATAGACAAGTTCATTCGAAGCAAAAATAAGGTTTGCAAATGAACTTAATGCATAAACACATATTCTCTTTGGATTATGTTTGGTGATTAAATTGCCCACACCATCAAAATAGAATCGGTCACCCTGCTTGTGCAGGCTATTGCAGCCATGAGATTCCACAACTTCTGCAATGATCGTCTTGTTCATTAAGGCGGGCGCCCTGGAAAGGATCTCTTCATTCTTTGGGTTTTCTTTAAAAAAACTCATTTCCTCATCCGAGTATCCAAGATGATTTTGGATAGCATCCCAAGTCGTTTGATCGATTGCCATAACATTCCTCCTAATATGCTTTTCATATAAAGTTTGCGGCGAAGGGCATAAGGCGTGAGGCTCCAGGCCTTTCATTCCCTGCAGAAGGGCTTTCTATTATGCCGTCAAAAATTGAAATCTGCCCGAGTGTACAAGCCTTTTAACAGTATCCACAAAAGTTTCCGGGGCAGAATAGTCCGGATGCCCCCGAAAAAGCGCGGCCACCCTTCTCAATTCATCAAGCTCCTCCAGGTTGTCCGAAACCTTGCCATTTTGCTGATCGCGACAAGGATGGGTTGCGAAAAGCAGGTTTTCCGGATCAATGCGTTTTGCATCGATGTCGTAGGCAAGTATCTTTGCGCAGTGGCATTTGTTGGCCGGATTGAAGAGGCCGCAATTATTGGCCAGGAACTCCTGGAGCCTTTTGCGCCCGCGGGATAGGCGCTGGCGGAATAGGTCAGGCGTTATATCGAGGATCTCACCTCCTTCGGCGCTGGTCATCCCTATAACCTCGCCAAGTATAAAGGCAATGCGGATATCCCTGTTCATGCAAAGGAGCATGCCCTGCATGCAGGCAAGCTTGGTCTCTTTGACAATAATGCGTTCCTCCGCCTCATTAAAATCCATGGTCATTGTTTCTGAAAGTCCCTCATCAATGAGATCTTCGTATTTCTCAAAATTCAGCTCTAACCGTTCTGCTCGCCGTTTGTTGGTGGTTAACAAATGATTGGATGCAACCCGGTAGACCCAAGTAGTGAAGCTGCTCTCGCCCCTAAAACTGTCGAGTCGCGTGATGACCTTGACTAATATCTCCTGAGTGGCGTCTTCCGCATCGGCGGGATGATACAGCATCCTAATGGCAAGCCTATAAATACGGTCTTGAGTCCTGCGCACAAGCTCCTCAAGTGCATCCTTATCCCCCGCCTTGACCAGTTCCACTAGACTCTCAAGCGTCGTTTCCATATTCCTATAGCTTTCCCCCTTTTCCTTTGCGCCTACTACTTAGACTCTTCTCGACCTCAATATGTGACAACAAATATCCTTATACTCGAAATTCTGTGTCCTGCACAGACTTCAATCCTTTGAAATTCCCCCCATGAACCCATCCTCAAGGAGCTCAAAACCTAGCACTTTAGTCCTAGGTAATTAATTCACATCTACCCTCGAATTAAAAGCACCTCTTTCCCAACCAGGCCTTAAAACAGACCATAATCGTCATATTTTCAATAAGTTGACTATTGGTATCAATACTGCAATTCCCTTTCGAAAATCATTTGTGTGGTGCACACTCTTTTATTTTGAAGGAATGGCTGTTTTGCGAATGACAGAGACATCTCAATAATGAGATCTATTTGGGGCGGTCAGATATCAATGTATTATCGTGGAAATCGATGCCGTCGAGCTGTTGGGATTATATAAAGGAGGGTATGCTAATGATCATATGTTTGGTTAACAACAAAGGAGGGGTAGGTAAAACCACGATTGCTGTCAATCTGGCCTTTTATGCCGCGCAAAATGGGAATAAAACCCTGCTAATAGATACGGACCCTTTGGGCGGCCTCGAAAAATGGCAGGACCTATCGGATGACAACGCGTTTGATGTTGTCCATTATCCTAAGGACTCCCTGAACAACAACATCGCCGACCTCTCTAAGGGTTACAAACACATCATCATCGATGGGGCCCCCGGTAAGGGCAATATCACAGTATCCAACCTCATGTCCCCGCACCTGGCGATCGTTCCAATCGATCCTTCCCCCCTTTCGGTTTGGTCTACTCGCAAAACTATCAATGCGATCTTGCAAACCTTGAGCTCCAATAAGTGGTTTGAAAGTCGCATCTTGATTTCAAAATGCGCGGTGGGCACCACCATGGATCGTGATGTAAGGGAGGTATTGACGACCTACGGCATGAATCTATTCGATACCAAGATCCATCATCGCATCGACTTCATTAAATCTTTTGTGAAAGGGGTTTCTGTGCTCGAACATGCGCCTCAGAGTAAGGCGACCAACGAAATCAAAAGCTTGTGCAAGGAGATTGATTTTAACAGACATGATTCCGCCCCATTGGTTGAAGTGAAAAGTGAAATCGTCGAAGTATCTAAACAGACAATCAATGAACCTAATAGTGAACCATACAAAGAATGGTTAACCCACACCGATTTTGTTGTGCAAGGCAGGGCTTACGGAGGGTATATCCAAGACATCCGCAGCGGGGGAACCTTTGTTGAGACCAATGAGTCATTCAGCATGGGCCAGGGCATCATGCTTACTTTTCAATCCCCTAAAAGGATGGACTATATAAAAGTGAGCGGTAGAATCGCGAATATGGATTCATCGGGAATCGCCGTCAAGTTCGATGAGAGAATTGAAGTCTAACTATTGATGAACCGCCAGGGCTGTATTAGCTTGCCCCTTTCTCTAATCACCCTTCTCTTGACTCGCAAACCCATCCTTAACTATACTGCGCTAGGTTGAAACCGGGCTTCCATTTGCTAACGCACTAAAGTTCCTTGGCTGTCCTGGGTGAAGGAACGGATAGGAGGATGTGCAATGGATTTTACCCTTTGCAACCGAATGATCGAGAACATGTCTCAGGTGATTGTCGGGAAAAAAGATGTTCTCGAATTAATCCTGGTGACCCTGCTTGCTAAAGGGCATGCTCTGATAGAAGACGTGCCCGGTGTGGGAAAGACGCTGATCGCCAAGACCTTTGCTCAGACCTTTGGCGGGTCTTTCAAAAGGGTTCAATTCACGCCTGATCTCCTGCCATCCGACATCACCGGTTTCAATATCTACGATCAGAGGACCGGCCGGTTCCATTTCCAAGAGGGGCCCGTAGCCACAAACGTCCTATTGGCAGATGAAATAAACCGCGCCATACCCCGCTGCCAATCCAGCCTCCTTGAAAGCATGGAGGAACGTCAAGTAACCGTCGACGGCACCACCTACCCGCTTCCCATGCCTTTCTATGTTATGGCGACCCAGAATCCCATTGAGCTTGAGGGAACTTTTCCCCTGCCCGAGGCGCAGCTCGATAGGTTTCTCCTAAGGTTAAATCTGGGTTATCCGGAACAGGAAGAAGAAATTTCGATCCTGGAACGTTTTCAAGAAGGAGATCCCCTGGCTGATCTCAAGCCCTTGGCGAGCCCCGAACAGCTTGTGGAGATGCAAGAGGCACGAGAACAGGTTCGTGTCTCAAAGCCTATCAAAGACTATATCACGGAGATTGTGAGGGCCACCAGAAGCAGTAAAGCCCTGCGCTTCGGCGCCAGCCCGAGAGGTTCCCTGGGGTTGATGCGTGCCGCCCAGGGTCTTGCGGCAATCCGGGGGCGTGAATATATCCTCCCAGACGATGTTAAATACCTGGCCCATCCGGTACTGGCGCACCGGTTGATCCTCAAGGAAGAGGAAAGATTGAGGGGCGAGACCCCCGAACGATTCCTTCAGGAGATTATCGAGCAGATTCCAGTGCCTGCGCCCACTCACCAAGGTTAACCCCATGCAAATTCAGGAACAAAGATTAGCATCCGTCTTTGTGGTGCATCTGGTCCAGTTTATTTTAGGGATCTTCTTCTTCATTGCTTTGCTCTACGGATTTCTCGAATTGATCCTCTTTACAGGTGTGCTATTGGGCATCGGTTTCGGGGCGGACATCTGGTGTCGATGGAGCCACCATCATCTCAGATGCGATCTGCAAGTAGACAAGCGAAGGGTCTTCCCGGATGAAAAACTGGTACTGCGCATCAATACCACCAATGCGAAGTTCCTGCCGGTATTGCTCAGGATCGCTCTGCGCCTTGATAGATCTCTCTTTGGTCCTATTCATGAGAACACGGTCTTTTCCGAAGAATGGGGTCTTCTCTGGTATCAGAGCTCAAGTCACCAAAAAGAATTATCCCCCCAACGGCGCGGGCTCTATCGTGTGGGACTAGAGGAGTTCATGGTTGGCGATCTCTTCGGTTTCAAAGCAAGAGAAATAAGAATCCCGGCCTCCGTGGAAATTGTCGTCTACCCGCGCCTCGTGGAAGTAAAACCCCTATCCCTCCCCAGACGCGAATTTTACGGGATTCCCGGCGCCCGCAGCCCGATTGAAGATCCTGTTTATGTCAATGGCACAAGGGATTACCAACCTGGCAGCCCGGCTCGACGCATCCACTGGAAAACCAGCGCGCGCCACAACCGACTCCAGGAAAAGCTTTGTGAGCCGGCGGAACAGGAAAAAACCCTCATTCTTCTCGATGCTTGCCAATTCGCAGAATCCGGGAGAGAAGAGGAATTCGAGGCAATCGTCGAAAAGGCTGCGTCCTACGCCGTATTACTGGATCAACAGGGACACGCCCTAGGATTTGCCACCAACGGTGCTATGGCAGGCGGTGGTTCCTTGATCATACCCATATCCCGAAGTCCCGTCCAACTCCCTATGATCCTGGAGGCCCTCGCCAGAGTAAAGACGAAGACCGAGGGACCTCTTATGGATATCCTTCTGCACCACTATAATCTGCCCTGGGCCGTGAGCTGCATTGCCTTCACCTATGAAAAGGACGAAGCGACCGCCGTGATAAAGGCCTATATGCGCAATCGGAATATCCCAATCGTGTTTGTCCATGCCCGAAAGTCACCCGGCTTTCATGACGATCAATATCCAGGCGTAACGAGGAGCTCGGGCATGGATGAAATTGTTCCCGGGGAGGAAAAGGACCTATGAGAGGGTCGAGGAACGGTTTTCTGATCATCCTCTGCGGCGGTATGCTGCTGAGTTGGATCTATGCCTGGACCTCCTTTATCATGCCGATCATGGATTGCCGTCCTTTCCCTTTGCCTGATGGGGCCTTGATCCTGACCCTTGCAATCATCATCACCCGGCTTCACCTGGGGCGAGGATGGCGGGTTTTCGCAAAGATCGGTATCCACGCAGTGGGTTTCATATGGGCTGTCTTCCGAATGGTTTACCTCTATTTGGATGGATTCCATGCTTTCGGATCGGGTCAATGGATCGCGATATTGCTCGCCCAGCAGGGCACCTTCCTGGAATGGCTACTCCTGATTCTTGTTTTGCTTTGGACTTTGGTGCTCTGGATAGGTGGTGTCTGGATTGCCCGCAAATCCTTTGAACGCTATACCATTCCCTCGCTATTTGATCTCGGTGCAGCCGCCTTTCTCCTCTTGCTGCTTATCCAACTCCTGATGCTGTCAAGAGGCGTTTCTCTAAATCCCGACAATAACGCAGCGTTTTGCTTTGTCGCCTTTTTTGTGTTTGGGCTCCTGGGCATGGGATTGGCACGCTATGGGGATGTGGTTGAGAGGGGTTATATAGCCACCTATAGGGGCATCGGTGTGGTCTTGAGCTTTATGGTTTTTGCGCTGCTTTTCGGGGGAGGTCTCGTGCTCCTTTTACTGCCTTCCCTGAGGAATGCTGCCGAGTTGGGTCATGGTCTACTTAAGACCGTGTCGAAGCCCATAATCCCCTTCATTGAAACGGTCCTCCTCCTTTTCTTGGCAAAGGGGTGCCAGATGGAACCGCGAAATTTCGGTCCTCCCGAATCACCTGAAGTAGGTTATGTGCCAAGGGGCGACGAGTGGGGCCTGTCTGGAAAAATTTTGACGTGGCTTTTTACAAGCTATTTAGGATTGCTTTCACTGATCGTTTTTGGTTTTGTAGTATTCTATCTAATCAGGTGGCTTGCTTCAAGGAGGCCTCAGGCACAAGAGAGGCTAGGTATTTGGGATTTATTCCTGCATTTGATTTCTATAGCAAAAACCCACCTAGTGTCATTCTTCGCATGGATGATCCGAAAAGGGAGTGTCTATGGGCGTGCCGGGCGCCTGTACGCGCGGCTGCTCCGGTGGGGCTCCCGTTGTGGGTTGCCTCACGTTCCCTGCGAAACGCCCCTTGAATACGGCTCACGCCTGGTTCGGCAATTCCCGGGGCTCAACCATGAAATTGCCTTGATTATCGATCTGTTTAATCAGGACGTTTACGGCAACCTCGATCCCGATCCAAATCAACTCGCGAATGCCCGCCTCGCCTGGAGAAGGCTCCGAAGCCCGCGCATCTGGCCCGCCCGTCTCAAGGCCTGGTTCTATTCGCCCGAAGCCTGAAAGGCTATTCGCCATGCTTCACATACTCCTCAAATGCTTCAGAGCACAATTTTCATAGAAATCTGAATATGTTCTATGCTACTCTTTATCCTTCATGGGAGTAAGAAGGCCTATCAAGATAAGGGTTAACCAAGAATGATGGATCGTTTAAATCCAGACAATCCTTTGGGCTTTATAATAGAATGCGTAAGGCGACGAAAAATTAGGTGGACGTATCATGTTAACATGAGGATGAAGGGCAGATTCATACCGAGGGAATTGATACTCAATTCAGTCACCAGCTATGAAATTATAGAGGAGTATCCGAAGGATAGATACTTCCCAAGCTATCTTGTCTATTATCATTTTCAAAATCGAATATTCCATGTGCTGTTTGCTGCCGATTTAGAGGGTGATAATGTCCGAGTAATTACTTCATACTATCCTACCCAGGAAGAATGGGAAGAAAATCTCAAAGTAAGGAGGCGGTCCTTATGAAGTGTCATGTATGTGGATCTAAAATGGCATCTATAGACACAGATCTTCCGTTCAAGGTCAACAAAGAAACTATCATTATCATGAAGGATGTGCCGTTGTTTCAGTGCGATAATTGCAGCGAATATCTATTGGATGATCCTGTAATGAAACGCATTGATGAAATCATCCAAAAGGTGGATGCGGCGGCTGAATTAGAAGTTATTAGATATGCTGCCTAGGGTTTTTAGGAGAGACCGTTCCTCTTAACATGCCTCACCCGCCGATGAACCTATTTCGGTAATATGCCTTGATCAATTGTTTGCTGCAAAGCGAATCAGATATATTCATGAAGGGCAATATGTGGCTGAAGTCAATATTGAGTTGATTGATAAGAACGATGGCTGGTCGCCCTACCTGTCACTGGATGAAGTCCTCAAACTTGATGATATCCGAGCTGCATTACGGAAAGGAGACCTAAAAACTGCTTCCCGCTCTGCACGTATCTTCACTATGACGCCCGTTGCTGTTTAGTTGTTTGCATGTGAACAACCATCTTCAAACGAATCATAAATTCCAACCACAATTCCACTTTAGGATCACTCTTACTCCAGCAACTTGAATTTAAGAACGTCTTTCATGAGTTTGAAGTGGTTATCCAATGAATAAATATCGCAGCGATTTTGTTTTCCATTTTGGGCAATTATTAAATCTGGAATGCCGATTCCGTTCAAACCGCGTTTTAGACATTTATATTTAAATTCAATGATTTGATCCCAATTGAGGTTTAGATTCAACTTTTCAATATCGAACAATAGCTTGATAATTTTTCTCTGTTTTTGAATTTTTAAAAATGGAACCAATTCCGCTAGGATGAGTTCATTAACAACAACAAGGTCTTCATCAATCAGGGAATCAAGCTTTGCCGAGTCGCTCCCATTTCTGAAATAATTAATCCAAACGGATGTATCGACGATTACCGTCATTGTCGCTTCCTGATGACGTCCATATCCATTTTCAAATCAATCTTGCCTTTGTACTTCTTCAAATCGGAAATCTTTGATTTCCTGATCAATCCTTCCAAGGCGGTAACAATCACCTTGGTTTTGGTTTTGATATGGGTAGCCTTCATAGCCTCATTAATCAAATTTTCCGGAATATCGAGTGTCGTTCTCATGATTCACCTCCTTATGCATAAATTTGTCATTTTATGCATACTATGTCAAGCCTATACCGAACGCGAACGTAGGGGCCGTGGTGAGAATATTGGGAAATGTGGGTAATTGCGGGATGTCGTTGATAAGCCTGCCAAGGTAATTCTTTCCATATCAACCCGTGAAGATTTTGGCAGAAGGTACCTTTGAACCTACGTTCCCCTTCGTAGGGTCGAGAAGAAGAAATCTCCACATTGAAACTGTTGATCTTTTATTGTATATTCTCGGGAAGCTCAAGAATAGCAGGTATTATACCTAGAGCTTAATCCACTGTAGTTTCAAGGTAAGCCATTTTCGCGGCAGATAGTCGTAGATAGCAGTTGCAACCTTAAACCTCCAAGTGAGAAACGAGAAAGGAGGAGTCAGATTATGACAAAAGTAGAAAGAATCCAGACCGATATCAAATCCTTATCAGACGAGGAATATAGCAAGCTGAGACTGTGGTTCTCTGAGAGGGATTGGAAGAAATGGGATAAACAGATTGATGCAGATTCGGGGTCAGGTAAGCTTGATTTTCTAATCAAGGAAGCGCGTGACGATAAATCCACGGGGAATCTAAAGGAACTCTAGGTGCACAGAACAACGAATCGTTTCTGGAAATGTTTCGATAATCTTCCTGAATCCATTCAAAAAATATCGAAGAAGAACTTCGATCTACTAAAGGCTAATCCTTCCCATCCATCCCTCCATTTCAAGAAAGTCGGCAAGTTTTGGTCTGCAAGAATTGGACTAAATTACAGGGCACTTGCGGTAGAAGATGGTGAGGACTTCATCTGGGTTTGGAGCGGCACTCATGACGAATATGAGCGAATGATCAGAGAAATGGGCTAGATTGATCAACGCTAACAGGGCACAAAACTCATTGCTTTGAACCAAACCAGGGAATACCTAATCTGGCGAGAGGCCAGCGAGGAGTCTGCCCGCCTGGAGGCCTGGTTCTTTTCGCCAGGGATCTGAAAGGCTTGTCTGCCATGTTTCCAGCAGCCTACCTCTAGTTCAAAATTCTATGGATATATCAACAAATTCTATGTTAATCTCATCGTTTAAGACTAAATGGTAAAGCTCCACGTTTCAACCAAACCATTAAAACTCCAGAAAAACCTTCACCACCAAATCTCTTTCCGATTGACAACGGAGGCCTCCGGCCTCTATCAATCTACCAAAACAGAAATTGCACCTGTATTGGTTTCACCTTTTTCGGTCATCATAAGATTTTCGTTTTGAGTATCAGAGCATCAGTCAGGCCAGACTTATTTCTATGGCAAGGAGTAGAAAGAATCTTCAAAGCCTTTTTTCGACCTGCTTATTTTGGTAGCTTTGAATCGACCAATTTCTAAAGTTACAAATCGTAATCGAAATAGATGGAGGGCTATGCTGAAGCAAGGATTGAAATGATTGACTAAATTCCACCGATTTGGTCATAAATCCAATTGAATTATTTCTAATACTCCAATTCAACCTGACCTGAAGCTAGCTTTCATAAACTAAATCGAATCCCATTTCTCATCTAATTTTTGCGTTCCTTCGAACAGTCCACATATTGAGTTCCTCTGTATAAAACCTTAAAAAGGGGGCGCCATTATGGCAGAAGAAGGATTTAAGCGTAAGCTCGCCGCTATTCTTAGCGCAGATGCAGTTGGGTACAGCCGTCTTATGGCAGAGGATGAGGCCGCGACTGTAAAAACTATCGCCACCTACCGTGAAATCATGTCATCGCTGATTAAACAGCACCGGGGTCGAGTCGTTGACTCACCAGGGGATAATGTGCTGGCCGAGTTTTCCAGTGTGGTTGACGCGGTGCAATGTGCTGTGGCTACTCAGAATGAATTTCAAACCCGCAACGCAGAGTTGGCTGAGAACCGTAGAATGGAGTTTCGGATTGGAATCAATCTCGGAGATGTTATTGATGAGGAAGACCGTATCTACGGTGATGGGGTCAATATCGCAGCCAGACTGGAATCACTAGCAGATCCCGGGGGTATCTGCGTCTCTAAGACAGCTTTTGATCAAATTGAGACTAAGCTGCCTTTGGGTTATGAATATCTGGGCGAACGGTCAGTTAAAAATATACCCAAGCCGGTGGGTGCCTATCGGGTCTTGATGAAACCTGATGCCGCAGGCAAAGTGATCGGTGAGAAAAGATTTTTGGGCCGGCTTTCACGCAGGACAGCGTTGGCCGCTATTGTCATGCTGGTTGTGGTTGCAGGTGGCTTAATTGGTTGGAACATCTATCTTCAGCAATCAAAAAAGGTTGAGCCCGCCTCTGTTGAAAAAATGGCATTCCCGTTACCCGAAAAGCCGTCTATTGCGGTGCTTCCTTTTGACAATATGACTGGTGATCCCAAGCAGGAGTATCTCTGCGACGGC
>CAYWMP010000024.1:0-44284 GCA_964459445.1 uncultured Desulfobacteraceae bacterium
GTAGGATTCAACCCGCCGCCGCTGAAGCTATGGCGGGCAAAGGTTCAGCGTTCAGAGGTTCAGGGGTTGAAGAAAAAGAAAAAAGGCGTTCGTTGCCGGTTCCTCGTTACTGGATGCTCGATGAAGGGAATGATAATTTACTAAAGAGTGACTCATTTAAATCATGCCTGTTTTTGCATATAAGGCTCTCAACAAAAGCGGAAAAAAGGTAGGGGGGATCATTACTGCTGACGGCCCCTCCGCTGCCAGGCTCAAATTGAGCCAGGACCTGATCTTCCCGATGGAGATAAGGGAAGTCAAGGAGGAGACAAGTAAGTCAACCCAGTCATCCTTGTTGTCGCGTCTGGCCCCTTTCAGACGTATAAACCCCGTAGAAGTCACAACGGCCTTTAGACACCTTGCAACCCTTGTCTCTTCAGGCCTGCCCCTGGTTGAGTGCCTTAGCGGCCTCATTGACCAGACTGAGCATCCACGATTGAAAACGATTTTCACGCAGATTAGGGAAAAAGTTGTCGAGGGCGATTCACTATCCCAAGCCATGACAGAGCACCCTACAGTTTTCGGGCATATCCATGTGAATATGGTGAAGGCCGGTGAGACGGGAGGCGCCTTGGATATCATACTGAGGCGTCTGGCCGATTTTTCAGAAAGAAGGGCCAAGTTGCGAAAGAAGATCGAGGCGGCCCTGGCCTATCCCCTGTTTCTTCTCATGATAAGTACCATCATTCTCATATTCCTCATGTCCTTTGTAATGCCAAAGGTGATCGGTATTTTTGAGGGGATGGAGCTTGCCCTCCCCTGGTCCACGCGCGCACTTATTTGGTCGACGAATTTCATGAGACAATTCTGGTGGCTGTTAGTACTCGGAATAGTCTTTGTGTTGGCGGTTTTGTATGGATGGATCAAATCTGAGAAGGGGCGGCGGATATGGGATCGCCTTCGAATCCTTACGCCTTTTCTCGGCAAAATACACCAGAAATCCGTCATCGCAAGATTCACCAGAACCCTTTCTATCCTTTTAAAAAGCGGCATAGTTCTGGTCAATGCCCTGGAGATATCAAGGCTTTCCATGGGCAACCGGGTCATGGAGGAGGCCATCAAAGACACGGAGAAGCTCGTCGGAGAGGGTCAGGACTTTGCGACCCCATTGAAAAACACCGGGCGATTTCCGCCTCTTGTTGTTCAACTCATCAAGGCAGGGGAACAAAGCGGTGAATTGGAAGAGATGCTCGGTAAGGCAGCAGAAGTGTATGAAGATGATGTGGAGTCGGCATTGACTTCAATCACGTCCATTATTGAGCCGGTGGTCATACTTGGCATGGGGGTTATGGTTGGATTCATGGTTATGGCCATACTCCTTCCTATATTCGATATGACCGGCGTCATTAAATAGCCAAACTGTTGGCCCTGAATTTGATGAACAGGAAAAGGAGGCATTTTCAGGAAGGGAGCACATGAAAAGGAAATATTCTGAAATATTGAAATCCCGCAATATGAGAGGCTTTACGCTGCTGGAGATACTTATCGTGATTACCATACTGGGTATCCTCGCCAGTTTGATTGCTGTTCGTATTATGGACAGACCGGGGGAAGCAAGAACCACAAAAGCTCAACTCGACATTGGCACCCTGGAGAATGCCATTAAGCTGTTTAAGCTAGACAGTGCCTTCTATCCCACTACCGAACAGGGCCTGCGCTCTCTTGTGGAACAACCGAGTATTGGGAGGCTTCCCACCAAATGGCGTGAAGGGGGCTATCTGGAGAAAGGCGTTCTTCCAAAGGATCCCTGGGGCAATGATTACATGTACATGAGTCCCGGAGTCCATAATCGAGAATTTGATATATGGTCCTATGGAGGGGATGGTGAAGAAGGGGGCGAGGGTGAGGATGCTGATGTTGGGAACTGGATCATTAAAGAAGAATAGGATGCGTGCCTTCACACTCCTTGAACTCCTCGTCTTACTCTTCATACTCGGACTTATCTCTATGTTCCTCACGATCCGCATCGAGAGTGTTTTTTCAGGAGGCGATCTCCGTCTTGCATCGCGCATCATCATTGGTGAAATAAACAAACTGAGGGGCAAGGCGGCCTATATGCATAAGGAACAGGTCCTGGGAATCAGGGTCGGCCAAAATGCCATCTACCCTATTGAATCCAATTCTGATGAGCAGGAGCCGTTAACTTGGAGGAGTGAGGAAAAAACAGAGGAGTTGAAGGCCGCCTATCTGCCAAGAGGGGTCACATTCGAAGATGTGGTCATACTCTCGGAGGGGAAGGTCCAGGAGGGGGAAGCCAGGATCCGGTTTTTCGCAAACGGCAGCGTTGAAAGAAGCCTGATCCATTTGAGAAACGAAAACGACAAGGCCTATACCCTTCAGATTAATCCCTTGACCGGACAAGTGGAGATACATGACACCTACATCGAAAAGAGAATGTCAAAATAGAGGATTCACCCTTCTTGAGATCGTTATTTCAATGGGCCTTATAACGATTGCTCTGTTGGCTGTGTTCCGTCTACAGGCCCAAAATTTGGATTTTCAATCGGAAGCGCAATTCATCACCATGGCCAAGCATCTTGCTCAACATAGGATTTCTCAGATACAGGCTTCAGAAGTGATAGCCGAAGGTTCCGATACAGGTGAATTTGGGGATCAATACCCGGGTTTTTTGTTTCGAGAGGAAATCATGGAAGTGGCGGACTTGGCCGATCTTTTCAAAGTGAAGGTTAGCGTTCTATTGGAGGCAGGGAACCAATCCAAGGACATGTCTGTTGAAACCTATGTGTATAGGGGGAGGGGTGATGATTGATTATTGACTATTGACGATTGTAGATTGGGAATAGGGGGATTCAGGGATTCAGGAATTTGGGGACCAAAAAACTGAATATTCAATACTGAAGATTGAAAATTGGGACGGCATAATTGGAAGCCTTAGACACTGACTATTAAATAATGCAAATCGTGAATTGAAGAATCCAAATGAAAAAGAAACAGGGTCGCTTCATTATGGGTAGCATTAAAGGCCTGACTTTGTTGGAAGTCCTTGTGAGCGTTGCTATTGTGGCGATTGTCATGACGGCGATCTATGGGGCCTATGCGTCCAATGTGGAATCTATACATATCGCCCGCCGAAGCAGCCAGATTTCACAACCCGCACGTATCATCATCGACCGCTTGAGCAAGGACATTGAGTCGGCCTATATGGGATCCCATGTGCAAATTGAAAAACCGATACTCGGAATGGTCGGTGAAGACCAGGAGATAGGTGGCAGGTCGGCCGATAAACTAGACTTCAGCAGTCTGGCTCATGTGTCCTTAAGCAAAAGTGACCTCCAAACGGACCTCTGTGAGATCGGGTATTATCTGGAAGAAGACCCCGAGCGCGAAGCCCTGATTCTTTATAGACGAGACCACGGCAGGGTGGATGAAGATCTCTTCACGGGAGGCGAGGCATACGCTCTGGCGACATCTGTTTTAGGGTTTGACGTTTCTTTTCAGGACAATCTCGGTGTCGAATCGGAGGAATGGGACACCTTTGAGGGAGACAAAAAGGGCATCCTCCCGTCCCTGGTCACCATTAAAATAACACTGAAGGACGACCGGGGCCATGAACGGCTTTTCATGACAAGTATTCGGCCTGGATCGGCGGGGTTTGAGTAATAAGCAGGAGCACTGGTTACTCGTTACTGGTTACTCGTTACTGGTTACTCGTTACTGGTTGCTCGTTACTGGTTGCCGGATGAGAAGAATGGGATTTGCGGGTCAGGGTTTCAAGGATATGAGTAAAAAGACTCCCAAAGGGAATAGGCAGGTCGGGCACAGGGGCGCGGCTTTGGTCATTACGCTGCTGGTGATCGCAACACTGACCGGATTGACCGTAGCCTTTTCTGAGGAGTCAAATATAGAACTCAGCCTTGCCGGTTTTTCGAGGGATGGGTATAAGGCCCATCAAATGGCGCGCTCCGGCGTTCATCTCGCTCTGGCAACCCTAATAAAGATTGAAAAAGAGAAGGCGTGGGATAAATTAGAGGAAGGGTGGGATGAGATCGATGCCAAATCCTTCCCGGATGCCTTCCCGGCAGGGAGTTCTATATCCGGCACGATAGTAGATGAGAGCGGCAAGTTCAATATAAACTCACTCATAAATCAAGACGGCGAGATTGATTCAATAAGGGAATTGCAGCTGACAAGGCTCTTTCATATCCTCGCCCTGGAAGAAAGCATGGTCAAGCCGGTTCTGGATTGGCTTGATATCGACAATGAGGAACGCATGGAGGGTGCCGAGAATTATTATTATCAGGGCCTTGAAGACCCCTATGAATGCGGGAATGGGCCTTTTCTTACCGTCCGGCAGGTTTTCCTTGTAAAGGGAATCAATGAAATCAAGAGTTTTGGCGAAGAAAGCGAAAGAGACCTCCTTGACTTTTTGACTATCTATTCGGATGGTAAAATCAACATAAACACGGCGCCTAATGAAATCCTTCAGTGTTTGAGTGAAAGAATTGACGCCTCGATCGCGGAGGCCATCCTTGAGTATCGTCAAGAAGAGCGATTCACAAGCATCGAAGGTTTAAAAGATATTTCGGGGATTGATCAAGCCCTGTTCGACGAAATAAAAAACCTGATAACCGTGACAAGCAGCGCTTACACCATAGAGACTGAAGGAAAAAGTCAGGATGCCTCATCGGGCATTAAGGCAGTGGCAATGCGAGAGGGAGAGGCGTTTAGGTTGGTTTACTGGCAAGTCAACTAGCAATATTCGTAACTTTTTAACGCTTTGAAAGCGTGTTTGATTGTGCGGGGGCCGGGGAGATGGCTGAGCCTCCGCATAATTTAAGAGGGCTAAACTGATACCTATGTTCAATCCATTCAAAGAATTCCTGGCTCCGAAGTACGTGGTTGGGCTCTCTGTAGGCAACCGCTACATGAGCGCGGTGCGCGTATACAACGCCCTGAATTCAATCGAAGTCGATCACATCGCCTTAAAGGAAGTAGAGAGTCGCGATCAGATTCGGCAGGAGCTTCAAGATTTTCTCAGGCAGGAGAAACTGCTCAACGACACCATTGTCACTTGCCTTTCCACATCTCAGGCGATTGTCAGACAGATATCGATGCCGCCTGCAACCCTCGGAAAGCTTGAAAAAATCATCAAATACCAAATGGAACCGCATCTGCCGGAACCCATAGATGACATGATCGTTGATTTTTTGCCGCCAAAAGGCGATGGCGACGTCGCCACTTTTGCAGTCCCCAAGGCGCTTTTGTCGGAGCAACTGGCCCATTTTTTAGAGGTGGGGGTAGAACCCAGGGCCGTCAGCATTGATGATATGGCCCTTTACTCCCTGTACCTCTACAGCCGCAATGGCGACATGCAGCAGACCATCTCCATCATTCATCTGGACGACAGGAAAAGCTCGGTTCAGGTCATTCACCAAGGGACGCTCGATTTCATTCGCGTCATGCCGAAAAGGATAGAGAACATCGAGAGCCTCCTTGAGACATATAATCTCTATCTCCTCAAGAGAGAAGGCATCCAACTGGAGCAGATCCTTTTAACCGGCATCGGTTCGGATGATGATGGTCTGGCAGAATCGATTGAGGCTCAGACGGGCGTCAAAACATCATCATGGCGACCCTTTGATAAAGTAAAACATCGGTTAGGGGAAATTGAGACCGGGTTTCAATCAAAGCTAAGCGTCCCCCTTGGCCTGGCGATCAGCGGCGCGAATCCGCCGGTGAAAAGCATTGATATGAGGAAGGAGGAATTCGAGCTCACCAACTCAGTGAGCCTCAAGTATATGTCAGTTGTTGTGATTTCAATACTTCTCCTCCTCGGTTTCTTCACCTTTAATCTCTATAGCAAGCTTCAATCTCTTGAGAGACACTACTCTGAGCTAAAGGCAAGCGCCAAAGAGATTTTTGTGGAAGCCTTCCCAAATGCTACGGGCATTATTAAGGGGCGGGAGTTGGCCCAGTTCAGTCAAAGGGTTGAGACTGAAATGAATAGGTTTGAATGGCTTGAAACCATGCGTGGGCGTGGAACCGTATTGGAAGTCCTCAAGATCCTGACTGAAGCGGTTTACGGATTTTCTGATGTAAAGATAGAGAATCTTTCAGTGGAAGGGGAAGAGATCAGACTGGATGGGAATGCGGGCTCCTTAGAAACGGTGGATAAGCTGGAGAAAAAGCTTGCAACTACAGGCCTATTCAAGACAATTAAGCTCGTTGGCGCCAAAATAGACAGAAAAGACCAGACTTTTAAATTCAATTTTGCCATAGGGAAAAGCAAATGAGGATTAACCGCAGAGAGTTAACCCTTATACTGGCGGGAGGCATCATTGTCCTATCCGTGTTTTATTATCTTTTCATCGTGTCACCGGCCTTGGCGAGGCAAAAGGTATTGACCAAGTATATCGCAAAAAAGGAATCTGATTTAGCCGCCATGAGAGGCCTGAAGACAAAGTGGGATGCATTCAAAAGCGATAGAGGCGAGGCGGAAAAGTCTCTCACTAATCGTGGGAAGAAATTCACACTCCTCTCCTTTCTTGAGGGCATCTCCCGGGAAGTGGGCATTAACCAGAATATTCAGTACATGAAACCACTCTCCGCCTCTGAGAAATCGGAGAATTTAAGAGCCGCAGGTATGGAGATGAAGCTGGAGGGTATTGACATGAGCCAGCTCGTCAACTTCCTATACAAGCTTGAGTATTCGGGAAATCTGCTCAAAATAAAAAGAACTAAAATCCAAAAATTATCCAAAGGCAATACCCAAACCTTAAGGGTGACCATGCAGATATTTACCTATAGGGCGGGTTAGATAGTGGGTTCAACCCGCCGTCGCTAAAGCTATGGCGGGCAGGGAGTTCAGGGTTCATAGGTTTAGGGATGCTGGGTTAAAGGTTCTTATCCCATCCATCCGGAACGGGGAACCTTCAGGGGAAATAGTAAAATATGCTGAAATTCATGTGGAGAAAAAAGAAATGGGCGGGGTATGGCATCTATTGTCTACTCCTGTTGTGTGCACTGCTTTATTACCGGTTCCCTTCCCAAGCCCTTGGTGACTATCTGGCAAGCGCTGCCAGTGCAGTGGATTCAAGGTACGCCCTTGAGATTAATTCGATTCGACCCTGGTTCCCCTTGGGGTTGAGGTTCAAGGACACAACGCTTTCCCTGAAAAGCGGTCAGCAGGGGGAGCTTGTCAGGAGCGAAGATATCCTACTAACGGCCGATTTTTGGTCATCTCTAAAAGATCGTCCTAGGTGTTTATTCAAGGCCAAAGGCTATAATGGCACCTTGAAGGGTCACATTGATTTCGAGAGCATTGAATTTTTAGGCCCGGTCAATACAACAGCGACCATCAAAGGTCTTGATATGGCCGGCATGACTTATCTTCAAGAAGTTTCGGACCGATCCATTGAGGGAGAATTGGACGGGCGCCTTTCCTATGAAGGGAATAGGGGATCCTTCATTGATGGAACCGCAAAGGTCGACTTGAGGTTAAAAGATGTTTGGTTTGAATATCTTAGTCTGCATCCAAAACTGCGTCTGGAAGCCGTTGATCTGGGCGATATAACCATTGAGATGGCCATGGAAAGAAGAAACGTGAATATTTCTCGGCTTGAGATCAAAGGCAAGGCGTTTCAAGGCAGCCTCACCGGCAACATTGCCATGGGTACCGGCATCGGAGGCAGCAGCATAAGCCTTAAAGGCATGATCAAACCTTCGGCCACCTTATTGGAACAATTATTGGAAGATCTGGATACCGCTAAGCTCATTAAACAACGAATGCGAAGGGGGAATCTTCCCCTCACCATATACGGCACGCTCAAAGAGCCGAAAATCAACATCACATAAAAATGAAGAGACCCTTCCATACCATTCTCAATCTTGTCCTTCTCACCATCGTTACATACATCTCGGTGGAGGTCTTCTATGCATTTGTCCGATCAAATCTGAGGCCTGTTAACACAAGGGAAGTATCATTGCCCCTACCGCCGGAGGTCAAACGCCATAAAAAGCCCAGATTGGCGGATTATAAAGTTGTCATCGATAAAGACATATTCGGAACAAAAAGAATTGAGATCAAAGAAGTAGTCCAGAAACCCATTGAGGAAAAAGTGGTCGAAGAGCTTGAGAAGGCTTCTTTAAACGTCACCCTTTTAGGCACCATAGCAGGGGATGCTCAGAGTGCCGCGGCCGTCATCAAGGATGCTGCAAAGAGAAAACAGGGTTTTTACAGGGTCGGCGATTCAGTCCAAGATGCAGTTGTGAAGCAGATTTTGAGGGGGAAGGTCATAGTCCGGGTGGGAGATAAAGACGAAATCCTCATCATGGATGAAGAAGGAGGCAAGGGAACAAAAGAGCAGAACGCTACAAAGACGAAATCCAAGATTCAGAAACCAAAGAAAACAAGGGCAAGGCGAACCCTCAAACGTTCGAACATCAAGGATTCGCTCAAGAACATCAACAGCCTCCTCTCTCAGGTTCGCATTCGGCCGCATTTTACCGGCGGTAAGGCCGATGGCCTTACCCTTAGCAGAATCAAACCGGATTCCGTGTTTGCACAAATGGGACTCAGGGACGGCGATGTGCTGAAAGGGATAGACGGAAAATCCATCTCAAGGCCGGATGACATCCTGGCTCTCTACAAAAAGCTGAAATCCGGGTCCCGGATAAGTCTCGACATAAACAGAAGAAATCAATCCAAAATCATAAACTACAGTTTCAGGTAAGCCCGTGTATACGTCCTTTTTCGGATTTAGAGAAAATCCTTTCAATCTTACACCGGATCCCCGATATCTCTTTTTGAGTCGATATCACAAGGAAGCCCTGGATCATCTGCTCTACGGCATCAACGAAAGAAAGGGATTCATTGTGATTACCGGCGGGATCGGCACAGGCAAGACGACCCTCAGTCGCACACTTATGGGCCACCTGGAAAAAACAACCAAGACGGCCCTCATCTTCAATGCCTACGTGTCCGACATGGAACTCTTGCAGATGATCAATCAGGAATTCGGCATTGAAATAGATCAAAAGACTGAAACTAAAAAGGCCTATGTGGATGCGCTCAATGATTTTCTCCTGGAGAATTTTGGTGAGGGGGGCAATGCGGTTTTGTTGATTGATGAGGCTCAAAACCTGTCCCACAACGTCCTAGAACAAATAAGAATGCTGTCAAACCTCGAGACCGAGCGAGAGAAACTGATACAGATTATCCTTGTGGGTCAATCGGAACTGCGCCAACTTCTGGATAGGCCTTCACTGAGACAGCTCAATGACCGCGTAATGGTCCGATATGATTTAAAGCCGTTGGATTTCAAGGATTTAAAGGGGTATGTGGAACACCGCATGATTGTGGCAGGGGGAAGGGGCCAACTCAAAATTGCCAGTAATGCCTATAAAGAGATCTACGCCTTCTCCAAGGGAAATCCCAGGCGCATCAATGCTGTTTGCGACCGTTCGCTGCTTATTGCCTACACAAAGGAAAAACACGCGGTCTCAAGGGACATGGTCAAAAAAGCGATTATGGAGATTCGCGGCGATGCAAGAAGGGATACAGGGCGAGCCGGTTGGTCCATGAGTAGGGTTGCGCTGCGGGCTTTACTCCTATTGCTATTAATCGCAGCAGTCGGGTTTGGGGGGTGGCGCTACAGGGCGCAGATCCTTCAATTCATCCCTGCAAAGGAAGAGGTAAAAGCTGCGAAAATAGTTCCTATCCAAAATGCGGCCCCAGGCTTAGAAGACCCTAAGAAGGGGGCAAAGACACCATATCTGGACGAAAGTGAAAGTCTCGCAGGCCTGTTTAGACTCTTTCACGCCAAGGGAGGGGAGAAGGGCAACACTTTTTATGGCGATCAAGTGGGACTTTTTTCAATAGACATGAATCCGGAGTACTATGTCATGTTCAAGAAACCCTTTCGGGTGCTCCTGTCCAACCCGAAGGAAACGCCTTCGACCGGAAATCAATACCTGCTGATAAGTGAAGTTACAGAGCAGGGGGCTATTGCCGTGGACGGAAAGGGCCAAAAGTGGCCGATTGCCAGGGATTTCATCCTTAAACATTGGGGTAAGAGGGTCTCTTGGACCTGCCCCTACAAGAGCAAAAATATGATGCTTACCAAGGGTATGGAAGATCCGGATATTTATGAAATCCAGAAAGTATTGGATCAGATCGGGTATTTGGTAGAGGCTACAGGCATCTATGACGATTCGACCTCCCATGAAATCTGGCGATTCCAGAAAGATTTCGGTCTAATGACCGATGGTATCGTCGGACCCCAGACAAGGGCATTGCTTTTTCAAATGGCTGCAGAATAGTGTTTGATGAGTTTATTGAGTTTGTTGAGTTCCTTGGGGGGAGCAATTGAAGGTTGAGCGGTTTGAAGACTTGCTTTGTTGGCAGGCAGCGCGGGAACTGGTGAATCTCGTTTACAAGGCTGTAAGAGAAAGTGACAGTTTCAAAAGAGAATTAGAAAACGCAGGCAATGAAGACCAGAGATAAAGACTAACCAAACATATTTGAAATTTCCTTCAACTTTAAATCAACGTTTATCATTGTTTCGAAGCCTCAGGTAATGCAAGTGTTCAGTGGTTCAGCGTTCAGGAAAGAAAAACTGATTCCTTGCCTCAGCTCCCTCTCGTTCGACCTGGAGGCTCTCGACAGGCTGAACACTGAACACTGAACACTGAACACTCAAAACGCCTGTTGATTGCAATACCCAATCGAAATTGTTTGACCCATTTAGTCAAACAATCGGGACGTAAGGAGCTAAGGAGATGCCTAGGAATAAACCATCGATCTCAATGAACGCAAAAAACCCAACAAACGCGACAAACCCATAACTCATCATGAGTACAATCAACGAAGCCCTCAAAAAGGCACAGAAACAACGGGACACAAGATATCATTCATATGGCACCAGCCTATCGGCCGGTCCAGGAGAAAAAGGCGTTTTACAGAATAAGACCCTGCTATGGGTGTCATTGGCGGTCATTTCCCTTGCAATTGCCATTTACTTATGGATAGAGTTCAGTGGCTCCAAAAACAAGATTTCCACAGCACAGCGAGTTCGTCCTATACCTGCGCTCCAAAAAACCAAAGGCGTGCAGACCAGGCCAACTGAGACCGGAATTACCGGAAAAAGCGAGGTTGGTCAAGGTCGCGAGGAACCAAAAACCCATCAACTTGCTTCAAAAGATGCGGGAACCGATGATGCAAAGGCATCCTATGAAAGGGCGATGCTTCTGCACAAGATCGGGCGTTTGGAAAATGCGGAGAAGCTGTATCGAGAAACGCTAAAAGAAGATCCAGGTTATGTGGATGCCCTCAACAATCTTGGCGTCTTATACCTCAAGGATAAAGATTACGAATCGGCCCAGAGGAATTTTAAAAAGGCCATTCGACTGCGCCCCGGTTATGCGGACCCCTATTACAACCTGGCATGTCTGTTCGCCACAAAGGGGGATTTAGAAGAAAGCCTGGCATACCTTTCAAAGGCCGTGGCCCTGAGTGAGTCTGTGAGGGATTGGGCGATAAAGGATACGGATCTTGAGAATCTCTGGGAAATGCCGGAGTTTAAAGCGATCATCGGAGAAAAACTGGAGTGATGCAGGCCTGAAGGTTCAGAGGTTCAGGCCCGCCCTGGCGCGACGACCGCTATCAAGGAGGTCAACTCTGCGGCTATTTAAAATATTGCTTCGAATCTATAATTTCGAAATCAGATCTGGGCCAGGGGTTCAAAGGTTCAGAGGTTGAAAATTCTTCAACAATAAACTGATTGATGAACTCTGAGGGTTGAAGTTAAGGAATAGGGAACGATGAAATTCAATATAAATAGCACATTATTAACAATCACTCTTTTGGGTGCCTTGGCGTTTGCCTTTCATCTCCCTCCTGCCCAAGCCGCGCGGGTTGCCGGGGAAGAGGATGTGACCCCGGTCAATCCACGCACCAAGCAGAGAATACAGAGACCGGTAAAAGATAAACCCAATCAGAAACAACCTATCCTGATAGATGAGGAGTCGGAAAGGGCTGAACCAAAGCCCGGAAAACGATATGTCACCATCGATTTTGATGATGTCGATATCCGGCTTTTCATCAAATTCATCAGCGAATTGACCGGGAAGAACTTTGTTGTCGATAAAGGTGTCAAAGGAAATGTGACCATTATATCCCCAACGAAAATATCCATTGAGGAAGCTTACAGGGTTTTTGAATCCGTATTGGAGATACATGGGTTCACGACAGTGCCAGCCGGCAAAATCGTTAAGGTGGTGCCGGCCGTTCAAGCGAGATCCAAAGACATTGAAACCCTGCTTCGCGAGGAGGCCGTAAGCCCGGAAGATAAGGTGGTCACGCAGCTTATTCCTTTGAGATATGCCGATCCTAACGATCTCAAGAAGCTTTTTGCCCCGCTCATTTCCAAGAGCAGTGTGATGGTATCCTATCCCCCGACCGGCATGCTGATCGTGACCGACGTACTTTCCAATATCACACGCTTGCTTCGAATCATAGATACCATAGATATCGAAGGCATCGGCGCAGAGATATCCGTTGTCCCTCTTGAGCATGCGACCGCATCCGTGCTGTCGAAGACTCTGTCCTCTCTTTTCCAAAGGAAACGGACCACCAGGAAAAAAGGCGCAGCTGCAGCAGAACCTGTCGCCCGAATCGTCCACGACGAAAGGACCAATTCCCTCATCCTTCTGGCGTCCGAGAACCAAACAATCAAAATAAGGCAACTCATAATTCTCCTGGACAAGGAAACCCCTAGAATCGAGGGAGACATCCATGTTGTTTATCTGCAGCATGCCAATGCAGAGGCTCTGGCCAAGGTATTGACGGCCATCCCCGCAAAGCAAGCAAAGAAACCCGAGAAAGGAAAGGCGCCTGTCATTTCAAAGGAAGTCCAGATCGTTGCGGACAAGGCAACCAATTCATTGGTCATTACCGCCAAGAAAGAAGACTTCCTTGTGCTGGAAGATGTGATTCAGAAGTTGGATATCGCACGCCGAATGGTCTATATCGAGGCCCTGCTCATGGAAGTGAGCACGAACAAGGAATTTGCGCTCGGCGTTGAATGGTTTGCGGGAGAGGAAATCGCAACGATTGACGGTAAGAAACAGGCAGTGTTTGGCGGATCCAATCCGCCCGAACCCATTGCTCCAAGCGTAGCTGATGAAGGCGGAACGCTCAGTATTGGCCAAGGTTTCACGCTCGGCCTGCTCGGCGATACAGTAAGCATCGGGGGCATTGAATTTCCTTCCTTAAGGGCTGCTATACACGCTCTACAGAGGGATGGGGCTGTGCATATCCTCTCCACGCCTCAAATCATGACCACGGACAATGAAGAAGCGGAGATCGTGGTGGCCGACAATATTCCGTTTCTGACGAGACAGGATGAGACCGATGCCAACAGGACATTCAGCAATTACGAATTCAAGGATGTAGGCGTCACTCTCAGAATCACGCCACAAATAAACCAGGAGAGGCTTGTCCGCCTCAAGATCGAGCAGGTGTTATCGCAGGTCGTCGAACAAGAGGAAGTAGGGCTCCCCACCACGCTTAAGCGAACTGCCAAAACGACCGTGGTCATTAAAGACGGGCAAACGGTGGTGTATGGCGGCCTCATCGATGAAACCCTTACCCAGAGCGATTACCAGGTACCTTGCCTGGGCGGTATCAAAGGGATCGGGTGGTTATTTAAGTCTAAATCCAATTCTGGGGATAGGACCAACCTTTATGTCTTCATTACACCCCACATCATCGAAAATCCCACGGAGGCGCAAAAGGTCTATCAAGAAAAGAGAGAAGAGATCGACAGGGTCAGAGAAGGTGTGATCAAGATGTATGAGGGGAGACCCAAATCTGAGTAAGATTCCACACTCAAATAACGAAGAGCCACCGCAGCTCAGCGAGGCATCATGACCCTTCAGGAATTCCTGAGCAGGGTAACACTTTTTGTTTCACTAAACGAAGAGGACCGCGATCGCCTCGCTGGGATGATGTCCCAACAGCCATTAGAAAAGGGCGAGGTTTTATTTCGCAAGGGGAGCGAAGGAAATGCCCTCTATATTGTAAAGAAGGGAAAAATCAAGATTTCGCTCCCGTCCAAAGATGGCGATGAGATTATATTGACCGTGTTTTCTAAAGGGGACTTTTTTGGCGAGATGGCCCTCTTAGACGGTATGCCCCGATCGGCAGATGCCATGGCCCTTGAACCAAGCCAATTGTATGTGTTGAATCGGAGAGACTTCCTGGAGTTCCTCAAGAACAATGACCAAGCCGTTGAATCCATTCTATATTCCCTTTCTATGCGGCTTCGCAGGACCGACGACCTACTGGAAGACACCTGCTTCCTCAATATTTCCCACAGGATTGCAAAAAAGCTCATTGAACTGGCGGAGAAGTTCGGCAGGGAAGAGAACAAGTTCGTTACTCTAGATCTCGACTTCACACAGACCGATCTCGCCGGCATGATTGGCGCCACAAGGGAAAGCGTTAACAAGGAATTAAGGGTGTTGCGTGAACGAGGCGTTGTGGCCATAAACGGCAGCCAAATCGCCATACTCAACATTGATCTCCTCAAGCGACGGATCCGCTGATCACACCAACCCAACTCCATACATAGACCGCCCTTTAAACATCTTCTGAAATGCATCCAGCAAAAAAAGCACGTCTTTTCACTAAAGTGTGACATAAATCACAGCTCATGTGTGAAATACTTCATAGCGAACTTCTCAGAATTCATGCAAACTCTGCCGAGGTAAATCCCGATCGAATGGATTAATTTAGCAATACAATCCCATTCAAGGGGATTGTAATGCGCTTCTGGCCTGTAACCATCAGCAAAGTATCTGCCATTGTACTCCAAAGTACTAAATTAGCTCAAATAAACCAATTTTAGAGGACGCAAACTAAGGGCCATGTACTTCACTTGTCGACAAAAATACGGATTTTTTCTAGGTATTTTGTACGCAACTTTTCAGTCTTGACTTCATGCCCATCTCTGTGGTTCTAAAGTACAAGTGTCCGAATTAATTGAAAGGTTCTTATGCGCTTTTTTGAGGTTGAAGACGAGAAGCACCCCGAAGGAGGGTAATTTATAGGAAGAGTCTCGATTGCCTCTCACAAATCTTGCCGCAATACCTTCATGAGAGTTGGCGTTTTTGATCAGAACCCTGGCGAAATGACTTTGGATAGAGCAGTATGAAGCAATATTGCACAAAGGAATAAATCAGAGGACATTCAATGGGCGAGAAGCCGAACCATGGACAATCAAAAGCGGGGATATGGGGAATGGAGAGAGCCATCGCAAATAATGATTCGGGGACATTCATGTCAAGGGAGGACGGGGAGCACTTTCAGCAGATGGCAAATGTTATGCCCGCCATCTTCTGGATCGTTTCACCCGATTGGAAAAAAGTTGAGTATATAAGCCCCGCAGTTGAGAAAATATACGGCTATGAGTGTGAAGACTTCATTGGAAACCCCAGACTTTGGTTTGATGTTATTCATGAAGAGGATGACGAGCGCATTAGGGATTTCTATAAAAGAGAACATGGCAAAGAAAGCAAAATAGAATATCGAATCGTGCGCCCTGATGGAACAATTCGATGGATAAGGAATTGCGCTTTTCCCATTAGAAACGAAGTAGGAGAATTGGTTGCCCTGACAGGGCTTGCAGAAGATATTACAGAGGAAAAAGTGGCGGAGGAAGACCAACAGCTTTTTCGTCACCTAATTGATCAATCAAATGATGCCATATTTGTGATAGATCCGGACACGGGGAAATTTCTATATGTGAACGCCAAAGCGAGCAGAAACCTCGGGTATACATGCGAAGAACTCCTCAAAATGGGAGTTATCGATATCGAGGCAATCATTTCGGACGAGTTTTCATGGAAAGAACACCTAGTATCGGTCCGCAAGAATGGGGCTATGATACTAGAGGGCGTTCACAGACGAAAAGATGGACAAATTTTCGAAGTGGAAGTAAATGTTAAGATAATCGAAGAAGGTGAAAAGGATTATATGCTCGCCGTTGCTCGCAATATCGATGAGCGAAAAAGATCAGAACGTGCTCTCAGGGAGAGAGAAAAGGAATTGGAGCAGAAGACAATAAACCTTGAAGAGGCCAATGCTGCCCTGCGTGTGTTGTTGAAAAGGCGGGATGAGGATAAAGCAGAGCTGGAGGAAAAAGTTACAACCAATATCCGGGAGATGGCGTTACCCTATTTGGAGAAGATTAAAAAAAGTGGATTGGGCAAAAGACAGACGATCTATGTCAATATACTTGAATCAAATTTGAATGAGGTTATCTCCCCCTTTACACGACAACTCTCAACTCGTTTTATGAGTTTAACGCCCTCAGAGATTCAAATCGCCAATCTTGTGAAGCAGGGCAAAACATCCAAACAGATTGCAGAAATCCTCAGGTTGTCCCGCCGGACGATCGACACGCACAGGGATAATATTCGCAGGAAATTGGGTCTAAAAAACTCAAAGGCCAACCTTAGAACCCGTCTTTTAACCCTCGAGTAAACCTCGCAGGATCGGAGCTTTTTGTATAGGCGCTCTGATTCGCAGTTACTATGATGTATTTCCAAGTCTGACGGCCTGGGTATGATGCTGGTGAGGAATCCGGCTTTAAGGTAGCTAAAGGGCGACCTGGAAGTTTGGACAAACAAAGACACCGATTTTATCATGAGATATAGTACTTCGAGTGAGGGGCCGGAATATGTCAAAGCTGATGATCGTTGATGATGAAATCGTCCTCGCAACCCAGCTGGAAGATCTGGTTATTTCTATGGGTCACCAAATCGCAGGGATAGCGTCTAACGGAGAAGAGGCTTTGGAAATGGCCGCTCAACTTAAACCGGATTTGATACTCATGGACATCGTCATGCCGGGGAAGTTGAATGGAATTGAAACGGCGGAAAGGATCAAAGAGACATCTGATGTCCCCATGGTGTTTTTGGCTGCCTACGCAGATAAAGAAATGTTGGATCGTGCCAAGAGCATTAAACCCCACGGGTACATCTTTAAGCCTTTCCGAGAAGAACAAATACGCGTAACAATTGAGATCTCGCTTTATAAAAACCAAATTGAAAAGAGGTTGCAGGAAAGTGAAAAGCGGTATCGCGGTCTCTTTGAAGATTGCCCGATTTCTTTGTGGGAGGAGGACTTCTCGGAGGTTAAAATATTCCTGGACAAACTAAAAGACTCGGGCGTGAAAGACATCAAGGCCTATTTTTGCGACAATCCCGAAACCCTGGTGGATTGCGCGAAAAAGGTGAGAATTATCGACGTGAACAAACATTCGGTTAAGTTGTACAATGCCGAAGCCAAAGCTGAACTTTGTGAAGGGTTGGATTGCATATTTGATGATGAATCATACGGCTTGTTTATAGAGGAACTCATCGCCATTTCTCAAGGGAAGAACAAATTCGAATCCGAGGGGGTAAATCGGACCCTAAATGGGGAGAGGAAGCATATTGCCATGAGCTGGGCGGTTGCTCCCGATCACGAAAAATCGTTCTCAAAGGTGTTGGTTTCCATCATTGATGTCACTGATCGTAAGGAGGCCGAGAAGGCCCTGAAAAATGCCCATGACGAATTAGAACAGAAAGTTGAAGAGCGCACGGCTGAACTAAGGCGTGTTAACAAGGAGATAAAAGCTAGAACAAGCAGCCTTGAGGAAATGAATATTGCCCTGAAGGTATTGTTAGGGAAAAGGGATGAAGATAAGAGGGATCTTGAATTGAAGGTGATGTCAAACCTTCAGGACACAGCGTTACCCTATCTAGAAAAATTAAAAAAAAGCGGACTGAATCCGAGACAGGAAGCATTTACTCGCATTCTCGAAGGAAATTTAAAGGATATGATTTCGCCCTTCGCAAACAAGCTGTCTTCCAAATTCAAGGATCTTACGCCAGCAGAGGTTCAAATAGCGAATCTCATTAAACAGGGAAAAACAACCAAAGAAACTGCCGCTATCTTGAATCTATCGCGCAGAACCGTTGACACCCACAGAGCGAACATAAGAAAAAAACTCCGCATCAAAAACCAGAAATCCAATCTCAGATCCTACCTCTTGTCCATGGAATGACCTCGTTTAACACCCGAACAACTTTTTCACGAAAATAAGGAAAAGGGAATAGCAGGGAGTTGGGACCTGCTTCAGACAATTGACTTTTTTCTCTATATTTGCGCTTTAATAGGCCATCTCCACATACATGGTGCTGCTGCTTTTCAGGATCCAATTACAAAACCCCTATTAAAATTCGATTTTTATAGGCAAAAATTCGGCCTTGAATATGCAACAATAAAAGGACTATTTTGTGGACTAGGGAATGGTTGATGAGGATTATCTAAGGGGGGATAATTTTCTCGATGAACCTGCCTATTTTTGGATGTTGATTAAAAACATGACCGGGAAGTGGGAAGGCATGAACAACATGAGATTAGCAAAACCTGGTATTCACGCTTCTCAAATTGATTATTTTATTCGAAACTGTACTTACGCAAGATAACGGGCTTTAGTAAAGGTTTCACTTAGAGATTATAAGATTAGAGTAACGAACCCATGAAGAGAATTTTTTTCTGTACCATGATCCTCGTCCTGACTGTTTTCCGAGTAACCGGTGCTGACGCCCTTGAGGTAAGGCTTGTCGGGGACAAACTTACTGTGCGCGCAGAAAAAGTTCCCCTTCAAAACGTGTTACGACGTTTGGACAATCTGGGCATCAGGGTACGCATTGATCCTGACATCAATCCAACCATCTCAGCGTCTTTCGACGAAGGGAACATAGAAAGGGGTCTAAAGACTGTGCTAAGAGGCCTCAACTATGCCCTGATGTGGGAATCTGTTGAAGGCCCATTTGGCCCGATGCCGAAACTTTCTGAAATCCAAGTCTTTAAGCCCGGCGAGAAGAATCGGATGGAAGCCTTTAAAAAGAAAACGGTCCTATCCATTGTAAGGGACCCCAAGACGGGCGGGCTCTTTGTTCAAGATGAACTTCTTTTAAGACTCAAACCTGGAATGAGCGCCCTGGCGCTCAAGCGACTTTTAGGTAACATCGGCGGAACAATCGTAGACAGTTATCCTGCAATTGGGATCTATAAAATCCGGCTTCCTGAAAACACCGATATTCCATCCCTTGTGGACGAAATCCATGAGCATCCTGGTATTGGCGACGTTGAACCCAACTATGCTTACCCCATTGCCGCGCCTTATATTGACGCCGAATCGTTGGAATCGCCATCCGCATCGATCGACGCCGCAAAGGGAAAGGGCGTCCCAATAGCCATACTCGATAGTGGATTGTTACCGGAGTCCGGTCTTGAAAACCTAGTGATGGCATCAATTGACGCCTTGAACCCGTCCGAGACCATTTCAGATCCCCTTGGACATGGCACACAAATGGCGCTGATTGCCTCGGGTGTTGTCAGCCCCGATGGTGTGAGAATGGATTCTGATCAAAAAACGTCCATTATCCCCATAAGGGCATTTGATGAAAACGGTTTCACCTCGGGCTTTCATATTATGAGTAGTATTGATTTTGCCCTCAAGAACGGTGCGCGTGTCATGAGTCTGAGTTGGGGAACCGAAACCAAGAGCGAGTTCCTGGAGGATGCCCTGAAGTATGCCGGTTCCAAGGGGCTGATCACCATCGCAGCCGCAGGAAATGAGCCCACAGGGGAGCCCTTTTACCCTGCAGCCTACAATTCAGTCATAGGTGTAGGCGCTCTTGGACAGGACGGCAAACCCTGGGAGAAATCCAATTATGGTGATTTTGTCATGCTCTATGCGCCGGGATTTGCTACCTTGCCAATCGGCCACAAAGGAGAGCCTGGGACCTACGCGGGTACTTCCATCTCAACGGCATTTGTGGCTCACGTCATTGCGGATTATCTATCGGATAATCCCGATGCCAATTTAGAGGATGTTCTGAATGGACTTAGAAAAAAAAGTCGGTAGGAAGGGTCTTTTCAAGAGGCTTGTCGATTTTTTTTGGACAAGATAACAGGATTAACAAGATTAAGAATTGCTCAAGATTTCTGCCTTTCGGCGTTCAATCCCGCAAGGCGCGATTGAACACTGGGAAAAGGCCACAAAGAAAACAAGAACGAGTTTATTGTTTTCATTATGGCTATTTTCCCAGAAATCCTCAACAATTCTTAACCATATCTATCAAGTGATCGCGTGATCCTGTCTAAAAGTTTTTATAGTGGGAGAACCATTGCGAAAAGACATCGTGCTCCTCATCTGCATAAGCATCATCTTTTCCGGAGCTCTTGTTCCAGGAAAAGCAGAGTCTAGTAATGGCTCAGGCACGAATTCAGAATTAAATGTCCGTGTAGAGAGGGAACTCCTGACCGTAAAGGTGAAAAACGCCCCACTTGAATCGGTGCTCAAAGAGATTTCCAAACAGGCATCCATCCGGATTGTTTATCGGGCCCATGGGGAAGAATTGATAACAGTGGAATTTTCCGGAGTCCCTCTTGAAAAAGGCCTAAAGCGCTTGAGCCGCGATGTCAATGTGGCTATTATCTACGGTCAAAAGAGATCAAATGCTCAAGAGGCGGACATAATAAAAATCATCATCTATTCCAAGTCCGGGCGAGGCTCTGTCAAAACCATTGAGCCCCCAAAGAAACGCACTGCCCGTCGAACTCGTAAAACGCCGCCTAGGAAATCGAAAAATAATTTCATTGAAGCCCTAGGGCACGAAGATCCGGATGTGCGAGAAAACGCGGCCGATCGCTTGATGGCGTATCAGGATGACGACCGATTTATCAATCAGTTGGCAAGATTCTTTGTTGAAGAAGAGGATGAGGAAGTCAAAGACAGGGTCGCGGGTTCCCTGGAGGATTTCATGACCACGGATGTAAAGGTTAGGATGATTAAAGCTTTGGGTAAAATAGGAGGAAAGAGAGTCATAGAATCACTTGCAAGGGCTCTGGATGATGAAGACGAGGAAGTGATTGAAGCAGCCGCCGAGGAATTAAAAAAGGTAGAGAAAAGCATCAAGAAAGGAAAGGATTGATTTGGGTTGGAATATTTATTCACCTTCGCGGAAGGCCACGGGTTTACCCGTGGGGCTCCATAGGACAACCGGATGAAAGGGCATAAAAAAGTTAGTACTGACATCTCAGTTCGTTTTCGGGATGTGGATGCGATGGGACATGTGAATAATGCGGTGTTTTTTACCTATTTTGAAGAGGGGAGAGCGGTCTTTTTGGATAAGGTCCTGGGTATTGTCGATCCAGGAGACTATCCCTTTATATTGGCCCACATGAATTGCGACTTCATTCGTCCTGTCAAATTGGGTGATAGGGTTTTACTTGAGATCTGGGTCGATGATATCGGAAAAAAGAGCTTCAAGTTCAAATATAGGGTTAGCGACAGAGACGATGGGAATCTCGAATATGCAAAAGGAGAGTCCATCATGGTCCTATTCAATTACACAGAAAACAAAACCATCCCAATCCCCCAAGTTTTCCTGGAGAAAATTATCCCCTATTGTGAGAAAAATTGATTAAAACTACAAGGCATTGACACGTTATGCTCCTTCCTACTAAAGTAACTTTCCGGTCAGAAATGGCCCTTTTCCGCAATCTCCACGTCAAACTGCGGAATTCCTTGTTCCCGCCTTTGGGCGGGACGCATAATTCCTTGATTTGACTCGGGCCATCCATGGCCCTCGCCCTTCGGGCAACTCTGAAGCTGACCAATTCCGCTATCGTGCGGAATTGTCCTTGAGCTTGCGAAAAAAATCTCATTTCCGACCTGGAAACTGATAGGGGTTTAGTCTACAATCTATTGGTCGATAAATGGGTATGTATCAACCGTCTCAGTGAATGCCGCGTTCTGTTGTATTGATTAAGAATTCAAAGGACAAAAATCATGAATGAAGAGAAAAAACAGAGGTTTAAACTCAATTTGGAAAAGAAACAAATCGCTTGGTTTGTCCTTTTCGTGGTTGTGGCCCTATTGGTTATGACGCTAATCATCATGGCCGTCAATTCCATAAAGCCTGGCGACCTCGCAATTGAAGATGCGGATAAGAAGGCAAAGGGGGCTTATTTCATTAAGGTGAATCAGGCCCTTATCGAACAGATGCATGAGAACTGGATGCCGAACGACCTCTTTTGGCCGACGCTTTTTCTCGATAACATGCCAAATCACCAATTGGGGCAACTGGAGGTGGTTCGATACAATGTTCGAGTCCTTAGGGATAATCTTTCAAGGATGCGAACAACAGACAAACTCGATCCTCATGCAGAAAAGGCCTTTACAGCCCTTTCTAATGATCCTCTCAAATGGTGGTTTCCTTCAGCTGAAAGCAAATGGGAACTGGGGTACAAGAGTCTTCAATCCTTTTACGATGGCTTAATGAGTGGCAGATCGCACTTTTATCCAAGGGCAGATAATCTCGTGCAGTTGCTGAATCAATATGCATCACTCATGGGAGGTGTGAATACAAGACTTATCAACGCGCCTCGGGACCTCCAAAAGGCGCTCTCCATTGAGGATCAGGGCAAAGTCAGCGAAGGCGTCGCTGAAATGGTAGACATTGATATCCCCTGGTATGAAATCGATGACGGATTCTACTATGCCCAGGGAGTCGCCTATGCCCTGTGCCACTCATTCAAGGCGATTCGAGACGACTTTATCGATGTATTGAAGGATAAGAACTCTGTTAAGCTCGTGGATAAGATCCTTGAGGATTTGGGAAGATCTGATTTTGAACCCCTGGTTGTGTTCAATGGGGATCCTGATAGCATTTTCGCGAATCACTCTCTGAACCTATCAGGCATGTTCAATGATGCGAGACAGAAGATTAATTCGCTCATAACGGCGCTTAAGCAAGGATAACACTACGTCAACCATTGGTTTCGCCGCAAAGCATGGTAAAAACGACATAACCGTTGCTTGTCTTGTATGCACTCACAGCGTAGTTGACGTAGTATAAATCTCAAATAACAAATCCCAAATGCCAAACAAATCCCAATGACCGAAATTCAAAATGGCAAAGGCGTCAGCTGAGGAGATAGCAGGATTTGGCCGATAACCGACAGGAAATAGAATTAACGGTCCAGTCTATAAGATATAAGTGGTTCACCCATGCATGAAATGTCCATAGCACAGAGTCTGATTGATATCATCAAGGAAGAAATGGTCAAGAACGAGGCCAATGTGCTGAGATCGGTTCACCTGAATGTGGGACAACTTTCAGCCGTAGTCCCGGATTCCCTCTCTTTTTGCTTTGAGATTGTGACTGTTGGCACGGAGATGGAAGGGGCGAAATTGATCATGGACCTGATTCCTTTAACGGGACACTGCCGTGACTGTGGCCAGGAATTTGAGATAAAGGAATATGCCTTTGTATGCCCGGCCTGTGAAAGCAAGGAGATAGAGACTACCGGCGGGCAGGAGTTGGCCATAGTTGAAATTGAAGTCGACTAGCAGGCTGTCAAAAAACGTCCATCTGCGTCGTTGCACTTGTCCTTCGTCACTGCGACGTACTCATTTGTACGACTCATTCCTCAGGACTTCGTAGGCCTTGCATCTAAGCATTTTTTGACAGCCTGCAGGTGAAGGATTTTCACACCAAATATAAAATGACATTCCAATAAGGAGCATTTTATGAAAGTTTCAGTGGTAAGAAACATACTTGAGGCAAATGAGCAGATCGCTCAAGAGAATAGGACCTTGTTTAAGGAAAACGGTTTGTTGGTTTTTAACCTCATGAGCTCGCCGGGCGCCGGGAAAACGAGTCTTCTAGAGCGTACTATTGACGGCCTCAAAGAGGACATAAATATCGGCATCATCGAAGGGGATATACAATCATCTCAGGACGCAGAACGGATTGCAAAAAAGGGCATCCCTGTTGTCCAGATCAACACGGACGGCGCGTGTCATCTCGATGGAAACATGATCAGAAACACCTTCCATGAATTCAATTTCAAGGCCATGGATCTTCTTGTGGTAGAAAATGTAGGAAATCTTGTCTGCCCTGCCGAGTTTGACGTTGGGGAGGATTTCAAGGCCACGATCCTCAGTGTGGCCGAAGGGGATGATAAACCCGCCAAATACCCTCTCATGTTTCGTGAATCGGAAGTCCTTCTCATAAACAAGATTGATCTCTTGCCCTATGTGGATTGCAGCGTGGTCAGGATCCGGGAAGAATCACTAAAGATCAATCCCGATCTGACCATATTTGAAGTATCCTGCAAAACAGGAGAAGGTCTTGAGGCCTGGTATGATTGGCTTAAGGAAAAAGTAAAATCCAGTGAGGTAGGCCCATAGGATATGAGTAAACGGTCCAAAGGGGCCATAAAAGGGATTGTTCAGGGGGTCGGTTTTCGTCCCTTCATCTATCAGCTTGCCCAACGCTACAATCTCAGCGGCTATGTAGTCAATACTTCCCAAGGCGTAGACCTCGAAGTTGAAGGACCCGAACACAGCATAGAGCAATTCTACCAAGCCATCCAATCAGAAAGCCCTCCTCTCGCCTATATTTTCTCTCTGGAAAACACGGATCTCCCTGTCATCCATGACAAAATCTTTAAGATAAGGAAAAGCCGAGCAAGCGAAGAGCGATCGACGCTTATTTCCCCGGATGTCAGTGTCTGCACTGATTGTCTTGAGGAAATGCGTGATCCGGGAGATCGCCGCTACCGATATCCTTTTATCAACTGCACCAACTGCGGTCCCCGCTATACGATTATCAAAGATATCCCCTATGATAGGGCCATGACGACCATGAAAAAGTTTGATATGTGCCCTGCCTGCCAAGCAGAATATAACGAACCCACAGACCGCCGTTTTCACGCACAGCCAAACGCATGTTGGGATTGCGGACCAAGGGTGGCACTCTGCGATGAAAGGGGCGTTTCCATAGACAGCGCCGCTCCCATTGAAGACACCATCTCATTGCTGAAAGAGGGGCACATTGTCGCTATCAAGGGGCTGGGAGGGTATCATCTGGCTGTGGATGCGGCGAATCATCGGGCGGTCGTTAGGATGAGGCGAAGGAAACATCGCGAAGAAAAGCCGCTGGCCTTGATGGTCAGGGACTTGAGTGCTGCGAAGGCACTTGCGCATGTGAGGCCAAAAGAGGAGGAGGCGCTCTTATCCTTCAGGCGTCCCATTGTCATTTTGAAGAAGCGGCGGCAACATGGCCTTTCCCGACAGATATCACCCAGAAATAAAAATTTTGGCATCATGCTGCCCTATACCCCACTGCACTATTTATTGATGGAAGGGGGGTTTGAAGCCCTGGTCATGACCAGCGGGAATATCTCCGAGGAACCCATCAACATTGAAAACCAGACTGCTTACGATAATCTTAGGGGTATAGCGGACTACTTCCTGATACACAATCGCGACATCTATCTCAGGAGCGATGATTCCATCATCAGGGTCGTAGATGATGTGCCTCGACAGATAAGGCGATCCCGGGGGTATGTGCCCATTCCGGTTTTCCTTCCCGATCATATGTCAGGAATGCCTTCTGTACTGGCCCTAGGCGGTGAGTTGAAAAACACGATTTGTTTGACCAAAGAAAATAGGGCCTTTTTGAGCCAGCATGTTGGGGATATGGAGAATCTGGAAACCTATGATTTCTTTTCCTTGACGGTTTCTCATCTCAAGCGCATCCTGGAAATAGAGCCCAATCTTATCGCCCATGATCTTCATCCGGATTATCTCAGTTCAAAGTACGCTCGAGAACAGGATGATTATCCAACATTGGCCGTTCAGCATCACCATGCACACATAGTGAGTTGCCTTGCCGAGAACGGTGTTCGGGGTCCTGTTATCGGACTGGCGATGGATGGGACGGGATATGGATCGGATGGACAAATATGGGGCGGAGAAGTTCTGCTGACTGATCTGAGTTCATTTAAGCGGGCGGCCCACCTTGAATATGTCGTGTTGCCGGGAGGCGATACTGCTGCGAAATTCCCCTGGAGAATGGGATTGAGCTATCTCCACAAAATCTACGGAAAGGATTTATTTAGTCAGACCATCGATTTTGTCCGCAATATCCCGGCGGACGAAAGTTCAGTCGTTTTGCAAATGATCGAGAAGCGGATCAATTCCCTAAACACATCCAGTCTCGGTAGATTGTTTGATGCGGTTTCCGCCCTGATAGGGCTCAGACAAAAAATTGCCTATGAGGGCCAAGCCGCCATTGAACTGGAGATGCGCCAGACTATGAGAGAGAAGGGAAGCTATGACTGGTCAATGAGAGATCAGGATGGTTCGGTGATCTTAGAGACATATGGGATTATTCAAGGTGTAGTCGAGGATTTAAAAAAGGGCCTGAGTCGCGGGCGTATCAGTCGACGGTTTCACAACACATTGATTGATATGTTTACGGGAATATGTTTGAGATTTAGAGAGGAGACCGGCATAGATCTGGTAGCCATGAGTGGCGGCGCTTTTCAAAACGCGACGCTTCTCACCGGACTCACCCATAAATTGGAAGAGAATGGATTCAAGGCCTTTACTCATAGCATGGTCCCGACCAACGACGGTTGCATTTCCTTAGGTCAGGCGGTCTGTGCGGGCATGCGGTCGATGGGTGTAGAAGGGGCCTTTGGGGAGGGCTGAAGGGTAGGCAGAGGGCAAGGGGCGGTAGGATTGAATATTGAATACTGAAAATTGAATATTTTAGGTTGCCTATGCCCAACAGATGATCTGCAGTGGACGACAAACAACCGACGACGGACAAACAACGGCGGGCATAATGAGGAGTCTTAGAACTTATTTTGTCCAGCAATAGAAATACACGGTTACATCTTAGGAGCAATCCAAATGAAATACATTGAGGAATACCGGGATAAAGCGTTAGCTGAGAATTTGGCTCAAAAAATCAATGGGACATCCAAAAAACCGATTCGGCTAATGGAGATATGCGGGACCCACACCATGTCCATTTTCAAACATGGTATCCGAAGCATTATCCCCGATCATATTGAGCTCGTTTCCGGCCCCGGATGTCCGGTGTGTGTGACGGCGCAAGAGGATATCGACAGGGCGATCAAACTCGCCAGGATTCCTAATATGATCGTTACAACCTTCGGAGACATGTTTAGGGTGCCCGGTACCGAAACATCGCTCCAAAATGAAAAAGGACAGGGTGCGGATGTGAGGATGGTCTACTCGACCCTAGATGCGCTGAAAATCGCCCAAGAAAATCCTGAAAAGGAGATCGCCTTTTTGGGTATTGGATTTGAAACCACAGCCCCCACTGTTGCCGCTGCCATAAAAACGACCCACGATCAAGGGATTGAGAACTTCAGTGTTCTATCGGCCCACAAACTACTTCCACCCGCGATGGATGCGCTCATCTCGGGGGGGGAGCTTGGGGTCAACGGCTTCATATGTCCCGGCCACGTGACCACCATCATCGGGACTGCAGCCTATGAAGGGGTTGTCGAGAAATACCGGATTCCCTGCGTGGTTGTGGGGTTTGAACCCATCGATATGCTTCAAGGCATCCTGATGTTGGTTGAACAGATTGAAAATGATGAACCCAAGGTGGAAATACAATACAAGAGAAGTGTAACCCCTGAAGGCAATCCCGGTGCTTTAAAACTCATGGATGAGGTCTTTGAGCCCTGTGACTCGGCATGGAGAGGACTAGGCCCCATTCCTGGAAGCGGACTTGCCTTGAGGGAAAAATACGCCCATCAGGATTCAAGCAAGCGTTTTGACCTTAGCGTGCCGCCCGCAAAGGAGCCGGCGGGTTGCCGCTGCGCAGAAGTGTTGAGGGGGATGGTCAAGCCCTACGAATGCAGTCTGTTCCGTAAGGCATGCAACCCAAACAAACCTGTTGGCGCGTGCATGGTCTCAAGCGAAGGGACGTGCGCTGCCTATTATAAATACCACTTAGGTTGAGGGGTTCAACGTTCAAGCCCGCCATGGTTTCCTGTATAGCTACAGTCGGGTTCATTTTTTCAATTCCTATCTATAGGCTCCGGTGGCGGTTCCCGCAAATGGAAGGGTTCAATAAAACAGGTCATTTCATGGGAAAGTACTATTCTGCTAGATGTTCTGCGGCGTGAACCCTTCCCTCTACGGGAACGGCAGAGTTGGGTGGAATTCTTTTTGAGATAGGACTTAAAAAAAGGAACCCGACCTCCGCTATTGCCCAGGGTTGTTCGTTCATATGAGCCCTAAACTTCTGAATCCTTTAACCCCAGGTATGACCTCCATGAAAAGCGATGTTTTCAAGTCCGTAAAACGATCCGATCTACCCCTGATACAACGTGGGGTGGTGAGAGATGCCACAAGCACCAGGCCAGCCATCTGGCGAATCGAGGGGGAAGGCCTTAAGGCCGTGGTAAAGGATTTCAGCTCAAACGGATTTGTGTTTCGCAACACGGTGGGGCGCTTTCTAATCTGGAGAGAAACAAAGGCTTACAGAAGGCTTAGGGGACTTGAAGGGGTTCCGGCCTTTCACGGCGTGATCGACGGTTTGGCCCTAATTTTGGAAGAGCTGGAAGGTCGAAATGTGGAATTGCTGGAAAAGGAAAGACGATTGCCTGATGGCTTTTTTGAAGCGTTGAGAGATCTCGTGAATAAAGTGCATAATCGGGGTTTGGCCCACTGTGATCTAAAGCGCGCGCCCAATGTCATGATCGGACAGAAGGGGGAACCCTATATTGTCGATTGGTCGGCTGCCATTTCAAGAGCAGAGATGCGGCCTTTCCCCCTGAACCTTATCTACGACAGGTTCATCAAAGATGATTTCAACGCTATTATTAAACTTCAGTTGAGACATCGTCCTGAGGCCATAGATGGCAGCACTTTAGAGCAATACTACCATCGAAGCGGAGCGGAAAGGCTTATAAGAAGAATTAGGGATCTGTTGAGGGAGATTATACAAAGAATCGCCTAAATATAGGCTTCCACATAATGATTTTGGGCTGCGTTATCGGTCGATTTTCTCGACGACGTACTATTCCTGTACGCCTTACTCGAAAGTCTCTCTCTGGCCTTGCCAAAATTATTATGTGGAAGCCTATAGTAATGCAGTCACTTTATCTACTACATACTGCCAGCCCCTTTAGGGCTCTTCACATTCCACGACTTGATCCGGCGGCGCGAGAGAGACCATGATTTTTTGGGCAATGCCACGCCCAAGAGCCACCCTGGCGCAATCATGGGCAATGATTAACCTGCTGTTGCTGTTGTTGCTGATAATCTCCAAGATATCCCCAGGTCTCAACCCCATGTCCGTTAGTCTTGATCGGACTGCCTTTCCCCCCATCACTTCCTTGATAACCACGGTCTCACCGGGTTGGGCCATGGCAAGAGACATCAATGACACCCTTCGTTTGAGACATTCAGAACATATTCCATAGATCTCCATTTTGTGCTGCAGCATATGAAAACCACTGGAATTGGTGATCTTAAGTTGGAGGCGCTCAAGTTCGTTGTTGCTGAATTCATCTATCTTGCCGCATTTTGTGCAAATAAGATGGTCATGGTGCTTTCCCAAATGACGGTGCTCATATCGGGGCGGTTGTCCCTCGAATTTCTCCTTTTGCGCAAAACCGTGAGCAACCCAACGGTTCATGCACTGGCGCACAAAACCCTCGTCATAGTCAAATCCATTTCCGCGCAACAGCTTCATCATGTCTTCGAGGGTTACGTGTTCTTCGGTATCGAGAAATGTGTCAATGACATTAAGCCTGTCATCTACATCACCGATCTCATCGTTTTCTATCAGTGTTCGAAAATTATTCTTTTCAAATTCATTGTTGCTAATCATCGGAAATCACCAGAATCTCAAGATAGTTCACTTCGCTCACAAATGGAATGATGGAAAAATGGAATATTGGAATAATGGATTTGATGGCATTTTTTATTATTATAATGGACTTTTTCCGATTTAATACCCACTATTCCATCGTTCCACCATTCCAGCATTCCAAACTGGGATGCACAAAATTATTAAGCCCGACAAAGCTATAATATCAACCAGTTATTGAATTCTTGACACGGGTGTTGTCTTTGCAATTGGAGCAATAGCCAAGTACTTCCAAACGGTGGTCAACGATGTTGAATTGGTGTTTTTTGCCGAGGCTCCTCTCCAGTGCTATTACCTCATTTGATACGAATTCGATAACTCTCCCGCATCCCAAACATCGAAGATGGCAATGATGGCCTTTATCTAAAACGGGCTCATAGTGCATATGCCCGTCTTCATGCCACACCTCTCTGATGAGGTTGGCTTCAATGATAAGGGGGATGTTTCTGTAAATCGATGCCTTTGAAACCCGGCTTCCATTCCGGCGCATCTTTAGATAAAGCTCATCCACATCGAAATGGTCGGGATTACCGAAAATAGCCCGTATAATCTCCTCCCTCTCCGGGGTGTTTCTTAAGCCCTTTTCTACGATGAAAGATCTAAATTGGACAATTTCATCACCCATGAATGGCTCCTATTGCAAATTAGTATCAATAATAATTGTCAAAGGAATATATGTCAAATTCAAAAACGGAGAGAACTAGAGTTGTGCGTTCGTTTCAAAAAAAGAAGGGGGCAATGGAGTACCGGCATAAACTAATTGAAGGTCTTGGGTGGATTCGGAGAGAATACCGAATGTCGAACAGGGAATATTGAACCGAAGAAGTTGGTTAAGAAAAAAAGTAAGAATTATTCAATTCGACATTCATCGGCTTAACTTCAAATAACTTATAGCCGTAAAATGGATTGATAGCTTCTGGTGGGGATGTTTAAATCAGCGAAGGTGAGATGCCAAACTACCGGCCCTGCAGGTAACCCACATATCCCCTTATAGAGTTGGCCATGAAAAATTTTTCCCGTTGCTGGATCTCGGGCGAGAAATCTTCAAAGGCAGATAGATCAGGATCACTCTTGAGCAGACTATCCACACACCTTTCAATAAGGCCTTCTTCACCCAAATTCATTTCGTTTTGAATAAGGTCCCGCCACCGGAGGAGTTGATCACGGTATCTATTAACAAGCAGGTGGGAATCATCGGCCCTTCCAAAATGAGCATAATAGATTGGTTGTGAATCCACCTTGAGCAGTCGTTCCAGGCTTTTCATGAAGGCCTCTAAGAAAAAGATGGGGGGAGTCGCCGGACGAAGATAATCCTTGTTCTTGACAGTGAGATAATTGCCTGAGGCTTCTCCGGCAAAGAGATGCCCCTTATGGACAAAACTGAGGTGATGGGGCGCATGGCCCGGTGTTTCTATGATCTCCAAATGGTCAAGGTTGATCTCAGTATGGGGAATGAGACGCTTTGGATCAACGGCTCTAATAGGACCGTAGGAATCAGCGATATCTCCGAGAACTTTTCTGCTTCCTTCCCAGAGTTTTGATGGGTCCACAAGGTGTTTTATGGCTTTGGTATGACAAATGACCTTTGCCATGCGGAAATGCTCAAGAAATTGTGCCAACCCGCCCGCATGATCGATATGTATGTGGGTAAGGAGGACCAGATCAACCCGGTCCAGATCCATATTTCTGAGGGACTCAACAAGGCGTGTGACGGAATTGGCAGGCCCCACATCTACAATGAGGTTCGTATCCCCCTTTAGAACCCACGAACCGATAAAGCCATCAAATCCGGGTATGTCCTGTTTTATTTCAACAAGTATGGGTTCCATTTCGCCACTGTTTCCAGGTAGGAAGTTAGCCGGAGATTGACGGAGACAAGCGAAGATTATTAATCAGTTTGCTTAGAATCGCGCGTGGCGCGGTTTTATTCCGCTCTGCGAGATTCACTCTTCATGGCGCCTTAACGCTTGCTCGCTTTACTTCTGAGGGGTAAAAACCCTGACCCATGAACGGTTATAGGTCTTTTGTGTGTTTGTAAATGTCCCGGATGACGTCAGCAGAGATCTTGGCCATAGCTTCACTCATGGCCTTGGCCAGGGCACTCGGGTTTTTATGTTCACAGGTCTCTCTGGCATTATAGGTCTTTTGGAAGACCACCCGTTTACTGACATCCGGTTCATCTTCACCCGATAAAACGATGGACACTGTGAGGATTGCCTCCCAATCTGCCTCCGAATCCTTTTCCAAGAATTCTTCAACCGTGCCCTCCAGGAGGTAAGATGTCGGAATTCTGCTGCCCTTTGGAACGACGGCTTGAAAAAGCCTTGAGTCCTTCAGGTCCCTGGTCAGAAAATAAGTCACCAGATCTCCTGGATTAGCCCGCCATTTGCTGTAAGGGTAGGCCGCCCTTTTAAAGGATTTATCCCTGTATATGATTTTGTGGGTATTATAGACAGGCGCGACATCAAAACGATTGAGTCTGATGGTGAATGGGAGCCGCTCCAGACCGCTCATTTGAGGTGAATCATATTCGAGGATGTAATGGTCGGTATTTTCTCTCGGCTGTTTAAGTGTTACGCATGACCCTAGAACCATTGATAACAGGATCAAAAGAACGATCTGTAATCTGAAAATGTTCATCAAAAGGATCTCCTTTGCAACCTATTCTTCGATCTCCATCTCTATATTTCGCCGGGGTGGCGGTTCACCGAAGAGCAACTGGGGCGGATGATCAGCCAGAAGTTCGATAAGCCGATCCAAATTTTCACTTGCCCTCTCAAGATTCTGCCCTGTCACCAAAAGATGGCGCCTAAGATAATCGAGGGTTTCGTTCGTCCCGCTGACCAGGTTGGTGCCCTTTTCAAGGAATACATTGGCGTTTTCCATGGCCAGCTTGAATTCATCTATGGCGGATTTGATGGTTGTTTCCTTTTCCTCAACAACGCCCTCTACACGGCTGAGTGCGGATTCAAGGCTATTAAGACTCCGGTTTGCCTTGTTCATAAGTGAATCCAGGGATTGGCTGGCCTGTTCGACTGAGGCCAGAATCTGATCCCATTTTTTGTTGTCGAGGATCGCATGGGCACTCTGAATGGATGATTCGATACCCTTTGAAATTCCCTTCACATTCGCGTCTGCAATGGATTGGTTTGCGCTGTCCAAAGTCGACTGGATTTTATTGGAAATTCCCTTCACATTGGCATCTTCAATGGCTTGAGAGATGTTTCGCAAGGCCAACTTGACGTTGTCTGATATCCCTCCGAGATCGAGAGATCTTATTTGATTCAGGACGTCATCTATGCCTCTCAAGAGTTCGCTGATATCAGAGGGCATAGAGGCCACTATGGGATATTCGGTGGGGAAATTCAGGGTGGGTGAGCGGTCAGGTTCTCCAGGCTTTTTCCTGTCCAGTTCAACAAACATGGCGCCTGTAATCCCCACCACCTTGAGTTGCGCTACAATATCCGAAGATAGGGCTTGACCGGTCTCAATCTTAAGCACCACCTCGATAAGCTCGGAATCGGGGGCAACCCTTATACTGTCGACACGGCCGATGGATACACCCCTGTATTTTACAGGAGAGTCTACGTCCAAACCCTGAACCGACTCGTTGAAGTAGGCCCCATAGTATTGCCCCTTTTGCAGGAACCTGGACATCCCCAACCAGATAATGGCTATGACGGCGATACATAAACCACTCGCAACAAACATTCCGACCATGAATTTGGTTTTTTGAGTTGCCATTTCTACTTTGTGTGATCCTTTCCTAACGAGGCAATTTCAAAACGCCCGATTTTGGCCAATGTCCGCGTCAGGCTCAAATTCTAATCCTCAAAATACTAGAAGTATTCCTGTGGTTAGAATTATCGCCTTCCTTGATCTTGACCAAACTTGAACGTTTTGAAACCACCTCTGGCATCCCTCGCTAGTTCTCCGCTTGCCGGTTAAAGAACTGACTGACAAAAAGATTCTGACTTCGATCCCGCAGGTCGTGGGGGTCGCCTTCAGCAATGATTCCTTTTGAACGTTTGTCCAACATAATGATTCGGTGGGCTACACCAAAGATGCTTTCAAGCTCGTGGGTCACAATGACCATGGTCGTGCCCAGCGTTTTATTAAGAGAAATAATGAGATTGTCCAGTCCGGCGGAAGTCACGGGATCCAGCCCGGCAGAGGGCTCATCAAAAAAAAGAATTTTGGGATTTAAAGCCATGGCCCGCGCGAGTCCGGCCCTCTTTTTCATGCCCCCGCTTATCTCCGATGGAAGATGGTTTTCATAACCCTCAAGGTTTACCAGTCTCAGCTTCATCTTTACGAGGGTGTCTATGGATTTCTCGGTCAAGTCCGTGTATTCCCTGATGGGCAAAGCTACGTTCTGAGCCAATGTCATGGAGCCGAAAAGGGCGGCGCTTTGGTAGAGGATGCCGATCTTTCTGAGGACCCTATCGTATACCCTATCGTCGCCGGTGGTGATTTCCTCACCGTCAATGACCACTCTGCCCGAGCGCGGCCTATTGAGTCCTATGAGGTGTTTTAGGAGCGTACTTTTGCCACAGCCGCTCCCGCCCAGAATGACAAAGATCTCTCCCTCATAGACTTCAAAGGAAACGCGATTCAGGATGACGTCTTCGCCGTAGGCGGCAACTAAATCTTTGACTTGGATTATGGTTTTTCTAGCCATTTGTCATTATCAGGCCGTCGATAAACGCCCATCTGCGTCGTTCCACTTGTCCTTCGTCATTGCGACGTACTCATAGGTACGACTCATTCCTCAGGCCTTCGTGCGCCTAGCATCTGGACATTTCTCGACACCCTGTTTTTCAAAGATTAAGTAAGATCCCTACATCCAATTGATTCATTTCACTTGGGTCATTAGTAATTGTTTTATGTTCAAAGCGTCCATTACCAGTAACGCAAGATAACTGAAAACACGGAATTGGTCAGAATAATCAGAAAAATACTGCTGACTACAGCCGAAGTTGTCGCCTGGCCTACCGCTGCCGCCCCTCCTCTGACTCTGAATCCCCTTAGACAACCAACCCAAGCAATCAGGAAGGCAAAAATCCCTGCTTTCATGAATCCGTAAAATACATCGAAAAGGGACAGGGTTTTAATTGTCTGCACCATGTAGGCGTTGGCCGTAAGATCGAGGATAAAAATCCCGACAATCAATCCACCCATAATGGCGAACATATCCGAAAACAGGGTCAGAAGCGGTACCACAATGACAGATGCGATGATTTTGGGTACGACCAGAAAGCGAGTCGGATCAAAACCCATTGTAAAAAGGGCATCAACCTCTTCCGAGACCTGCATGGTCCCTATCTCGGCAGCAAATGCCGATCCCGATCTTCCGGCAACAATAATGGCGGTCATGATAGGCCCGAGTTCCCTGGTCATGGCCAGGCTGACCAATGAGGCCACATAGATATTGGCGCCGAACTGCTCGAGTTGCACGGCAGACATAAAGGCCATGATGAGTCCCAGGAGAAAGCTAATGAGCCCTACAATGGGAAGGGCATCTACACCTGTCCTGTGCATACAGTCTACGGTATCATCCATCCGAAGACTCCTGGGATGGAGAAAAACATGAAACAGTGACAGAAAAACAGACCCAATAAATGAAACAAGGAATCTGATGTCGTCTAAAATCTTTATTGACCCTTCACCGAGACGAATGAAAACACCGGGTCGCGGTTTTTTTTTGATGGCTACTCTCTCCCTCATGTCATCAAAGCTAAGGACAGAGAGTATTTCACTTATGCTTTCATTCGCGTTAAGGGCGCGAAATTGGCCCTTTCCAGCGATCATCAAGTTTCTCAGTTCAACAAGGACGAGGGTCCCGAAATCATCCAAGTAGCTCACTTCTTTTAAATCAACAGTCAAGCCCGATGGTCGCTTGCCTTTCAGGAATGTATTCATTTCCTCCAGCAAAGGGGCCGAACTCCTGGCATCCATTTTGCCCCTCAAATGGAGCGTAATGTGGCCATCTTCACTCTCTGAAAATTCGTACTGCCTGCCTATATCGTTGTTGGCGTTTTTCATTAACTGAACGTTTCGATATTTCTACAATATTTTCGAATCAAAGGGATCTTAGAGACTCGATTGCTTTGACTTTTCCTACGTTTCCCCGTTCAACGTTCCCCGTTCAGAGGTTGAGTTTTTTTCTTAAACCTTTGAACCTTGAACCCTGAACCTTTGAACCCTATTCTCCTAGAACCCATTGTTCCATTCCAGCCTTCGTAGCCGAAGCTACTTCGGTGGAGTAGGCCGTTCCAGTATTCCAATATCCCAATAGTGAACGAAGCGAACTCAGTTCGATTTCTTGAAACGGAACTTTTCCAGATCTTTCTCGTCCATACCGTAGACACGCTGAATAAAATCCATGTCCATTTGAAAAAGGAGCCAGCCAATGAACCGGTCCTTTAGATTCAATTCAAAGCCGAGTTCGACATTCTTATAGCCCATGGGGTGCTTTTCATCCGTGCGATATAGAACAAGAACTTTGTGGAGCGAATTCTCGCTTCCTTTAAAACTAATTCCACTATAGGTCGTACCCAGGATTCGTTTATGATCGGGATCGGATCTGGAATAGGTAAGGATCGCCTTCTTATCGTTATCAAGCAACACCAGCCCATGATAGGGCATGGCGCGCGTTTCCTGGATATCAAAGAACTCCCTCATTAATCGCTGCGTTTCCTTTTCCTTCCCGGCGGAATATCGCTCGGACAGTAAGGAATGCAGTAAAAGATAATCTTTGGCCAACTGATTTCTTAAATCCTGGTTTTTTAAATCGGTGGATTGGAAACCCTTTGTAAAATAGGGATAGCCGTAAAAGATGAAAGCTATCATGAGGGCCAATAGGAAAAGGGAGGGTAACAGCCAATATCGCGTTCGCCTATACCGTCTTTCGAGCTTTTTGACCTCGGTAACGTCCCGGCCTATGGAAAGAACGCCCTGGAAATTGCGATGGGCATCGTAGAGCAGGGTAGTGCTGGTCGAAACAAAATGGGCACCGTTTTCCGGGTGTTTAATTCGAAGGGTCTTTTCGCGAACCGATTGTCTTGTTTGGACCTCTTCAAGAAGCTCTTTGTAGCCTTCAAAATCTTCATAAATATCCTCTACGGTCGTGTGGCCCATTTGATGCCGGTCCCTGCCGTAGAGTTCTTCTGCGGCAACGTTCCAGGTCAAGACGTTCCCTTCCCGATCGGTCATTACAACTGCATCAGGGAGTTGATCCGTAAATTCCTTCAGTCCATAAAGGATCTTGCTTGCCTCATCAAGCCGTCTGGCGAGAATTTTGGTGATCTCCTGTCCCACATTTGGGAATTCGCTGAGGAATGCTGTCAGCTCTTCCTTTGGAACACGAATGACTTTTACATCATCTGTGGCTTTGACCGACGCGGTTCTCCTGTCACCGAGCAAAAAAGACATTTCACCGAAGAGCTCGCCTTCTTTGGCAATTTCTCGAATGATCTTGTTCCCTTTCAGGACCTCCACCCGGCCGGATGCCAGGATATAGAGATCCTGAGAATCATCTCCTTCCATAAAGATCGTACGACCGGCCTTGAAATCCGTCAGATATTTTTTCAACTCAGGATCGTGTATGATTTTATCAAGCATAAAAAAACCTTCTTAGGTTCGGCAACATGCTGTGTGACTTCATATGAGGTTGCCGATTAGGATCGGTATGCGAATTGCCATTTGTCTCAAAGGGAGAATTTCTTGCAAGATTCATGCAATTTCTTTGATATTACATGTCATTAATGTGCAGTAGAAAGCGTTTGAGTATAGGTAAATATGGGTACTGAGTCAAGAAAGGTGAACTGCGAGCCACCGACCATGAAGTTGCGTTGTTGAGGAGAGGGGAGCTCCTTTTGAATCGGTGGTTCTTGGCAAAGGAGGCAAATACCTTGAGAAACAAAATGCCTTAATTTCACAGCCAAATTGTGTTAGGTAATACTCTCAAAAATATTCCATCAGGTTCCAATGCCTTCCTTTTCTTTTATCCACACTGCCGATCTTCATTTAGACAGCCCCTTTTCGGTGCTAAGCCAGGATAACCCGGAATTGGCTAGTTCGCTACGCTCTGCCACATTTGAAGCCTTTGACAAGATCGTGAATCTGTGCCTTGAAAAGCAGGTGGATTTCTTGCTCGTGGCCGGCGATGTCTACGACGGATCAGAAAGAAGTCTAAGAGCCCAAGTCAGATTCAGAGACGGACTCAAAAGATTGGATAAAGCCGGCATCCGTTCCTTTGTGGTTCATGGCAATCACGATCCTCTGAACGCTTGGTCTTCCACACTTGATTGGCCTTCAGGCGTGCATATTTTCGGGGATAAAGTAGAGACAGTAGATGTAAGAAAGGACGGCACAACGATAGCCAGTGTGCAGGGCGTCAGTTTTACCAAAAGGGACGAACGACGAAACCTGGCAAAACTTTTCAAGCGAACCGGCCCCTCCTTTTATATTGGGCTCTTGCATGCGAATGTCGGGTCGGACACCGGCCATGAACCCTATGCCCCTTGTTCAATGGAAGACCTTCTGAGGCCGGAAATGGATTATTGGGCCCTCGGGCACGTACACCGTAACAAGGTGCTCTCAGAACAGTCCCCTTTTGTTATCTACCCAGGAACCCCACAGGGAAGAAACATCAAAGAAACCGGAGAAAAGGGCTGCTATTTTGTACGTGTGGAAGAGAACAGGGAGGTCGCCTTCGAATATATCAGCACCGACGTTATCCGATGGGTAAGAAAAGAAATACCCATTTACGGCCTTGAGAGCGAACAGGCACTACTGAATTCCTTGGAAGAGGCTTGCAGGAAAATTTCGGATTCTGAATCAGGCGGTCTGCCTTCAATCGTGCGTATTTTTCTAACCGGCAGCGGCCCCCTTTATGAAATCCTGAGAAGGCCTCAAACGGTTCCCGATCTTTTAGATTTAATCCACGAAATAGGCATGTCCTGCTTGCCCTATGTTTGGGTAGAAGATATTCGACTCGATGTGAACCCGGCCCTGGATGTGGCTGCAAGGATGAAGGAAGGCGATTTTTTGGGCGAACTCCTTAACTATTCTCAGGAGCTTTCTCAGGATAAGGGCTTTAATGACTGGATAGGAAAAGAGCTTTCTCCCCTGTTCGACGATTCGAGGGTTCGGAGATTCATTGACATGCCGAACAAAGATAAGCTTCTGGAATTGATCAAAAAGGCCGAAGAGATCTGTTGGGAGGGTCTCCAGGTTGAGGAAGAGTCATGAGACTGACCGGTTTGTATCTGAACGGTTTTGGAATCTTTCACGATGTGAAGGTGGAAGAACTGTCTCCTGAACTTACGGTATTCTATGGTCGCAACGAATCGGGAAAAAGCACTCTGCTTGGATTTCTGCGGGCGATTCTCTTCGGCTTTCCGGACGGTCGCAGCAGCGAGAATCTCTATCCACCCCTCAAAGGAGGCCGACATGGAGGAAACATAACCCTCTTGACGGACGACCGGGAAGAGCTTGTCCTTGAGCGAAGTCCCGGACCCAGGGGGGGAAAGGTCAAAGTCCTCAAATCGGGACAAGCCCTAGGGGACAAAGCCTTTCTGAATCATTTTCTCGGGATGGCGAGCAGATCGCTTTTCAAAAATGTCTATGCTTTCAGCCTCACGGAGCTTCAGACTTTCGAGACCCTCAATACGGAATCGGTCAATGAAGCCCTTTACAGTGCCGGCGCAGGAATTGACCCTGCCGGTTTGACAAGGTTGAAGTCGAGTCTGGAGAAAAGGGAGAATGAGCTCTTCAGGCGAGGGGGAAGCAAGCCGGCCATCAATGTGATCCTTTTGAGGCTCGCCAACCTAGCGAAAGAAAAAAAGGCCCTGTCTGAATCTGTCGAGGAATATGATGCCTTGAGAACCCGTATCGGGCAAATAAGTCGCTCTATTCAAACCACAGAAGAAAAGAAGTTAGATTTGTCCATTCAATTCAGGAAGGCGGAACAGTGGATTGCCCTGTGGCCTGAGTGGTTAAATCTTGATCTGATCAATGAAAAATTGGCTGAGTTGGAACCCATTGACGAATTCCCCCGTCAGGGCCTTGCCCGATTTGAGGCACTCAAGAGTCGGCTTGGCGACATGGAGAATGGACTGCTTGAGAAGAAGGGAGATCTTGAGCGCCAGGAATCCGAATTATCGGGAATCAAAACCGATCTGGGAATCCTCAGCCTGGCATCGTCGATCCGGCAGCTTCAGAGAGATGAAGGACGCTTTGAGGCAGCTACCCAGGAAATTGGGTCTGTCAAGCGTGCGGTCAAGAGCGCGGAACAGAAACTTAATCAAAGCGTGGAACGCTTGGGTTCCTCCTGGACAGTGGAAAAAGTCAGTGCTTTCAATCTCTCGATCGCCACCCTGGAAGAAATCCGGAAGTATCGGGATACGATCCGTCAAGCCGAGTTGGAGATGCAGAAGAGGAAGGAACTTCTGGAAGATCTTGAGAGGGAGAAGCAGGGAATCGATGAGGTTATCCGAAGTCTGCCCAAGCCCCCTATCCAGGATCCCGAACGCTTGGCAGAAATGAAGCGTGCAAATCAGAGACTTGTGCGCATGGAATCGAGATCCCAGCTTGTGGAGCGAGAATTGGGATATATCCGCGAGAGGTTGGAGGACCTTGAACGGGAAAAACAAAACCTCAATGCCTCATTCCTCCCTAAAAAGCCAATCTTTCCAGTGTGTATAGCCCCGGCGACAACCGCAATTGGCCTAATGCTCCTCGCCTGGCTCGGTTATCATGGACAGTGGGTGTGGGCCTTTTCTGCGGGCACATTTTTTTCCATTATGGGTACCCTATTGTCCGCCCTCAGATCTAGGCTGATGAGGCGGACCGGGGACAGGAACCTTGGTGTGGAAAGGCAAATGGAGCACCTTGTAATGAAGGCTTCGGATTTAGAGTCAAAGGGCAGAGAATTTCAGCAAGAGCTTGATCAAATCCAAACCTCAGCGCTCGATGATCGCTCAATACTCGGTTTATCGGAAGCAGACTCAGGAGAAGCATTAGAGCGGATGGATGTGAGATTGGAAGAGGAAACCAGACAAGTGGAGCGCTTGAAGGAGGCCTCGGATAGACTCGATCGAGTTGAAATTCGGCAAAAAGAAACACTCGATGCGCTCCAGAGGGCCCAGTCCGCCGGGAATGAAATCAAACGCAAATGGGAAGATTGGCTGGAGAAACGAGATTTGGAACCCGTTCTATCTCCGGATGGTGCGATGGAAACCCTTTCAATGATTGATTCCTGTAAGGAACAGGTTGAGCATCTTGCTCTAGAGCGATCAAGACTGGAAGCCCTAAACAGGACTATGGCCGACTACCTGAATCAGATCAATGAAGTGCTCGCACATAGGGGCGGGAATCCTGTGGATGAGGGGGAAGTCCAGGCAGCAGCGCAGACGCTGATCCATGAGTATACCGAGGCTGAAAAGGCAGCTCAAAAGAGTGCCCTTCTGAGTGAAGAGATAAAGGCAAGCCAAGGATCTGTGGACCGACTTCAGGGCCAACTGAACAAGACTCAAAAGGAAATTCAGGAATTGATTGCTGCGAGCGGGGCTAAGAATGAAGACCAGTTCAGAGAAAGGGCCGTGGTATATGAAAAGCGGATAGCCTTACGCCGGGACAGGGAGAGATATGAAGGCAGTGTAAAACGGCTCTCGGGTTCCTTGGGAGATTTGCCCCAGGTTGATGATTTCCTGTCGAAAACGGATCGAGATGAATTGGAAAACAGGCGTGCCAAACTCGAAAAGGAAGTAAAGGAACTCGATGCGACGCTCGAACAAAGGAACCGGGAACAGGCGCGCCTTGAGGAACAAACACGGCAGCTACTTGATGACGAGAAGCTGACGGCCCTGAGGTCAGAGGAGGAAAGTCTAAAAGAGAGGCTCTTGTCCCATTCGGAAGAATGGAGCACTGTAAAGCTCGCACAGGCTCTCATGGGCGTGGCGCGAGGCAGGTATGAGAGGGAGCGGCAGCCCGACGTTATCCGTAAAGCCGGTGTCTACTTCAATCGCCTCACCCTGGGGAAGTACCCATCCGTTTTGGCCCCGCTTGGAGAAGACCGGATTGAGGTAGTATGCCAGGACAATAGTAGAAAAGACATCGGTCACCTTAGCCGAGGCACGGCAGAGCAATTATACCTTTCCCTTCGCTTCGGTTTTATCCATGAGTACTCCAAGAGATCGGAATCCTTGCCTATCGTGATGGATGAAATTCTGGTCAATTTTGATCAATCCAGGGCCAAGGCCACGATCGGCGCAATCCTTGAGCTTTCAAAACAAAACCAAGTAGTGTTTTTCACCTGTCATCCCGAAATGACCAGCCTCTTCAAGGAAGCGGATCCCCAAATTCCGATATTTGAGATCTCAAAGGGAACCATTGAAAAGACCAATGGTTAAACAGTAGACGATGGGGTGCTTTCACAGTTCCTCAGGTGTAAATGCCATCTCGTCATCTATACGATCGGTATCAGCAAATTGTAAACCGGGACAATCTCTCATTTGATTACCCAAAAAACATGGCGCCTTATTTCTTTAGCGTTGCTTATTATTTTTGCATTAGCGTTAAGGCTCCACCACCTGGATTATGAGAGCCTATGGATAGACGAGATCCGCCAGGTATCTTATTATCCCTACCCATTTTCTCAAATCATCCATGATGCCGCTTCCCAAAATCAACCCCCTTTAGATTACTGGATTGGGCATGTTGTGCATTTTTTTTCCAATAGCGATTTTGCCCTCCGCCTGCCGTCTGCTCTTTTTGGAGTGGGTATTGTAATTTTTGTGGCGCTTCTTTCGGCCAAAGTATCGAGCTGGCCGGTAGGACTTGGTATCGGTATCATTAGCGCCTTACTTCCTTTTAATCTCTACTTTTCTCAAGAAGCCAGACCCTATTCCATTGCCATCTTTTTTTTCCTCGCGGTCCTTTGGTCACTCGATGCTTTACTGGTTTCTACAGGCAAAAGGATTCTTAAAGGGGCGGTGCTTTTGTTTTTTTTGAGCTTTTTTCTCTATTCCCGAAGCCTATCGCCTCTCGTGGTTACTTTTACTCTCGGTCTTATTTTCATAATTTGGTTCATCGTTTTGGTTATAAAAGAGGGTCTGAACTTTAAAGGTCAACAAATCAGCGTTATTCTTGGCGGCTTTGTGTGCGGATTGGCGCTTTTGCTGTATATCCCTAATTTTAGAATCGTGCTCAACCAAAGTGGCATGGGTGTTTATGAAACCTTGTCGATGTTTGGAATTAACAGTTTTGTCTCTGGAATAAATAATTTTGACCTCTTTCCGATATGGCAAGCTTTTGTGGTCCAGACCGATCCGCTCAGACTGTCCCTCTTAGTTCTACTCCTTCTTTCTCCATGTATTGCCTTTCAAATGAAGTTATGGAAAAAGAATTCGCTTTGGGTGATAAGTACCGCCCTTCTTCCAGCTTGTAGCATATTGAACATCCTTGTTTTTCAAGCGATGACAGGTATGCCTTTTCGGCCTCCCTATGCAATCTATCTGTTGCCCCTAACGCTTATTCTTGGGGCAGTGACCTTTCAAGGCATTTGGAATCTTGCTGGAAAGATAAAGCAATCCGGAATTATCCGGCTCTGTTTGCTGGTTTTTTTTGCAGTTCTCATTTCAAGTGCGGCAATGGCGGCCTTGAATTTTAAAGCTGATAGAAAAAAGTCAGATTGGAGAGGGGTTTGTGATTATTTGAGCAGTGGTTTCGGTTCTGAACAAATCCTGATATTTGATAGTTTGTTGCCCTACGGTCGGCCGACTTTTTACGGATTCACGCGCTACTACCAAAAACGGTCGGCACTGTTTTACATGAGTCAGGTGCCTTTTCTTTTGCCGCGCTTGATGGATCTAGGGCGTGAACCTGTCTTTATTCTCTTTCAACAACGCGCCTATTATTTGACCGCGAGATCCAGATATCCGCTTCACTTTGGACATACCTACATTGATTTCGGCAAAATAAGACGAGATCCTCTTTTCAAGGTTGCCGAGTTTGACGGTTTCTGCGTTGTTAAACTTAAAGATAAAGGTGATACTTTTGCCGGAGATGCATATAAGGGGATAGGCAAGTTGTTATTACATCTTCCCCAGGATTCTTCGCTTGTTGAGATGCATTTGGCGGCAGCGGGGCTTGCCCGGATTAGCGGACTAAGCCATTGGCAAGGACATTTTAGACAAGCGGAAATGCTGGCTGGTGATCAATATCGGTCAAGGTTGATAGAAATAAAAAATCACATCACAGATATTCCTATAAAGAAATAAGGAATATCTCCTTTTTAGTTGCAGTTATCAAAATGAATCAATCAACTAACTCCTTTATATTCATTTAAAATATGTAAATGGTTTTTACCGCAGACAAACGCAGACATTTAGTCCGTAATAGAAACCCTTGTCCTGAGGGCAAGGTCAGAGTTCATAGGCTT
>CAYWMP010000025.1:0-43887 GCA_964459445.1 uncultured Desulfobacteraceae bacterium
GCGGCCGCCAGCGGCACACTGAACATAATGACAAAGGGATAGAGGAAACTTCCAAAAAGCGATGCCATGAGCAAAAAGGTAATGACCAGGGCCAGAAGAAAATTTCCCCGTAGGGCGTTACGGGTGCGCGTAAGGTCATCCGCCGTGCCGGAGAGATTAATCACGTAGGGCCGTTTGATTTCTCCCCTATCCGCCATCGGTACGATGACTTTCGTTCTGATGATGTCCATGGCGGTTTCCAGGGGTATATTAACAGGCGGAATGACCTGAATGGTCACCGATCTGAGCGTTTCAATATGATTGATCTGGGTAGGGCCTGATACAAGGTTCACGCCTGCAACAGAATTTAGGGTAACCCGTTTGCCTTGGGCCGAGTTGAGTTGAAGGTTTTCAAAATCTTCAATTCTCCTCAGGGCATTCAGATCGCCCATCAGAGTCAGATCGATTTTATTTCCAAACCGACGCACTTCACCGACCTTAATGCCATCCAGAAGGGCGTCTATATTGACACCGATTTCCTGAGCAGTCAGGCCAACCATAGCTGCTCTGTCTCTATCCGTTAGGATCCTTATTTCGGGATTCCCAAGGTCCAAACTGGGGATCGGTCTTAATTGAGATCCAGGAATGAGCCCCATGATTTGGCCGAAGATGCGCTGTCCCATTTCTATCAGCTGCAACAAATCCGGTCCGCTTATATCTACATCGATGGACCGCCCTTCGCCTATGCCGCGTGCGAAAAGGCTGGTCTGTTTCACAATGGGTATCATTCCCGGCACCTGGCGGAGAATGCCTTGGAGAACGGGAATAAACTCTCCCGCCCTGAGAGGATCTCTGGTTACCGCACCCATAAAGACGCGCTGGCCAAAGGCAACATAAAAGAAATTGGAAAGCGCAGGGACGTCCAATGCAGCGGTTTCAGAGACCTCCCAATATTCCCTCATCTTTGTCTCAACGTCTTCCCCTATGGCTACGAATTCTTGGATACTGTATCCCGGTGGCGGAATCATGATGCCCAAAATAAGGTTCCGGTTGCCTTCCGGTAAATATTCCGTCTTTGGGGCGAGGGACCAGGCCATGCCTATCGCGAGGCCGGTGAGCAGCAAGACAGTACCAATACGAGCCCAAATTCTTCCACAGAGCCAATTAACAAAGGCGGCAACGCCGTCGGTTACCTTCTCAGCTAGCGGAACGATGCCGAAAAGGGCTTTCGGTCCTATTCTCGATCCTTTTTTCTTTTCGACCGGATCGGGTGCCCCTATGATCCGGCTTGCCAGGGAGGGGATAACGGTGATGGAAATGATGAGGCTCCATAACACCGCAAAGCTTATGGCAATGGCAATGTCTCTGAAGAGTTGCCCCGCCTCTTCTTCGACAAAGATTACGGGGAGAAAAACAGCAACGGTCGTTAAAGTGCTCGCTAGGACCGCTCCCCATACTTCCTTGGCCCCACAAAGCGCTGCATCGATTTTCCCCTCCCCCATCTGCCTATGACGATAGATGTTCTCCAAGACCACGATAGAATTATCGACAACCATGCCCGCAGCAAAGGCACACCCCGCCAATGAAATCACATTGATAGTCCTGCCGAAAAGCACCAGCATCAAAAAAGTCCCGACTATGGATATCGGTATGGCCAGGGTGACTATGAAAGTGGGTGAGAAACTTCTGAGAAAAAGGAGCAATGCAATAATGGCCAAGGATCCACCGACAAACAGGTTTTGACGCACAAGAGCAATGGCACTGTTGATATACTCTGTCTCATCATAGACTTGTTCGAGTTTCAGTCCTTGATCAGCCAAAAGCGTCTCGTTCAATTCCGCTATTCGCTGCTTGAGTCCAGTCATGACCTCGAGGACATTCGATCCTGCCTGGCGGATGGCATTGATGGCAAGGGTTTCGGTCCCTTTGTTGCGGACAACGCTTTCTCTTTTTTTAAAGCCATATCGCGTCGTGGCAACATCCTTGATTCTAACCGGAGAATCCCCCATGTATTTAATGACAACCTTCTCCGCATCCTCCGGTCTCAGATATTCACCCTGAGTGCGTGCGATATACCTGCGTTTGCCTTCGTCGAAATCCCCGGCTGATATGTTCTGATTTCCCGCGGATAGGGCCTGGGCCATCTCATTAATGGTGATACTGCGGGCGGCCACGGCCATCCCGTCAAACACCACTTGCATTTCTTCTTCCTGACCGCCGAAAACGTTTATTTTGGCAATGCCAGGCACACGTTCAAGACGGGGTTTGATAAAGTCCTCGGCGAAATTGCGAAGGGTGTTTATGGGGGGCGTAGTTTCGCGAATGGGGCGGAGTACGATCCACGCTATGGGTGGCGCGTTTTCACTAGCAGAGACGATGACAGGACGATCGGCATCGTCGGGATAGGAGGGGACCTGATCGAGTTTGGTGGATACCTTGAGTAATGCCACATCGATATCCGTGCCCACAGAGAACTCGAGAGTCACGCGACCCATTGAATCCAAGGATTCGCTCGTGAGGCGGGTAAGACCCTCGACACTCTTAAGGTATTCCTCCTGCTCATCAACGATTTCTCGTTCTATCTCTTGGGGAGAAGCGCCGGGCCAGATAGTTGTTACTGTGATCTGAGGCCGGGTAACGTCCGGAGTGAGTTGAACGGGTATCTTCAGAAGAGACAACACGCCGAACAGGGTCACGAAGAAGACTCCGACAGTGACGGTGACCGGAAATTTTATGCTGGCATCAACCAGTTTCATGGCTTGATCTTGACCGGTAGACCGGGTCGCAGGCGTTCGTTTCCCCGGATGACGACTTTTTGTCCCGGTCTGAGATCCCCCTTTACTTCGATGAGAGAACCATAGGCGGAGCCGGCTTCTACCGGCACAGGAAGGGCCTTGCCATCGATGACAATGTAAACAGCCTTTCCGGCGCTGCCCAATACCAATGCGTCTTTAGGAACCAATAGGGCTTTGTGGGGATTACCGACGGGAAGTGTGGCCCTTCCCAGCATGCCGGGATTAATTAGACCCTCCGGATTAGGGATCTTAATGCGCACAGGGAATGTTCTGGACGCCGTGTCCGCCTTTTGGATCACGGCATCGATCTTCCCCGTGAATTTTCTCTTGGGCAAGGCATCAAAGGTCACCGGGACCTCTTCTCCTTTCCTTATTGAAGGCACATATTTTTCAGGGACAGGGACCATGAAAAGGATGGGGTCCCGCACAATCATGGTGATTGCAGGCTCTCCCTGTTTCAGCCATTGACCCACCACACAATGGCGCTCCACAACAAACCCTGACACGGGTGCCTTTATTTTCTTGTTACTCATTTGGTCTTCAAGGGCAAGGAGCATTGCCCTTAGGCGAGCGACTTTTTTTGTTGCCGCCTCTGCAGAGAATTGTGCATCTTCATAGGCCTTTTCCGCAACGCTGTTAATTGCAAAAAGCCTTTTTTGACGGTCGCGGTCGCGTTCGGTTTGTGCTTGAATAACTTCCGCTTCAGCTAATTCGGCCTTCGCTGCTTCGATTCGCAACAGGAGTTGGGTGGGATCCTGCTCGCATAGTAATTGGTTTTTTTCGACTTGATCCCCTTCTTCAACGCGCATGCCGCTTACAAGGCCGTCCTCCTCAGCCGCAACCACAGTTTCCAACCAAGCTTCTCCGGTGCCAACGAGTGTAATACTGCGGAGGACTTCTTTTTCAATAACTTCTGAAACTTCTACCAAAGAAGCCGGTGGACCACCTTTTTTCTCTGAGGATTCCGCATAAAGAAATTCGACGCAAGCGCCAAACAAGAGCACTGTCAAAAAAGACCCGAGAACAAGCCGGGATATTTTCTTAACCCGGTGGCGCATGGGTCTGTTTATGTCATGAAACATGGTACCCACCTTTTTGATCTGGATATAATAGCTGCGGGGGCTGCCTTTTCCTTTAGAAACAAAAGATAGACATGAATGGGAAATCTATCAAGTGCTAGGCTGAAAGGCCTATTCTATTGGCCGGATAATTGAATAACTAGGGTCCTGTGTATCAGATCTCCTCAAAACAATGGCGTTCGACGTTTTTTCGAGCCCTGCTTGGGTCGAATATTCTACCATTCATGGCGATGTAAATGCCTGGAGAAAGAATTTGAAGAGAACTTTATCTTCATCTTTGACTCCCCTCATCAATTCCAAAATTCCGAATAGGACAATGCTCCGGATAGAATAATCCATATACCTAAATTCCAACTTCGTTTCAATGTGTTAAACAAAGGTTTTGTTAGATTGGAAAGGAGAATTCTTGTGATTGGATCATGCAGGAATTTAAAAGCGATGATGGAGTGCTTTTCGGCTCGGGCAGCAAATCCATTGGGAGACCGCAATTAAGAAAAGAAAGACAAGGAGAAGGGGGAGACAACTAATGTGTATGAGGGGGCGTCACGCTCATTTTGAAAGGATCCGTCAACATGCGGCCGGAGTTTTTCGATCTGTCTGGTGTCGAGTTTTCATCTGTTTCTTCAATTGGGGTATCCGGTTTTGAAAGGATACTCACATCGCAATCTGGCAGAAGCATCCTATAACATGCTTTTAGTAAAGCGATGTCTTCTTCTCGTCCCTGAACCACAAACACCTTATTCACTCAAAAAACCTCCGTCCCAATGAAATCCCTAGGGGTTACTCATGCAAGATTTATGCTGCAAAAGCCCTTACGGTAATATGGGAGGAATTTCAAATGGTTAGAAGGTGTGGATGTTTTTTATTAGGTTCAATCGACTAGAACAAGCGACAGAAAATCCCTTTAGTGTCAAATAGTTGACCCAGAATGGGAGGTATGGATAAGATTTGCTCAAGGGAACAATAGCGTTCTGTTCCTGGAAATGCTTGAATCGGCAGGCCGGCATCTTGCGAGCTAGTCCAAACGGAAGTATTTATCTTCTAAACCGAGATCTAAGTTGAGATCGTTAAAGAAAACCATTCGTATCTTCCTTTTGTCCTCGGAGGCTTCTTCCACCAGTATGGGAAGCCAGAGTATTTTGTCGATAACAAAGGTATAGTGGGTCACAAGGTCTTTGCGAAAATGATTGTCGGCCAGAACCTGGATAGTAACGCTCTTACCGCTTGATGAAATGTTAAGCGGTCCCTTTCGTTCATGCGTCACACTTCGTCTGATTGATTGGATAAGAAGACCGAGATCGGTTTTGTTGAGTGGTTGCCCCGGGGATACCTGGGCGAGTGAGCTGTTTCTGGCCAGAGGCAGCTTTAAGAACTGAAACAGGCCGGGTGGGCGCAACAGAACTTTTCCTTCATCATGGGGATAAACGGCAACAGCACCGGCATAGGGTGACAGGAAATCCACCCGAATGTGATTCGGCTTTTTAAAGGAATAACGCATTCTCTTTGTTTCGAACGTGCCGTCTTCCTTAAATTCCCTCACCTCAAGATTCGCCTGATAATCAATAACTCCCTCAAAGGCGGCTTCCATCCGTTTGAGGACCTTCTCCGTCATATCATTTTCTTCACTGAGAGCGGTCAACGGTGCAAATGTTGTATAGATTGCAAAGAGAAATAGTATAGGTTTCAAGATTTATCGAACCCGCTTTTTCTGTGGCGTTTTATGGATATGTTTCTATGGTAGCTGATGCTGGGCTGGGTCATCAAGTTGCTTTTCAATCACTTCTTGTTCATCAACTGATTGACCAGTTTAACAGTCACCTTGTTGGCATGGTCAAGTCGGCTGACAACGGTTTCGAAAAGGTGCTTGGCAACTTCAGGATACTTTTCAATAATTTCAAACAACTTGTCGCCGGGAAAGCGTTTTACGTTGGACTTACCCTTGGAAATAATGGTGGCGGAACGTGCCTCTCCGGATATGGCGGACATCTCCCCGAAGTATTCGCCGGGTTGGATAATCTCACCGATTTTTTTGCCCTGTTTTACCACATACAAGGCGCCGTGTACGAGCTGGAAAAAGTCCTTGTCTTGATTCCCCTCTCGCACAATCACATCTCCGTCATCAAAATATTCTGCATCGGGATTGAGCAGATATGTCGGCATAGCTTCTTTGGTGAGTACGGTCCTTTGCAGGACTTCTTCTATGGAAGTCACGCCCTCTCGTATTTTTTGGAGACCCGCTTCCCTTAGGGTTGCCATGCCGTCCTGCATGGCGGTTTTTCGCAATTGATCTTCCGGGAGCGCCGCGTTAATGGCTATACCAACCTCTTCGGTCACCTCCATGAGCTCATAGAGACCCACGCGCCCTTTGTAACCAGACCCATTGCAAGCAGGGCAGCCCTTTGGACCGTGTATGGTAAGATTTGGGATCTCTTCTTCAATAAAGCCCATTTTCACCAATGCTTCCGGATCATCGACCTCCATCACCTGTTTACACTTCGGACAGAGACGCCTGGCAAGGCGCTGGGACATGACCAGGGTGACGGAAGCGGCCAGCATATAGGGGGGGATTCCGATATTGGCCAGACGACCGATGGTTGAGGGGCAGTCATTGGTATGAAGGGTGCTGAAAACGAGATGGCCCGTCATGGCCGCCTTGATAGCGATCTCAGCAGTTTCCATATCTCGAATCTCACCGACCATGATGACATCGGGGTCCTGCCGAAGAAAGGACTTAAGGGCAGCAGCGAAAGTCATTCCGACTTCGTTTCGTACATTGACCTGGTTGATACCCTTGAAATTGAATTCCACCGGGTCCTCTGCAGTCAGGATCTTGATGTCCTCTTTGTTTAGGGCATTTAGGACAGAATAGAGTGTTGTGGTCTTACCACTACCCGTAGGACCCGTTACAAGGAGCAGGCCATAGGGTCGGTAAATACAGCGTTTGAGCGCTTCATAGGGTTCAGCCTCAAAACCCAGCTTGGTGAGATCGACGTTGAGGGCGCCCTTGTCAAGGATACGCATGACAATGCCCTCGCCGAAAAGGGTGGGCAGGGTGGAAACGCGGAAATCAACGGCCTTCCTTTTCCCAAGCCGCATTTTTATTCTGCCGTCCTGGGGCACCCTCCGCTCAGCGATATTAAGCCCGGAGAGGATTTTCACTCTGGAAATAAGGGCGTTCTTGATGCCCAGCGGCAGGTTCATGGATTTATAGAGCGCTCCATCCAATCGGTACCTCACCTGAAGAGACCTCTCGAAGGGCTCGATATGGATATCGCTTACGCCCTCATTGACGGCCTTGATGAGGATGCCGTTAACCAGCTTAATGATAGGCGCATCGTCCGCTTGGAATTCATCCGGTATATCATCAACATCGCCGCTTTCGAGCTCCAAGTCTCCTGCAGCTTCGGAAACGAGGGAGCCGAAGTCATCAATCTGGGTGACTTCTTCATCCTCTTCCTCTTCTTCCGCTTCGGCTTTCGTGAAAAAACTCTCGTATTCCTCGTCGCTGATTTTGTAATGCTTGCGATAGGCCTCGACGATATCCTTTTCAGTCGAAACCAATACCTTCAGGCTTTTTTGAACTTGGGATTGTATATCCTCCACCGCGGAGGTATCCGTGGGTTCAGCCATCGAAACTTCTAGGGTTTCCTCCTTGATTTTTAAAGGAAAGGCCAGGTGTTTTTTGGCTAATTCATAGGGCAGGAGTTTCAGGGCATCTGGGGAAGGGGACATCTTTGAGATGATGGCGGCCGGATAATTGTGAATACGACTGAGGACATTAACGATAGTCTCCTCTTCGATGTAACCCAGTGTGAGGAGAATGCTACCGAGCCTTTCATCATGATTTTTTTGATAGTTGAGCGCTTCCTGGAGTTGGCCGCTGGTGATATAGCCCTCTCGACAAAGGAGCTGCCCGATCTTGGTCTTGCCTGCGCCCGACTGGTCTTTGACTGTAGCCTTTAGGCTCGAGGCTTTTTTCGATACAGGTTTGAGATGCGTTGGTTGGCTTTTGGGTGCTGGCTTTGCCATGTTTTTACAATTCTAGAACGATTTAACTATATCGCCTAACTTGTTAATATATATTATGTTTTCAACCTTATGGCCGAACTTCAGCGGATGCTGCATGGTTCGTCGCTTCCATTCCATCCCCTAAGCCGGTCGAAGCCCGAGTTGGGAAAACTCGATCGTTGTGTTCGACTCAAGACCCAGGATGAAACCCCCTTGATACCTGCCTTCTTTGATAGGGGTCTTATGCCTTACGATGCCGTCAAGTTTGGTGAAAGCAGAATCGGTGAAGATTTGTATTCCACGTACCCGGTCGCCGAGATCCACCCTATCAAGCAATCCGAAATCCTTATCCGTGAGCAACAAACCAATACCGTGTTTGGAATAGTCAAGAACGCTTAACTCATAGGAATGGTTCTCCTCAGATTCCTGGTCCAAGCTGAACACCGCAGAAAGAAATTCAGGGATATCAAGCATGTGCCTCTCCTCCCTTCTTATTTCTCTTAATTCCAATGTCTCGGGAGGGGCCATGATGAGCCCGTAATGAGGATACGTACTGCTTATCGAAAGATATCTAGACATGCAGCGGCAATCCATATCCCGAACAGGAAATTCGATCCAGGCCTTTGAAGTTTGCTGAAGAAGGTCATTGCCGACCTCAGGGGCCAGTTTTTCCATCACAATTTTCGGCCGGTCATCCCACCAGGGAGATATACCGTCTGCCATTGAATCGGGCAGGACTTCTAAGAATCGGGAGGAAAACTCTGTATCCCGGCTTCCAATCCTCACCCTGATTTCCGTTTGCTGAGATATGAGATAGTCAACGATTGTGAGAATTTTTTCTGTATTTTCAAGTACATGCCAGTCCATGGCCAACCCGACTCCTAAAGACAAAAGCTATAGATACACGCTAAAAGTATCATCGGTAGGAAGTGCAAGTTTCTTGAGTGTTAATTAGGATTTGGATGATGTTTTCACGGTGCGGATTGCCGTTGAAGATGTTGCAGTTCGGAGACATCGGGTGATGGGGGAAGGGCAGGCAACAGGTGGGCCGCCGAAGAAAGAGCGAGATCGCTGCAAAATGCCCCCTTTTGCTCATTCTCCGCTTCAAACTCGGATTTCAATCCTCAAAATACTTCTAGTATTCCTGTGGTTAAAATCCTCGTCTTCATTGACCTTGACCAAAATTGAGCACTTTGCAGCGATCTCGGCAAGAGTTGGCGAGAAAAAATACTTGTAGATCGGTTATCAGGCGTAGCTGTGGAGACCGGAAAGGATGAGGTTGACGCCCAAATAGGTGAATATCACACAGGCGAAACCGATAAGGGATAGGATAGCAAGTTTTTTGCCCCTCCAACCCCGAATCATGCGGGAATGAAGGAGGGCGGCATAAACAAACCATGTGATGAGAGACCAGGTCTCCTTTGGGTCCCAACCCCAGTAACGGCCCCATGCCGAGTAGGCCCAGACAGCCCCTGTGATGATGCCCAGGGTAAGGAGAATGAAGCCTATTGCAATCATTTGGTAGGTCAGTTCATCCAGGATTGCCGACCCCGGAATAAGTTTGAGGAAGCCTGAGTCCGTGTCTGATTTCTCCATTCTTTTTAGGAGATACATGATACTGACGCCAAAGGCGACGCCAAAGGCTGCATAACCCACAAAACAGGTCAGCACGTGGGCGATGAGCCAATTGCTTTTGAGCGCCGGAATCAGGGGCTGTATGCGAGTGCTCATATCGCCGAAAGAGGCATAGGCCATAATCAAAAAGGCCAGCGGTGTAGCGAAGGCGCCAATGCTTCTATTTTTTGTTCTCCACTCTAAAACCAGATAGAGCGATACAACCGCCCAGGCAAAAAAGATGAGGGATTCATAGAGATTGGAGAGTGGGGCGTGACCGATGCCGAGCCGATAGGATTCGACCCATCGAAGGATGAGCCCAAAAGTTTGACCGGCCAGCCCCAAAATCGTGACAAAACTTCCAAGCTGACCTAAAACAGGCTTCCCCATGACCATCATCATTAGATAAAAGAGAAAAGAGAAGAAATAGACAAAGGTCACGAAACTCAAGATCTCTGCATTGAGCATAAAACGATACCCCTTGATTTACTTAGGTGATTTTCTTTGTTCTTGCGATTTTGATGATGTCGTTTTTTATCCGACGGCCTCGTGGAGTCGAGAGACAAGCTGATCCAGTTCCCTCTCAAGGCCAATTTGGTTCTTGTTGGTCCTTCCCGCTGCACTTACCCTGATACGAGACTTGGCCGCAGAAACTCGTACCCAAAACCTCCTGTGGGATGAGAAAAAGGTCACGAAAAAGCCAAAAACCATGGCGAAACACCCCGTCCACACAAGGGCGACCCCGGGATCCCTGTTTACCTGTAAACCCGTGTAGTACTTGCTTTCAATTTCATCCAAAAAGAAGGTGAACGGGCTGAAGGATGATGGATTAAGCTTTGGAAATTGGTCAAAGATGCCGGGGAAACGATTTTTTATGGCGTCGTATTCTTGAAATATCCAGAACGCGATTTCTTCACCCTCAGGTGGTCTTCCTACGATTCGAATGGCCGGCCCCATTCTCATAAAATCCGGCTTAATATCCGCAACGATGAATTCTCCTTTGTTCCCAGTCAGCTTTATGGATTCACCCAGGCCCGCTACAAAGGTCGCTCTATTTTGCCCGTCCTGTTCTGTGACAGTGACACGGACGGCATTACCAGGGATTGTGCCATAGCTGGATTGATAAAAGGTAATCCCCTGAAACGTGATCGGATGATTGACCTGCAAAGATCCCGTGAGATGGGTTTTCCCATCCCTAAGAAAACTGAGATCCGACTGAAATAATTTCGGGGCGCCATTGTCATAGAACTCGACAATGAATTTTTCGCAACGGAGGTCAAATCCCAGGTCTTTGGTTGCCCGGCCATCCCGGAGCATCACCTTGTTGACCGTTTCCCCTTCGGCAAGATTCACGAAAGCCTCGAATCCGAAGAGCGAACCGAAAATGCCGCCAATTAGAATCAGTAGTACGCTGAAATGGACCAGATAAACCCCGAAATGGGAGTAACGGCCTTTCTCGCAGTAAAAGAAAACCCCCCTGTTGGTCGTCTTTGTCTCATTTCTCTTAAAATGGCCTCCAAGGGACGCCTTCACACTATTAGAGATGTCTTCGATTTTTCCGTTCACGTCGAAACACTGATCTGAAGGGAGATCTTCAAAGAGTCGCATCCTATCGGGTTTTGGCGATGAACTGAAAAGCCTCCAGGTTTTAGGCCATCTGTCAAGAGAGCAAATGATAAGGTTCAGGGCCAATGCGCCGATAAGGAGTCTGAACCAAACCGAATGATACATGTCAAATAATTGGAGTGATTCGAAAAAACGCATCAAACCGGGGCTGAGCTTCTGGGCAAACTGAATGGCCTCTTGCTGCTGAGGGACCACCGTTCCGAAGATAGAGGTGATGGCGAGTATGATGAGAAGGACCAGGGTGAGTTTGACAGAACTAAAGGTATTCCACAGGATATTTGATTTTTTATCGCTATTTGATCGACTCATATTCAAAAAGGTCTACTTAAAACCGCTTCTCCAAGTCTCTTATCCGGATCATATTTAGCTGGGTTACGATTGGAGCCCAATGCTGCGAGGCTGTTCCAATATTAGATATAACAAATAATTCTATGCTTTTTATTAACCAGGTGAAAGTTAAAAATGGAATCATCAATAAAATTAAAGTATTAGCCCTGTGATCCTCCTGCTTTTTGCTGCCAAAAAGTTTGCGCTGACCTGGAATTCATGATAAAACCCTTTTCACAAAATGAATGATAAATCCCTATTGGCTAACCCAATCAAAATGTCAGCCTGGAGAGTTTGATCAATGTTAGATCTGAAGTTTATTCGATCGAATTTGGACACCGTTAGAGAAATGCTCAAGAACCGGGACTATGATTTGGATTTCTCGGCCTTTGAGAATATTGATTTGAAACGCCGTGAAATCCTACCGGATTTGGAGAGCCTTAGACATCAAAGGAACACTGTTAGTCAGGAGATCGCGAATAAAAAGAAAAACGGTGAAGATGCCTCCCAAATGATTGCGGAGATGAAGAAAGTCTCCGCAGAGATCAAGGAAAAGGAATCGGCCTTGGCCGGCATTGAAGAGGCGTTGGAACCCCTCCTTATGGTCATACCCAATATTCCCCATGAATCGGTGGCGGTCGGTGCAGACGAAAAGGACAACACCCTTGTTCGCACTTGGGGCGAGCCTAAGGATATGGACTTCGAACCTCGGCCCCATTGGGAAATCGGGGAGATGTTGGGCATCCTTGATTTTGCGGCGGCCTCTAAAATAGCAGGTGCCAGATTCGCCCTCTACCGAGGACTAGGGGCAAGACTTGAAAGGGCACTCATCAACTTTATGCTTGATCTCCACACACAGGAACACCAATATACCGAGGTCCTCCCGCCCTTTATGGTGAACTCGGCCACCATGACAGGCACCGGGCAATTGCCGAAATTCGAAGAAGATCTCTTCAAGATCAAGGGTTGGGATTATTACCTGATCCCTACGGCAGAGGTCCCGGTAACCAATATCCACCGTGAAGAGGTATTGAAGGAGGAGGATTTACCCCTCTATTATGTGTCCTACACACCCTGTTTTCGTTCCGAGGCTGGCTCCTACGGCAAAGACACCCGCGGCCTGATTCGGCAACACCAGTTTAATAAGGTGGAGTTGGTCAAGTTCTGCAAGCCCGAAGATTCCTGGGATGAATTGGAAAAGCTTACCCAGGACGCCGAAGAGATCCTGAAACGATTGGATTTACCCTACAGGATCGTTTCCCTATGTACTGGCGACCTTGGATTTTCTTCTGCAAAGACCTATGACCTGGAAGTATGGTTGCCTAGCCAAAAACTGTTTCGGGAGATATCCTCCTGTAGCAATTTCTTGGATTTTCAGGCCAGGCGAGCGGGTATACGATTCAAAAAAAAGGGTGCGAAAGGAACGGAGTTAGCCCATACCCTGAACGGGTCAGGTCTGGCGGTCGGAAGGACGTTGGTGGCTATCCTGGAAAACTATCAACAGGCCGATGGTAGCGTTAATATACCGGAGGCCCTGATACCCTATATGGGAGGGAACGAGGTCATTAAACCCGGTTCAAAATGAGAATAAATAATACTAACCCCGCCAACTGGAGAGATTACCAGAAGAGTCTGAAGAGAATGACACGAAGGAGGTTTATTACTCGCCGCCTATGGCGTTTGGGACTTTACGCCGGTGGCGCCCTCCTTTGCGTTTTTCTCCTATTATATACGGGACCCTGGCCCACAGTAGAGTTTGAAGAGATCAGCGCCCAGTCGCGAGAAAAAGAAAGCCATAACGATGCCCGGCTGGAGAATCTAACCAAGCAAAAACTGCGGGAGCTCCTAAAAGCGCTCGATCTAAAACTGGCTTCAGTCACGGGATCTTTTTCTCTCACTCGGGGGGATGAAAGCCTCCTGATTGAAACCTCTCTTGACACGACCCTTCAAAACAATATCTCCAAATTCCTTCATCGGTCGAAAACGCATCGGGCAGCCGTAGTTGTGATGAATCCTGAAAATGGGCAAGTTTTGGCCATGGCGGACTATAGCGGGGACGGAGAGGATTCGGAGGAAAACCTTTGTCTCAAGGCGGACTTCCCGGCTGCAAGTCTTTTTAAGATCGTTTCAGCAGCCGCTGCCATTGAGGCCAGGGGGTTTACACCCAACAGGCCCATGTACTTCAGGGGTCAAAAATATACACTCTATAAAAGTCAACTGAGACAAGCCAGTGGGCGCTATGTCAATGAGACGACTTTTAAGAGGGCCTTCTCAGGTTCCATTAATCCCGTATTTGGAAATCTCGGGATTTATGATCTGGGGAAGGAGTTGATGACGGAGTACGCCCAGCGGTTTCTCTTCAATAAAGACATCCCCTTTGACCTTCCGGTTGATGTGAGTCCTATTCAGGTGCCGGACGATGACTTTGGGCTCGCCGAGATATCTACCGGCTTTAATAAAAAGACCCTCATCTCCCCACTCCACGCCGCATTAATCACGTCGGCCATCGTAGGGAACGGCAAAATTACGGCACCTTGGCTGGTGAAGAGTGTTAGGGATGAGTCAGGCAAAGTCCTTTACAGCGCCGAAACCTCTATCTTGGCAAATCCCATTACCGAGGACACGGCCCAACAAATGCGAACGCTTATGGGGGATACCGTCAGCCACGGGACCTCCCGGTCGGCCTTCAGACCTCTTCGCCGAAAGAAGACCTTTAAAGAAACGGAGTTCGGGGCAAAATCAGGAACCATCAATGATCGATCGGATCAATACAAATATGACTGGTTGACGGCCTATGCCCTTCCCAAAAACGGAAGTAAAAAAATCTGTGTGGCGGTTTTAGCTGTTCATGGAGAAAAGCTGGGGATCAGGGCAAGGGATATGGCCAGATACGTTATTAATCGTTTCTATTCTACCTAAGAAAAAAGGGGAGAGCACATGTGCGGCATTGTATGTTATGCGGGCGAACAAGAGGCCAAGCCCATTTTAGTGGAAGGCCTGAAACGGCTTGAGTATAGGGGTTATGATTCTGCGGGGATCGCAGTTCAGGCTGGTAAAAACATCGAATTCCATAGATCTGTCGGTAAAATCATCAACCTGGAAAAGAAGATCAATGGTCTGGAAATCAAGGGGTCCTGCGGTATTGCCCATACACGATGGGCAACCCATGGAGAACCCTCGGAAGAGAACGCGCACCCCCAGCGGGACCAAGCCGAGAAAATATTTGTGATTCATAACGGCATTATCGAAAACTATCACACTCTTAAAAAGAAGCTGGCGAAATCAGGAGTCCGTTTCAGATCTGAAACAGACACTGAGATCATGGCCCATCTTATTGCCGTGAATTTTGAGGGAAATCTCCATGAGGCCGTAAGAAAGACCATGTCTCAATTAGAAGGGACTTTCGGGATTGCGGTTATTCACAAAGACGCCCCCGGTGAAATTGTCGTCGCGAGGAGGGGGAGCCCTTTGATTATCGGCGTGGGAGAGGGCGAGAACTTCGCAGCCTCCGATGTGGCTGCGATGGTGAGATTCACGAACAAGGTCGTTCATCTTAATGATAATGAGATGGCATTAATCACAAAGGACAACGTGTCAATCTCAACGGCACAGGCCAAGGCTATAGAAAGGGCTACGGAGACCGTTGAATGGCGCGCAGAGGACGCTGAGCTGAATGGATTCCCCCATTTCATGCTGAAGGAGATCTTTGAACAACCGGAGACCATCCTCAATGCAATCAGAGGCCGGCTCGAACCGGGAGAGGGGGTGCCCAAATTGGGAGGTATCATGCCGGTCTGGGAAGATCTCAAGGCGTGCAGGCATATGGTCATTGTCGCGTGCGGCACCTCCTATTACGCCGGATATGTGGGGAGATATATCTTTGAGAGATTGACGGAAGTCGATGTGGAAGTCGAGTTGGCGTCTGAATTTCGATATCAGAAACTGAATTTTCCGCCCAACACCTTTATTGTTGTCATGAGCCAATCCGGAGAAACCGCGGACACCTATGCGGCCATGCGTGAGGCGAGGCGAAAAGGAGCAAAATTGCTGGGAATCGTCAATGTGGTTGGCAGCACCATTTCACGGGAGACCGATGCAGGAATATATAACCATGCCGGACCGGAAATTGGTGTGGCTTCAACGAAGAATTTTGTCTCCCAGTTGACCATATTGACTCTTTTAGCCCTGCTTTTGGGCAGACACCAGAATCTTTCACTCACGGAAGGGGTCGATGCAATAAAAGCACTCTCGACTTTGCCGGATCAGGTAAGGAAAATTCTGTCCCAGGATAATCACCTTCAAGCTATTGCTGAAAAATACTATAGATGCAGCAATTGGCTTTTTTTGGGCCGAAAGTACAGTTATCCTATCGCTATGGAAGGGGCCCTGAAGCTCAAAGAGATATCCTACATTCATGCAGAGGGATATGCTGCCGGTGAAATGAAGCATGGTCCTATAGCCCTCATAAATCCTGATATGCCCACTGTCGCCATAGCCCCAAAAGACTCTATGTACGAAAAAATGCTGAGCAATATCCAGGAGGTCAAAAGCCGCAAGGGTTCGGTTATCGCCATAGTCACCGAGGGTGATGAGAAGATCAAGGAATTGGCGGATGAAGTAATCGAGATCCCACAGACCCTGGACTATCTCTACCCCTTACTGGCCGTGGTCCCGTGCCAGCTCATCGCTTATCACTGTGCACGATTCCTAAACCGCGACATTGACAAACCGAGGAATCTGGCCAAGAGCGTTACGGTTGAATGAAACGAGCGTGAACAAAATGATCTAGGGTGCCCAAAGTTCCAGCATTTTCTCAGCATAAAAGGAAACCTTGGTTAGTTGGCTTAACCAAATCCATAGCCAAGGTCATTTTCTCTTCCAGCTTTAAACTGAAAGTCGAAGGGATTGAAAACCTGCCCGAAAAAAGTGCCTTTGTGCTCTTTCCTAAACACCAAAGCTGGGTAGACATACCCCTCCTGAGTATTGCCACCCCAAGACCTCTCTACTACATGGCTAAATATGAGCTCTTTTCAAATCCCCTATCCCATTGGTTTATTTCATCTGTGGGTGGGATAGCGATAAACCGGTCTCGTCCCTTGGAGAGCCGAAGATCTCTCCGGTCAATGATCGCTTTCCTAAATGGAGGGGAAGGGATTGTCGTATTTCCGGAGGGCACCTATTATAAAAACAAAATGGGGCGTGGGCAGTTGGGCCTTGTCAGGATGATCCATTCTCGATTCAGGATACCCTATATACCTGTAGGGATTACCTATGAATCGGGAAAAGGGCGCAGTCTCGTTAGCATAAAATACGGATCTCCATTCCCTCTCCATCCGGAGGATGACAGTAAAGGATTCCTCGCAGAGGTCATGGAAGAAATACGAAGGCTGTCGGCATTGTGAAAAGCATTAGCCGACTATCAAATATTAATAAGGATTATGGATCCCAAACCAATAGCCAATGCGACAATCTTTAGGCCATGGATCCTTTCCTGAAAGAAGGCATAGGCGCCAAGTGAGCTGGATATGACAACGGCAATGCTCACCGTGGGAAAAACCTGCGAACTCTGCCAACCCACCACACTCAACGTTCGAATAATGAAATAGACCGAACCATAATTGACGCATCCGAGAAAGACCCCTGCTGTCAAATCCCTCCACCGATAGACCGTTTTTCCGGCTAACAGTCTCCAGAACAGGACCATGGCACTGACCAGGAAGGCCATCAAAAAGGCGGACATCACATAGGAATGATAGGAGACATCCCCTAAATAGTGTTCCTGGACATATTTCGATAAGGTGAAATGCGCGCCAAATCCAGCGAAAAGCGCTATCGGTAAAATCTGATTCGGATCGAATCGCGGCAATGAGAACGATGGACGGTCAACTGAACTTAGGTATAGGGCAACGAGAGCTGCCAATATTCCCAGGGCTTTCCATGGGGTAAGCAAATCGTCGTATAGCAAAAAGGCCGCGATGGTTGGAATGACCACGGAAAGACGGGTCGCAAGGCTTGCGACTGCAACACCCTGCTGCTGGGTTGTCCATCCCATAAGAAAGTAGCAAACAACGAAGATAGATCCCTGTAGAATCGCGAAGGGGAACCAATCTTGCCTGGGTAGAGAAACATGAAATGCGAGTTCCTGGGAGGAGGCGTAGCCGATAAGGCCGCAGACGGCATAGTTTGTCACAATGGCACACAAAAGATTTATGTCCCACCGCTTGAATCCCTTAAACAGGATGTGATTGCCTGTTGAGGAGGCGATACTAAGAATCAGATAGAGCATGAGTCCGTCATCGAAATTTTGGGTTTAGGTGGTAGAAAGACACCAAAAGGGCGAGGTAAGCCAAAGATCCTTGAATAAGTCCTGCACTTCATCGGGCGTTTTCCTTCTCCATGCGGGATCGAGACGATCCCAATACCACGCCACTGCCATTTGCCAACAGGCTTTTAGAGACATCATGCCTCCCACCTCTAAATCGCGCACTCTGCACCATTCCCTCACATCATCTTCCGACCGGAAGAGTAGGATGGTCGCTCACGTGCGTCCGATATCATGCCACCAGTCAGCGGCCGGAACAGCAAAATGGACCACGCCGCTTGCATCAGGGGATAGATTCCCGACCTGGATTTTGATTCTCATGGGGGTTTCAGACTGAGCGCATCGTGTTTCAATCTTGCCGTCACGGGCAAGCGTTGCCGGTATCCCCAGCGCATCCCAAGCTCAGTTGGCCCACCAGGATGAATCACCAATGGTCACTTTGAATTCCGTAAGAACGGCTGAGAACGGCATCGCCATCCAGACTTCCCTCGAATCCGGATCAAGAACAAGAATATGCTGCGTCTCCAATGACTCAAAGGCCCGTTTAATATACCCTGGTTCAACAGCCAGAGCATCAGCGACTTCGACGACTTTGGGCGCCCGACATTTCTCAACGAAATACCGGTAAACAAAGAGTCGAACGTCATTATTAAATGATGGATCGGCGTTTTGGGGCATAGCGGGTGTTCTCCTTGAAGGGATCAAATCTGGGTGATCACCTAATTTTCGACAGAATAGGTAAAGCCTTGCCTTTTGGGGATCGATATTCTATTCAATTCCCGAGCGCATATACAATAGAAAGATGACCCGAGTGATAATTAATCGATCAGGCAATTGCCTGAACATATCAGCAGAATATGAAATATCAATTTAGAAATGTAACAGGGTTGTTAGAGAAGGGCGCAAAGGAAGGCGTATACCCCGGGTGCGTCTTGCTTGTAGCCAAAAGCGGAGAGGCAGTATTTCTTGAAGAGGCAGGATTTCAGTCCTATGACCCCGAAGCCTCTAAAATGAGGAAGGAGACTATTTTCGACCTTGCCTCCCTGACTAAACCGCTCGCAACAACGCTGATCCTCATGAAGTTAGTGGATGATGGCAATTTGGATCTCGACCAGAAACTATTCTCGCTTCTACCCGGTACCATCCCGGAGGACAAAGCAGATTTAACAGTACGGATGATGCTCTCTCACTCGGCGGGACTTGCAGATTGGAAACCATACTATTTGAAACTCCAAGGGATTAGACCCGAAGACAGAAAGAGATCTTTAAGAAGATGGATTCTTGATGAGCCTCTGGCATATGAACCGGGGGAGGGGAGTCTTTATAGCGACCTTGGCTTTATGATCCTTGAATGGGTGATTGATGAAGCTGCCAGAACGACAATTCCGCACTTCCTACATAAGCACTTTTACGGTCCCCTGGGCCTTAGAAGGACCTTTTTCAATGAGGAACTCGAACCGGAAAAGTATCCCAAGGTGCAGTTTGCGCCAACCGAGGATTGCCCCTGGCGGAAAGAAATCGTCCAGGGAGTCGTTGGCGATGAGAATGCCTTCGCCCTTGGCGGATATTCGGGGCATGCGGGGTTGTTCGGCGTCGCTGAAGAAGTGTACGCTGTTGTAGATCTTCTCTTGGAACACTATAAGGGCAATAGAAAAGATTATCTCAACCCTGATACCGTGCAGACCTTTTTTAGCAAACAGGATCTCGCAAAGGGCGGCACGTGGGCCCTGGGTTGGGATACGCCCTCTCCCGAGGGATCGAGTTCCGGCAGATACTTCTCTGAAGACAGCGTTGGGCATCTTGGCTTTACCGGAACCAGTGTATGGGTGGATCTTAAAAAGGACGTGATCGTTATACTATTAACCAACCGAATTCATCCGACTCGCAACAACGAAAAGATAAAGGGGTTCAGGCCCCGAATCCACGATATGATTATGCAGGAGTTAGGACATACCATTGGGAAATGAGGCAATTTCAAAACGTCCAACCGAGTTTTTCCCAATTGGGGTGTTGTATATTAACAAAGATGCAAAGAAAGGTCGTAACAAGCGCTTTTCAATTATGCGGGGCCTCAGCAATCTCTTTACAGGGACGAAAGGGCTTTCAAGTAGGTGCAGAGGGCGTTGCAAGCCAGCGGGCGGTGTGACCGCTTCAGGAGACTCAGATATCAGCTTCTGGCGGGTCGTAGCGATAGTTCGCCGCCCGCTATACTGAGGCTATATGCAAATGACCTCTCACTGAATCAAGTTCGTCCCTTCCAAGAGATCCCCGAGCCCCCGCTCAATCAGACATTCTTTCAAGGCGTTAAAGTGTTACGAAAGGTCGTAGCGACAATGGAAAAGAAAGCGATTGAAATCACGGATGCTCAATTCGAAGAGGAAGTCCTGAAGGCCGAAGGGATCTGCGTGGTGGATTTTTGGGCGCCTTGGTGCGGTCCCTGTCTTACTATGGCGCCTGCTCTCGAGGCATTTGCAGGGGCCAATGAAGACAGGGCGAAGGTTTTTAAGCTCGATTCGGATGACAACCCGAAGACTGCGGAGAAATACGGTATACGAAGCATTCCGACCGTGATCTATTTTCGAGACGGCGAGATTGCGGATAAGCATGTGGGGGCCATGACGGAAATCGCGCTACAGGAAAAACTCGACGGTTTGATCAACGGGTAGGGAACGGTAGGGGAAGGGAACCCTCTCCAAAATGTTGAAGGCCCAAAGACTCGCAGGTTGCGCCTTGCGTCTTGTGGGCCCTCCTAAATCTCGTGGAATACCCCAAACCGTTAGAAAAGGGACATCATCACTTCACGCAGAAAATTCTATGCGTCCTCCACACTCAATTGACAGCCTTTGCAGAAGGTCTCGCCTTCGTCCATTTCTGTATCGCAGTAGGGACAGTAGCACTTCTCCCCTTCCCCATGCTCATGGTGGTCTTGCCGCTTTATTTCCGCTTTCGGTTTTCCAGCCTTCCTGTCCTCATAATCCTTGATTGCCAAAAGTAGTGCATCAGCACCCAGGTTGGAGCAATGGAGTTTGTTTTTGGGCAATCCTTCCAGGGCTTTTGCCACGTCATCGTTGGTAATCTTTTTGGCATCTTCGAGGGTTTTGCCCTTTGCTATTTCGGTAAGCATACTGGAGACCGCAATCGCAGCCCCGCATCCGAAGGTCTGAAATTTGATATCCTGGATCGCCTCATCTTCTATCTTGAGATAAATGCTCATCATATCGCCGCAAAGGGGATTCCCCACCTCCCCGACGCCATCAGCATCGTCTATCACTCCGACATTTCTGGGGCTTCTGAAGTGATCCATAACCGTTTTCGAATACATAGGTATTGCCTCCAATCACAGATTTTCAATAACTTAATCACTTAATTTGCAGTGTAAAGAAGCCGGGCTAAAAAGTCAAAAAGTTAGCAGGTCATTTCAAAACGCCCGATTTTGGCCACTCTCAGCGTCAGGCTCAAATATTGATCCTCAAAATACTCAAGGTATTCCTGGGGTCAAGCTTTTCGCCTTCCTTGCGATTGACCAAACTTGAACGTTTTGAAACCACCTCTCAGGAAAGGGCTTTCGGATAACTTCGAATCGCCACAATTTGATCATTTTCCCTTCCGGCAACCAGAACGAAATCAAAAACGTCCCTTTGAAGGCAGAAAAGGGGATCTTCCCTGGGTAGATAGTCTTTTGCGCCTTGGACAAACTTTTGCGCTTGAGGATCATCAATGATCCTTTTAAGCGCCAGCATATGGTCATAGGGCTTGTTCACCAGAAGGTGCTCCAAATAGTCGGCACATGACTCGTCTTCCGGTGTCGGTTTCCGCGCGCGCGACCCCATACCCACTAAAGTAACGCGCTCAGGATTCATGTTTTTGACATATTTCGCAATGGCCCCTAACATGACATAACTTCCCAGAATAATCTCGTCAGCCCGTGCCATGGCGGCATCTACGCCTGTCACGCCTGCCGTGGTTCGGTGAATGACCGTCTTGTCTCTGAAAAATGCATCTCCTCGCGAAAGGATCTGCGATGGGGAATTGCTCAGATCACCGCCATCGATGGGGACCTCATCAACTTCACCGGCCAGGATATAGTCCGGATGAAGCTCCTTAAGGGCAATGGCCTTTTCAGGATCCGCTTCCAGGATGATTTTCTTTGCCCCGAAATGAAAGAAAAGGGGTTCACAGGTAAAGGCCCGGAACACATCGATAATAACAACCAGTCCTCGCGCCTCCCCGGCGCCCTTAAGGCACTGTTTTCGGATGACTTCCATTTCTTAACCTAATTTGTCGGGTTTTCAATTCTGTTGTGGCAAGCCGTGTTTCTTACTACTCAGAGAACGATGCCGTTTTGCTTAGTGGTTTTTCGCGGCAATTGCAAGAAATTGATGGAACCAAGATGCCTATTTCCATAAGTCCTCTCATCGCCTGCCTGGCTCTTAACCTCCTAATTGCTTTCATGGGGAGTTTCCAAATCTCAAGTATATCGTAAACACCCATGGTCACTCCGATCACACCTGTGGCAATAACAAGGTCAAGGCCCTCACAGCCGCAAGGATCGTTATACACGACCGGAATGACGGTATGTTCATTTCCCCCAGGGCCAGCAGATGGCCCATCAATGGGGTTTTACTCCATCACCGGAAGCGGACATAAGGGTGAAGGATGGGGATAAAATCGTTGCCGGTGATGTATCACTAGAGGTTGTTCATGCACCCGGGCATAGTCCCGGAGGTAGCTGTCTTTTTGGGGACGGCAGTGTTTTCACGGGGGACACCATATTTGTGGGTGGGATCGGCAGAACGGATCTCCCCGGGGCATCCGTGTCTCAATTCACGAACGCCATTAAGGAGAGGTTAATGACTCTCCCCGGCGACACCATCTTGTGGCCGGGAAACGATTACGGTGTGAAATCTTCATCAACCATTAAAGAAGAAACGAAGACGAATCCGTGGCTGAATTAACTCAAAGGGCGAAGGGGAACAGGGTTCATAGTCGACGATTTCTATGATAACGTATTTCCTTGAGTTTCTTGTACACCTTATTTCGCGAAATGCCAAGCTCGCGAGCCACTGCGGATATGTTCCCCTTATGCCGTTTATAGGCAGCCAGCACGATTTCCCGTTCTTGGTCGGCGAGGTTTTTTCTTTCCGATTTACGGGTTACATTCGATGCAAAGGTGCGAAGTAGGTCTCGGACGTGTTCCTCACGAACTATCTCTTTTTTTACTCCAATCAAAATGCGAGTGAGAAAGCTCTTCAACTCCCTCACATTTCCCGGCCAGTGATAGGCCTCCAGCATTTGCAGAGCTTCTATTTCCAAATGTGGGGGATTGTCAAAATCGTCAAGAATCGTCTCCACGAGTAGACAGAAGTCCGCGCGCTCGCGCAAAGGAGGCAAAATAACCTCCATAGCGTTTATGCGATAAAAAAGATCAGCTCTAAACTCGCCTGATTCGACCGCCTCTGACAAATTGCTATTGGTTGCGGATACAAGTTGAATATTCACCTGGAGCTCCGCATTGGAGCCAATGGGACGAACTTGCCCTCCGTCCAGAAATCGAAGCAGTTTGGCTTGGAATTGAACGGGCATGGCCCCAATTTCGTCCAGAAACAGTGTCCCACCATCGGCCTGTTGTACCAGACCAATCGAGCCCTCCCGACTCGCCCCGGTAAAAGCGCCTTCCTTATACCCGAAGAGTTCCGATTCAATCAGCGTGTCGGGCAGGGCGGCACAATTCACGGCCACGAAATCACCGCTGCGACCACTCGTGATGTGTGCACAACGTGCCAACAACTCTTTCCCTGTCCCCGTTTCCCCTCGAATCAGTATGGGGGCGCCGAGTTGCGCCGCCCGTTCCACCATTTTCACGGCATGTTTGACAACTGGATCATCGTGTATCATGCGGAGTTCGCCGGAAGCCGTTGGGGATGGGGCAGACTTGGTCATAACACTCTGGCACTTTCTCGGGTAGAAATTGAATGCCTTTGCAGCAAAGGAACTGCTCTTTACGTCTGTGATCTGCACCAACAAAGATCTGTAAAGTCTATTGAGGAATTCATTGAAAGGTGAGTGAAAGATCTCGTTGAAATGGACCTTTGGTTGGAGAGGAATGCCTTGCAATAGGGACCTTGCCTGGCGGTTGGTCTCCACCAGAAACCCGTCCTCCTCAAAGGCAAGAAGTCCCGATTGCAATGTTCCCAGGAATTCAAAACGATTGTGAAGCTCAATGATAAGTTTATCCCAGTGTCGATCGCGAAACAGGCTATTTTCGATGGTGAGACACGACATCTTGACAAGGGCCAGCGTATGTCGCTGGCGGGATCGACAGTCCGAGGAGGCATCCAGAATACCCACTATCTCGTCGTCGGGTCCGAAAACCGGCGCTGCGGCACAGGTTAGATTCGAGTATTTCTTGAAATAATGTTCTTCACCATGAACTATGCTCGGCCCTCCAGAGGTGACGACGAGGCCAAGGGCGTTCGTGCCATTGATATCTTCACTCCAGATATAACCGGGGGCTACTCCATTGTTTGCATATGCAGAGAGGGAAACATCTTCAGACATGCTGTCCAATATTATGCCATTCTGGTTGGCAAAGATTATGATGAAGTTTGAGCCTGCTATCTGCCGATGGAGGTTCTGCATTTCGATGAGGGCAAGACGTCGCACCAATTGGCTCTGTCCACGCAACTCCTGGATCATTTTTTCACGGATTAGTTTAGGGGTGGGATCATCGAAGGGATCAAGCCCTGATTCAAAACAGCGCACCCAAGACTTTCGGATATCTAAATTAAATAAATTGGGAGGCACGATCCCTTTTTGTGCCAGCAAATTGCGTGCTTCGTCCGTCATAATTTTTTTTCTCTTCTACGAGTTCCTCAAGGCCGCATTCCTGATTGCCGAAAGCGTTCTGCCCGCCTTGACAAGGCATTCTGGCATTGCTCGGTCTCTTTTGTTGGTTACTATTGATCCCTGTAAGAAGTCAAGCCGTTAATGCCGATTATAGTTTTTCCTTCTCGATACTGTTCATTTTTTCAACAATTCATTTCACCTTTCTGTTCCATTATTGAACACCTGGAAATGACTGTAAAACAATAAGAAAGTGAAATCCATTGATTATACTTGATAATCTGTCTTTCAGTCACCCTGGCATATAAGTTGCGTTGAGTGATCCCTATTCTTCAAAACAATAACTTGATTATTTAGGAAGTTCCTTTTTTGCAGCGGCGAAGCCGCGTTGTATAGAATCGCGGAGCGATTGTATAGCTTGAATGAAGGGCCGATTATGAAGGCTGCCGTGCTTCATGAATACGATGAATCGCTTACAAAACCGGGGTGGTTGTCCTATGAGGACGTACCGGATCCCGTCATAGCAAGCCCCACTGACGTCATCGTCAGGATCGGCGGGGCGGGTGTATGCAGGACCGACCTGCGCATCATTGAAGGACACTGGCGGGACCGGGTAAACATCAACTTTCCCCACATCCTGGGACACGAAAACGCAGGTTGGGTTGAAGAAGCCGGGAATGAAGTGAAGAGCGTAGAGGTTGGGGATCCCGTGATCATCCATCCCCGAACGAGTGACACTAGCTGCCCGGTTTGCGGGCGAGGAAACGGCCTGGGAGAGTACAGTCTCTCCCCGGGAATTAGTGCCAACGGTGGATACGCAGAATATATGAAGACCAATGAGCTGGCTCTCCTGAAACTCCCATCCGGTCTTCCCCCAATGGATGCCGCACCATACGCAGATGCAGGTCTGACAGCATATCACACAACGAAGAAGGCAACCCGCCATCTTTTGCCGGGCCAATACGCGGTGATCATCGGGGCAGGCGGGCTCGGGCATGCGTGCATTCAGATACTCAATGCCCTTTGTGCCTCGGAAATAATTGCCGTCGACAAATCGGACAGGGCCCTTGCCCTGGCCAGAGAGGTCGGCGCCCACCATACTATCAAGGCCGACGACGACTTGCCGGAACATGTCTTGGGTTTGACAAAAGGGCAAGGTGCAGAAGTCGTTATGGATTTCGTGGGAGAGGACGACACAATCCTGAGAGGATTGGCGATGACCAAGAGGGCCGGCACCTATTATCTCGTTGGTTATGGCGGGAACCTTGAAATTTCGTCCTTTGATTTGATCATTTCCGAAAAGACTATTGTCGGAAACTTGATAGGGTCCTACGCGGAGCTTGTTGAATTAATAGCATTGGCTGATGGCGGTTCGGTAAGGCTCAAAACGCAGGAGTATCCCCTTAGCAGCGCAGATGAGGCCTTGCGGAACCTTTATCATGGCAACATTCAGGGGCGTGCGGTTTTAATCCCTTGACCTGTCCGATTCTTTCGGAAAGGGTGATTATCAAACCACTGAGGAGGTGTGTAATGGTAGCAAAAAAATTGGCCAAGGTGACTGTGATTTTTCTTTTCGCTTTTGCATTAGCCGTGGGCGGTGTGGCCCATGCGGACAAATGGTCCGAGAAGTATCCAATCAAGAAAGACATCCCCGGCCCTGCCTCATACGAAGAAATCTCAAAGAAAGACTATAAAGGTCGCACGTTGAATATCCTGACCCATGCCATCCCTGTGATGGGGGAACCGACGGCCCTGCACGCCAAGCAGTTTGAAGAGTTGACGGGTGCCAAGGTCAACGTGGTCCACGTGCCCTTCGGGGACCTTTTTCAAAAGGCCATGATTCCATTTCAAACAGAACAGGCCGCCTATGATGTAATGTTCTATGGCTCGCTCTGGATAGGAGACTTCAATCGTTATCTTGCGCCGGTCCCGCAGAAATATATCGACATGGCCCAGATGCAGGAAGTCACCAGAAATTACAAGGGCGTTGCAACCTGGGAAGGCGACATGATCCAGTTCCCTGTAGACGGTGATCGACATTACCTTAAATATCGGTCAGATGTGATAAACAGCCCGGATTTGCGAGCCAAATATAAGGCCGAAACAGGCAAAGAATTGCGGGTGCCACAGACCTGGGAGGAATATGATAAGATCTCGCGGTTTTTCAATAATTGGGATTGGGACGGCGATGGTGAAACCAACTATGGCTCCGCCGAGGTGGTCGCTCGCGACAACCTGATGTTCTCGGCTATTATCAGCCGCGTTGCGCCCTATGCCAAGCACCCGGATGTCAAAGGCGGCTTCTTTTTTGATCTGGAGACGATGGAACCTCTGATAAACAACCCCGGTTGGGTGAGAGGGGTAGAGGATTTTGTCAAGGCCCAGGATTATATGCCGCCAGGGGGAAACAACTTCGGTCTGGGAGATGAGATCTTCTCCTTTGGCGGCGGTCAGACCCTTTTCAGCTATTCCTGGGATGATGCATTCGTCCAGGCCATGGAGCCGAAGTCCCGTATACGCAACCTCGTCGGCGCAGCGCCGCTTCCCGGTTCGCATGAAGTATGGAACCGCAAAACCGGGAAATGGGATAAATTCGAGGAACCGAATCGTGCCCCCTATATCTGTTGGGGGTGGACTTCAGCGGTAGTCAAGGCCAGCAAAAACAAAGATATGGCTTTTGATTACCTGGCCTTCTTCTCTAACCCTGCGAATCATGCCTCCGATCTTCTCGTCGGCCGGTTCGGCGTCAATCCTTTTCGTAAAACGGATTTCGATCCCAAGTTTTATATCAAGGAAGCCGGCTGGGCGCCGGATGTGGCCAAGACCTATTGCGCCACCCTGTCGGGCATGGACAAAAGCCGGAACCGCGTCTTCGATCTTCGGGTTCCCGGCGTCAACCAGTACATGACGGCCCTGGCCGCGGGCGTTTCAAAGGCCCTGGCCAAGCAGCTAACGCCGCAAAAGGCCATGGATGAAGCCGCGGCAGAATGGAGCAAGATTACCAAGCGATTGGGCATCGAGAGGGTGCGAAAGGCCTACGCCACCGTCGTGGCCTTGGAGGACAATCTGAAATAGGTTCAATTGCTTGATTTTGAAGGTACCCGTTTCATGTCATTCTTATGAAGCGGGTACCCTGAACGCCTAACTTTAGAAAGGCCACCGGGATGATTGAGTCGCGATACAAATACGTTTTTCTTTTCCCCGGACTTTTTACCTTAATCGCCATTATCATTTTTCCTCTTGTTTTCACATTTCGACTCAGCTTCTCAAGCTGGGATGTCGTGGAACCTCTGCTCAACTTTATTGGATTCCAGAACTACATCAGGGTTTTTGAAGATACTCGTTTCTGGGAGTCTTTAGCTACTTTGGGAACCGTTGTTATTTCCGTCGTGTTCATTGAATACGTTTTCGGTTTTGCCCTTGCCCTTCTGCTCTGGCAGGATGTTCATAAAAACCGTTTCTTCCGGGTCCTGTTCATCGTTCCGATGATGGCCACGCCGGTTATCATTTCTGTGGTGTGGCGAACCATGTTTCACGAATCCCTGGGTCCCATAAACGACTTACTGGCAATGTTCCATCTCCCCACGGTTCCTTGGCTGTCGAAGCCGACCAGTGCATTGATCGCTGTGGTCATGGTCGATATCTGGCAGTGGACATCGTTCGTGTTCATCCTGCTGTTGGCCGGGCTGCTCTCATTGCCTCACGAACCGTTCGAGGCGGCCGCGATGGACGGGGCCAACCATTTTCAGACTTTTTGGCACGTAACGTTTCCCATGATGGCGCCCATATCCATCGGCATACTGATTATTCGAATCATCGAGGCATCAAAAATCATGGAGACGGTTTACGTGCTCACTTCGGGAGGTCCCGGCACCTCCACCGAGACCTCGGCCTACTACATATTTATCCGCAGCCTGCGTGAATTCCAGATTGGGTATTCAGCGGCCATGTCCATAGTATATCTTTTGATGATGATCTTAGCGCTCATGTTTATCGCTAAGGGCCTTACGAGGGGGCTGGTTGGGAAAGGAGCGGAGTGATGCGGCGTTTGGTATATTCGGGTCTCAAATATACTGTACTGGTGATATGGTCCGCATTCGTTGCCGGACCTTTCCTTTGGGCTCTGAGCACATCCTTTAAAAACGATGCGGCGATCGTTTCAGGGGCTACCTACATTCCTTTCGTCGATTTCGAACCGTCCCTTGACGGATGGCAGGTCCTGTTCCGGGCCAATACAGAAGGTGTGAACATTGTCGGGCCTTATTTTTCCAGTCTCTTCGTTACAGTGCTTTCCAGCATAATCAGCTTGGCACTGGGAACCCTTGCGGCCTACGGCTTGTCGCGATTCACTTTCCGGGCCGGCCCTATTCGCAATGCCGACATCACCTTTTTCTTTATTTCCCAACGCATCATAACACCCGTGGTGCTGGCGATCCCGTACTTCCTGCTGCTGAAAACGCTGGGGCTCCTGGATTCTCACTTTGGCCTGATCCTTATTTATGTCGCCATGTTGATGCCGATCGTGGTGTGGGTGATGGTCGATTTCTTCAACAACATTTCAACTGAGCTGGATGAGGCGGCAATGGTTGACGGATGCTCCCCTTTGGGGGCGTTCTATCGAGTTATCCTTCCGGAATGTATCCCCGGCCTCGTGGTGACGGGCCTGCTTTGTTTTATATTCGCGTGGAACGATTTTTTCTTCGCCTTCACGCTGACTTTTTCCGACACCCAGCTTTTGCCGGTTTCGATCGTTGCGCTAAACTCCTCCAAGGTTCCTTGGTGGAGCTTGAGTTCTTCATCGTTGATTGCGATCTTGCCTCTCGTGTTTCTGGCCATCTGGCTTGAACGTTATCTCACCCGAGGGGCGTTGCTGGGCGCGCTTAAATAATGGAAGAGGTGGTAATATGGCGGCAGTGCAAATCAAGAATCTGTGCAAGGACTTCGGAAAAGTCAAGGCCGTAATAGATCTGAGTCTCGATATACAGGACAGGGAAATGATCTGTTTTCTGGGCCCCTCTGGTTGCGGGAAAACCACGTCTTTAAGGATGGTGGCCGGGCTCGAGCGACCCACCTCAGGAGAGATCTTTCTCGGCGGGAAAGAGGTTACCCATATTCCGCCCAAAGAACGCGATATTGCCATGGTTTTCGAAACCTACGCCCTGTATCCGCGAAAGACTGTGTTTGAGAATATGGCCTTTCCACTAAGAATCAGGAAATATTCAAAGGGCGAAGTAGAGGCCAAGGTATTGGAAGCCGCAAAAATACTGGATATCGAAGAACTTCTAGATCGCAATATTCGCCAGTTAAGCGGCGGGCAGAGGCAGCGCGTGGCCATGGGACGGGCAATTGTCAGGAATCCCTCTCTCTTCTTAATGGACGAACCCCTTTCTCATCTCGATGCAAAACTGAGAACTCACATGCGCAGTGAGCTTAAGCGGCTCCAAAAGGACTTGGAAACGACCATGATTTATGTCACCCATGATCAGCTCGAGGCAATGTCCATGGCCGACCGGATTGCCGTCATGAACTTCGGCGTGCTGCAACAACTGGGTACACCGGATGACGTTTTCAATAATCCGGCGAACGAATTCGTGGCAGGCTTTGTCGGCGATCCTCCCATTAATTTCATCGACGGCTATTTTATCGAAGATGGAGGTAAGCCGTACATCCAAAATGATGTTTTTAAATTTGAGGTACCCCCAATGACGGCTTCCAGAATCATGGAAGAGTGCTCCCATGGCTCTCTCCGTCTAGGAGTGCGGCCCACCCACTTTAGTATACATCACGAGGAGCCCGAACTGCCTTCTCTCCCGGCCGAGGTCTATGTTTCCGAACCCCTTGGAGAAGTCCAGATTATCGATTTTTCCCTGGGTCGCAAAATCATCAAGGTGGCAACGGACCCTGATTTTAGGGTTGATATGGGCGAGCAAGTATGGCTCTCTTTCAATTTCGAAAAAACCCATATCTTTGATGCACAGACTGGGGTCACGATCGCTTAAGGTCCCTGTGAGAATAATAAAATGTGTCCGCAAGTCGTATCACTTGTGAGAAATTAACCGATTAAAGGAGTTAACTATGTCTAAACCAAAAGTGGCTGTTGTAAAGACAGGCGATATTAAGGGGAATGCGGAATTCATGGGCGGTCGATTTGTTCGCTATGACGAAGATATCGTGCAGATAAAAAGAAAAATCGCAGAAACGATTGACCTGGCGGTGGGCGGGATCGACAATATCGTCCACGAGGGTGAAACGGTGCTGATCAAACCCAATCTGGCCTTCCAGGCCCCACCGGAGAGCTTTTCCGTTGTCGATCCCAGGGTGATCGAAGCCTTTGTTTCATATTTAAAAGAATACTCCAAAGCCAAAGAGGTCTGGGTCGGTGACAATCCATCGCTGGGTCAGCAGGTGGGACGGGCACGACCGGCCTTTGAGGCAGCCGGCATGCGGGCTGCATCGGAACGGGGCGGTGCGGACCGTGTCATCTATTTCGATGAAGAGGAACTTGTTGATGTGGAGATACCGGGGGCAAAATTGTACCGCCATGTCAAGGTCTTCAAGCCCTTCCTGGACGCCGATCGGGTCATTAATCTGCCCAAAATGAAAACCCACCTGGCGGGGACCGTCACACTGGGGATAAAGAATTGGCAGGGGGTGATACCAAATGTCCACCCAAGCGGAGAACAGCAGGATGTTCACCGCATCGACCTGGGACAGAAGTGCGCCGATCTGCTTCGCCTCCGCCATGCAGATCTGACCTTTGTGGACGCAATCATCGCCATGGAAGGCCAGGGCCCCCACGTGGGCACTCCTGTGGAGATGAACCTCTTTATAGCGGGCAGAAATACCGTGGCCGTGGATGCCGTGACAGCCTATGTGATGGGGTTTGAGACCGTTGAGATACCCGCTGTGCGCATTGCAGCCACAGAAGGTATGGGTGAGCGGGAGATCGAGGACATCGAGATCATAGGTACACCCGTTGAGGACGTTCGCACCTTTTTCAAACGGCCCATGAATGATCCCACGGGTTTGATTCCCGGGATCCATGTCATTGTCCAGCAGACGACTCCCGGCTGTTTTGCCAATATCCGCGGCGCACTCGACAACTTCAGTGCAAACGTCGACACCAAGGACTTCCTGGAAAAGGTGGGCGAGCTCTATATCCTGGCGGGCGGGGTGCCTGACTTTAAGCCGGAGTGGGTGAAAGACAAACACCTGTTTATAACGGGTGATTGTTGGAAATATTTTCCAAGCAAAGACAAGGTGGAAAGGGCCAAAGAGATCGCCAAGAGCGTGACCGAGTATCCGGGATGCGCCCCGGTCTATATCTTCGCCCAACTCAACGGCGACCTCCAGGCGCTTTATCAGGAGTGCGGCGGGGTGCTCTGTCCCCAGCCCTGATGGCCCGGTTCAGTGATGCGAAGGCCCTGACAACGGGCATTTGACTGTTTAAGCCAAAACATAAGTTCAAAGGTCTTTATCAATGAGATCCGAACTCAACCTTGCGAGGAAGAAAAAGAGAGGGTACTGGCTGGATTTGGGGCTGATGCCCTACAAGCAAGCCTTTTCTATCCAAGAGGAACTTATCCAGGCGCGAATGGCCGGACGGATTTCCCCGACCATTATCTTGCAGGAGAATCCGCCGGTCTTCACCATAGGCCGAACTGGAACCCGGTCCAATATCCTGATCTCATCTGAGGAGCTACGGCAACGAGGGATCGAGGTGCTGGACGTAGACCGCGGAGGCGACATCACTTACCACGGACCCGGGCAATTAATCGTTTCTCCTTTGCTCTATCTGGGTGACATTGATTTAAATGCCAACCAGTTTCTCCACCGCCTGGAGGATGTGCTCATTGCATTGTTGGCTGGCTACGGAATCCGGGCAAGTAAGAAAGAAGGATATCCCGGTGTTTGGTGGAACCACTCCAAGGTGGGTGCAGTAGGCATCGCTGTGAAGCACGGCCATACTTTTCACGGGTTTTCACTCAATGTCAGTCTGGAGCTCACGCCGTTTTCTTTGATAAATCCCTGTGGCGTCGACCGAATGCCCGTTGCCTCGCTCAATCAAATACTGGCATGTGATGTTTCAATGGCTGAAGTCAAAGACAAGCTACAGGAGATCATTGATCAGACTTTTTTTCTCCAGGTGGAGAATGTTTACTGGGCAGAGTTGAGAAAGATCTTGGAATCGGCTTAATCAGACCTTGATCAAAGGCCGGCATCTGAAGGCGGCCGTTGAGGAGACTCGTACACAATGCTATTCAGGAGATCAGAGAATGGACCATGATGTGGTTGTGCCTCGCACTGCGGATGGATCAGCAGTGGTAACGGTCGTTGCATGGCTCAAAGAAGTGGGCGATGCGGTTTCCAATGGAGAAGACCTCGCCCAAGCGGCTACCGAAAAAATAACGCTGTACGTAACGGCCCCGGCTGACGGGACTTTGCAGGAAATACGGGTGCAGGCCGGCGAGAAGGCCCGGGTCGGCGAAGTGATTGGCGTGGTGTCCGCATAGAGGGGGACTAACATGAGACTCGCAGGCAAGGTCGCTTTGGTCACAGGCAGCAGCCGGGGCATCGGGCGGGAGATTGCCTTGGGACTGGCCCGAGAGGGGGCTGATCTGATTGTGAATTACCATAGCCGGGAAGATGCAGCCCAGGTCACAGCTCGCGAGATCGAAGCGTTGGGAAGGCAAGTCTTGGTGCTCAAGGCCGGGGTGTCGATGAGAGGCGACGTTGAGCGAATGGTCAAGACGGGATTGGAAGAATTCGGCCGATTGGACGTGCTTGTCAATAATGCCGGGGGCTTTCCCATCAAACCGTTCCCCTCCGTGAGCGAAGAGGAATGGGACCGTGTGATGGCCCTGGACCTCAAAAGTGTATTTCTTTGCTGCTATGCGGCGTTGAATCCTTTGCGTCAGCAAGGCGGGGGGACGATTATCAACATGGCCTCGGTGTCCGGGCTGGTCGGGGCCGTCGGGATGGTGCCCTATTCTGCGGCCAAAGGGGGCGTCATCGCTTTCACCAAGGCCCTTGCAAGGGAGCTGGCGCCGATGCAGATAACCGTTAACGCCATTGCCCCGGGCATCATTGAAACAGAAACCGCCCTAGATACGTTCCCGCAGGCGGTTCTGGATTTGTACACAACCTACCAGGTACCGCTCGGTCGGCTGGGGCGACCGGAGGATCTTGTCGGCCTGGCGGTATTCCTCGCCTCTGCCGAGGCTCGTTACATAACAGGGCAGGTCTATGCGGTGGACGGGGGTTTTACCATGCAATAAACTTTCTAAAATAATCCCACCCCTTAAAAAATCCGCAATAACGAACTCATTCACTTCACTTCCAAATACCCACTCAATCGTTACATTTTAGCCCTTTTAAAAGTGTTTGTTTATCGGGGGATCGGGGAGCAAAAGAAATAGGCATATTTTTTCCTCCCTGCAAAAAGATTGTTGAGGCTCCGATTATTTGAAAAAGAATAAATTGTTACGAAATTCTTTTGGTCTCAGGAATGCATATTGACACCGCCATTGCCTTGGTTAAAAATAGAAAGAGCTTTCAATGGCATGCAAAGGTGCTAGTATCGATATGAGGGTCGAGTTGAAACTATATGCTTCTCTGGGCAAATATACGCTCGAGAGAAGTCCCGGATCTTATCCGGGCGCCATGGAAATCCATGAAGGGACAACGATCAGAAGCCTGCTCGAAGCATTGGAAGTCCCGATGGATGCCGTGAAGATTATCTTCCTAAATGGAATCCACGCAAATGGGGATGAAGTCCTGAAGGAGGGGGATCGGGTTGGGGTGTTTCCACTTGTGGCGGGAGGCTAATTGTTTTCATTCACAAATGGCTCTTTTCCCCCTGTGCTGCGTTCTCCGCGGGTTTCCACCTGCAACGTACCAAACTGTACGCCTCGGCGAAAACCCTTGTGCGGCCTTGCACAGAGAGAAAATTTCCATTTCTGAATTGAAAACATAACTGTAATCAATAGATAAAAATCCGCCGAGACTACCACTCGTGTATGCAGTGCGGCTAGGTTTCGACGATTCTGAAAAAGATCTGATTTTCAGTAAAATGCTGCTTTGCTAGCTTGATTGGATCGATATTTTCATGGTCCAGTTCTGCGCTCAGACACCCCTTCCAAAACCGATTCGGCTGACTAATTAAATGATCGCTGAGATTTTTTCCCTTGATCCAAAAACCCTTCTGAAGGACCTTCGGACCTAAATCTTCTGTAATCAGGTTAAACAGTTTCAGGGTGATTTCACCTTCAGACGGACCAGCGTTTTCATTCAAATCACCACAGGAAATGCCCTGGCGCATCGAGGCGTAATAACTTCCTCTTCGCAGAGTGGCTCCGGCGAGGCCCGGCATGGCAGCGGATAGGGTGAGGGTCGAGCCCCGTGGAACAAGTGTGGCACTCACATCGTCCACAGCTTTGCCGTTAAGAAAGACCGTTTGGATCCTGTTTTGGATATAATCGGCAGTCAAACCCAATTGTTCGGAAATAAAGGCCTCAATGCTGCACCCCAGATTGCCCTTTAAAATGACGCCTTCCCTGAGGACCGGAAAGAAACAAAAAAGAAGTTCGGACTTTATGGTTAAAGTGAGTTTCATCTAGTGTAATATACTCCTCCCTAAGAGCCGGTTGAGAAACAGAGGAGGTGCACAAAAGAATCATTGCTACGGTCGGGTTAATTTTTTCAACCCCTATCTATAACCTCAGGTGGCGGTTCCCGCAGCTGGAAGGGTTCAATAGAGTAGGTCATTTCATGGGAAAGACCATTCTGTCCTTCGACTTTGCTCAGGACCGTGAGCCTTTCGAACGGCCAAGGGCTTTGTGGCGTGAACCCTCCCATCTACGGGAACGGCTGAATCCGGTGGAATTCTTTTTGAGATAGGGCTTGAAAAAAAGAACACGACCTCCGCTAATTCTCAGGGTTGCTTCGAACTGGAAACCACCTATGGAGTGTTGATGCAAAGCTGGACCCTTCCCCTCACAAGGGGATGTTCTATAGGCCAGGCTTTTACTAGTCTGTTAGAAAAGAAACGGGGAAGTTCCAATGGCACTTCCCCGTCAATGAAACCGCAGAAAGGACTCGGTTAGAAATTAAAGACCTCGTCCAGATCCTCATCCGATACCTGGAAGGTAATGTTGTGAGGCGGCAATTGTTCCTTTTTCATGTAGTCAGGCAGGCGGTCATGTTCGGATGATAATCCCGCCCTTATATTGAAATCCCGCTCATTCTTGAGAATGGACTTCCCGAGTTCGGTCATGTCATCGAAGGTCGTGCTCTGCCCCGTAAAGGCGGTGATCATGTCCATGAGGGCCTGGAGTGTTTCGGGTTGATCCAGGATCGGAAAGGCAACAAAAAGACACATGCCTGTCGAATCGGTTAGGGCAGCGGTAGCGATTTGAAGATTGCGTGAAAGCTCGGCCTGTCCTTCCGGCGCCAGCGGATCGGTTTTTCCACCCACACCCATGATGTTTGAACCCACAGCATATCCTGCGGTATGATCGGCGCCCATCGTGCTGGTGGCATAGGTCACACCAATGCCCTGAACAGCGCGGGGGTCATAGGCCGGCATGGCTTGCCCTTTGACCACAGGGACACGCTCAACACCGAATACTTTTCCTGTAATGGCAGCTCCGTTTCCTAGTATGCGGCCGAGGTGAGTGCCTTCACCCACTTCTTTCAAGAGGCTAGTGGCCGCCTCGGCATCGCCGAATTTGGCAAGACCCGCTTCCATGGCCACTGCGATCGTCGCGCCCATTTCAATAGTATCCAAACCAAAGTCATCGTCTAGGCGATCCAGTTGCGCGATAGCATCGAGATCGTCTATTCCGCAATTTCCGCCGTGAGCCCAGACGGTTTCGTACTCCGGTTGTTTGGTGATATAATGGCCGTCTTTGTCCACGAAAATACCCGAACATTTGATGACACATCCCCTATGGCAGCCGTGCGTGGCCAGACCGCCCCGGGCAGTCTCTGTTTCCGCCTGGGTTTCGCCACTGATTTTTGAGCATCCGTCGAAGCGGCCCCACATGAAGTTGTGGGTTGGATAGCCGCCTGCCTCATTGATCACATTCGTGAGGACATTGGTTCCGTAAGCAGGAAGTCCTTGACCGGTCGTGGGGTTTTTCCTCAGGCCCTCTACCCACTCTTTATTGGCTGCTTTGAATTTTTCGGGATCATTTGGGCTCCGCATCTTCATGCCCGCATCATCAAGGATAATCACCTTGACACCCTTGCTGCCCATCACCGCTCCAACGCCGCCTCGGCCGGCATGCCGGGTCGGTCTGAGTTCCATGTCTGTGACGGCAATGGAGGCTGCGGCCATTTTCATTTCGCCCGCTGGGCCAATGGATATGCACCCGATCTTTTCTCCATAATCCTGTTTTATCTTCTCAACAAGATCGTAGTTGCCCAACCCCTTGAGGCTGTTGTCGGCGTCGATTTTTACACCCTCACTATTGATGAAGATCTTGTAAAGGGTATCATCCTTTGGCTTTCCTTCAAGGACGATTGCTGCGTAGCCTAATCGCCCCAGCATCTGAGAGGCTTGACCCCCGGCGTTTGCCTCTTTGATACCTCCCGTAAGGGGGCTTTTACAACCCACGGAGAGCCGTCCTGACATAGCTGCAATCGTTCCGCTCAGCAGCCCTGGCGCTATAACCAGCTTGTTATCTTCCCCCGTGGGATGACAAAGGGGGGGCACCTCTTTTGATACAATTGCGGAAGTGAGAGCCCTGCCACCGATTCCTGCATAATCACCAACAGGTACCTCATTGGTCTTGGGACCGCCCTCCGCCCCCATATCAATTCTAAGAATCTTATCCATAATTTTCCTCCTTTCGGAATTCTTTTGGTTAAGTATTTAGACGAACAAAGTTGTTGCCAGCATAACGGCGACACCAGGTCGCGGTATTACAGGAGAGTATTTGTATCGGCCGCAAATTTCTAGTATTACCCCGACAGCGACAGTTGTCAAGAAAGAACAATAATATTAGTTATTTATATCATTTTAGACATAAAACCCAATTCTTGAGCTCGAAACACACCAAAAGGAGCGGAATCCATGCAGAAATCTGTCTATAGCCTTTGGCAGAGGTATCGTTGGATATCGGACCCTTGAGTGTCAACATCATGACGGATTTACAAAATACCGACGATTTCTCGAAGGATAAAGAGAACGTTAAAACAGGAATTTATCTCTGGTGCTTTTACTTGTCATTGGCACACATATTGCAAAATTTCGCTAACAACAACATAGATTTTGGCCTTTTCTCAGCAGGTTGCAAGCTGTCATGGCCGATGAAATAGGGGAAAGAGATGAAACAATATGCCTTAGAGGAAAACCCACAAGAATCCTGGATCGAAGCCAACATCCCAATTGAGAACTATTACAGCGTGGAGTTCTCTATTCACGGCCTGGATTATCTTTATCAGTTCAAGATCTGGAAGATGCCCCAGGAGTCCATGTGCGTCTTAGTAAAAAAGGATTCCGATCTTTTGGGACGCATCAAGGTCGGCGATGTCATTAAAATGAAATACTATACGAACGATGCCCTCTGCCCTACGAAGGATTTGGAGACGGAGATCAGGTATATCAACGCTGATGATGAAGGAAGATTTAAAGGGCATTGTCTGGTGGGTATTTCAGCAATGGGAAACGGCAGCAAAAGCAGTATCCACTAAGGATTAGAGGCATTTCTCAGGTCTTTTCCCGGCGGATTAGTCAAGCATCTCCCGGAAAAAGGCGAATAGAAAACAACAGATATTTGATGTAAAATCCCGATCTATCCAACTTTGGGAACACGCCTGTGGCGCAGCAAGCCCTCTTCAAAACCATTTCGTTTATCTATTCCACCAACTGCGAGATCTTATTAACAGAACAAGCGTTTGTTCAGTATCAGGATTAGACTTTATTAGCCCTTTGCAAAACGCCCCCTTTACCCAATCCTTCGTCTTCGCTACGCGCAGTGCAGGTGCTTGCGTCGCGAGAAGCAACGACGGAACAAACTGCTTCAGACGCGAAATTTAACCCGCCTCACGCGAGTTAATCCTAAAATATTTCTAGTCTCCTACGTTTAATATCCGAGTTTGAAACGACCTGGCTGCCGCAGGCAGGGATTAGGATTTTGCAAAAGACTCCATGATTTATAGGAAATAATGTTTAATAGGTGGGAAGAAATGACCCAATGGAGCCCCACGAGTAACCCGTGGTACCCTTAAACTACCCGTCTTCGCCTTCGGCTCCGACGCGGTTATCCGCCTTAATTTTGGGGTGACATCGCGCCGTAGCATAAATACTTTTGCGCATTCATCCGCGGCAAGCCCGTAGTCTTCTGCGAAGGCGGATAAAGCAAGGCAGCTTCAAAATGCCTCAAACCTTATCTTTGCTAAAAACTCACATTTCCGGGTGTTCTGGGAAAGGGGATGACATCGCGAATGTTCGAAAGCCCCGTGACAAACTGGACAACCCGTTCAAATCCGAGCCCAAAACCCGAATGGGGCGTGGTCCCATATTTTCTCAACTCGAGGTACCACCAATAGGTGTCCGGGTTTAGTCCCAATTCGTTTATCCTATCCAAAAGGGTTTCATAATCATCCTCACGCTGACTGCCGCCAATAATCTCACCTATTTTGGGCACGAGGACGTCCATGGCCCGAACCGTCTTTCCATCCTCATTGACTTTCATGTAGAAGGGCTTGATGTCCTTAGGGTAGTCGGTGACCGCTATGGGTTTTTCAAATATTTCTTCGCAAAGATATCGCTCGTGTTCGGATTGGATGTCGCTTCCCCAGCTCACCGGGAACTCGAAGGTTTTCTTTGACTTTAAAAGAAGTTCAATGGCTTCCGTGTAAGTGATGCGCTCAAAGCTCGATGCAACGATTCCTTCCAGGGTTGCAATGACCGTTTTGTCGATAAAACGGTTGAAAAATGCCATATCCTCCTGGCAATGATTCAGGACATACTCGAAAATGTATTTGAGTAAATCCTCACCCAGATCAATGTTTTCATCGTTGTCGCAAAAAGCCATTTCCGGCTCAACCATCCAAAACTCTGCGAGATGACGCGATGTATTGGAGTTTTCCGCCCTGAAGGTTGGCCCAAAGGTATACACATCACCCATGGACAGGGCCAAGATCTCCGCTTCCAACTGACCGCTTACGGTTAAACCGGCCGGCGTGCCGAAAAAGTCCTTCTCATAATCGGGTTGTCCTTCGCTTTTTGGGACATTATCCAAATCAAAGGCGGTTACTTTAAACATCTCACCGGCACCTTCACAGTCGCTGCCGGTAATGATAGGCGTATGAATATAGATAAAACCCCGCTCATGAAAAAAGGTATGGATAGCCAGGCTCAGGGCGTTTCTCACCCGAGCGACCGCACCGAAGGTGTTGGTTCTGGGTCTCAGATGGGCGATAGTTCTCAAAAATTCAAAGGAGTGCCTCTTTTTTTGCAGAGGATAGAGAGTGGGGTCGGCCCACCCCAAAACCTCAATTTCTTCAGCCTGGATTTCTATTTTCTGCCCTTTACCCGGTGAGGCAACGAGGGTGCCGAAGGCGCGAAGAGAGCATCCTGTTTGTATCTTAAGAACTTCGTTCTCGTAATTGGACAATTTATTGTCAGCCACAATCTGAATGCCGCTCAGGCTGGAGCCATCATTAAGTTCAATAAACGAGAAACCGGCTTTGGAGTCTCTTCTTGTCCGGACCCAGCCCATGACGCTGATCTTTGAGCCGATGTCTCCGGATGAGAGAATGTGAGCTATCCTTTTTCGCTTCAAGATTATCCCCCTCTTTTTTCGAATTCGGCCATGAATTGAACCAGGTCCTCTACGGCACCTATTCCTGTGGCATTGTAAATAGATGCCCGGCAACCCCCGACAGAGCGGTGGCCCTTAAGTCCGCCCATCCCTTCCTTAAGTGCGTCTTCTACGAAGGCCTTTTCCAAGTCTTCATTGGGCAGTCTGAAGGTCACGTTCATCAAAGATCTGCTGTCGCTGTCGGCCGTTCCTTGATAAAATTCGGATTGGTCTACGAAATCATAAAGCAGACCGGCCTTCTCGCCATTTTGGCGCGCCATCTCTTCCAGGCCGCCGATCTCCTCTTCCAACCACTTCAGGACCAGATCTATGGTGTAGATGACAAAGCAGGACGGCGTGTTGAACATCGAATTCTTTTCCGCAAAGGTCGTGTATTTCAGCATCGTTGGAATGTCCTTGGGCGTCCTCTCAAGCATGTCCTTGCGAATAATGACCAGCGCTGTTCCGGAAGGGCCGATATTCTTTTGTGCCCCCGCATAGATCAGACCAAAAGGATTAACGTCAAAGGGACGACTCAATATGTCCGAGGACATATCGCAAACGAGTGGCACACTTCCCGACGCGGGGAATTCAGCCCATTGGGTCCCCTTGATGGTATTGTTGGAGGTGAAATGGAGATAGGATGCATCGTCATGAATCGAGAAGTCCCGTGGGACATAGGAAAAATTTCTATCTTTGGAGGAAGCAAGGACTTTCACATCCTTTTTTTGGATTTCCGCTTCTTTGATGGCCTTGGTGGACCAGGTACCCGTGTTGATATAGTCAACAGGCTTGCCTGAAAGGGCCAGGTTCATGGGAATCATACAAAACTGAAGGCTGGCGCCTCCCTGGATGAACAGGACATGAAAATCCTCTCCCAAAGCGAGAAGTCTTTTAGTCCTTTCCACTGCATCATTGATTACATCATCAAACCACTTTGACCGATGGCTCACCTCTGTAATGGACATACCCGAACCCCGATAGTCGAGAAACCCCTCCTTGATTTGTTCAAGAACGGATAAGGGAAGTGCTGCAGGTCCCGCGTTAAAGTTGTGAATTCTCTTTGGCATAAGTCAGTCTCCTTCCAAGATTAGAGTTCGCTTCGGATTGATCGTCATCTAGGGTAGGGCAATCCATTAGAATCAAGCGGAATCATACCGCATCATGAGATACAGGGAAATCATGTTTTTCGTCCCTGTAAAGAGATTGCTGAGTCACCGCAAAATGAAACAGAGTTAAACTGATAACCTTTTTCTAAATAAGGTTTTCAATCATTACTTTGACAGCAGAGAGCCCCTCCGGATCTTTTTCAAAAGGGGGCAGCCCTTCGAGATCGGCTTCAATGATATTTGTTCCGAAGGGAATGAAACCCAGGAACTCAAAGTCGGGCATGTGCTCGACCAAAAAGGTTTGGTCCTTGTCCGACCGGATCTTATTTCCCACAAAGGACAAATTTTTCACGCCAACGTCCGTGGAGAGTTTTTTGATCTGATAGGCGGTTTCAATACTGCGCCGTCCGGGCTCCACCACCACAACCAGTCTGTCCACTGCCATGGCCGTTCCTCTGCCCAGATGTTCCAAACCGGCTTCCATATCCAAGACGATGGCTTCGTCCCGGGCAAGGACAATATGCCTCACAAGATTTTTTAACAAAGTGCTCTCGGGACAGATACAACCCGCCCCGCCCTTTTTAACCCCACCCAATACCATGAGTCTGATGCCATCCATCTGGATAGATAGCTTATCAGGCAGATCATCCACTTTAGGGTTGAGCTTGAAAAATGAACCCATAGTCCCGACCTTGGCTTCGGTCCTTTCTTCAATAAGCTCCGTCATTTCAGAAATAGGAACAATGTCCTGGCTGTCTTTGACTCCCAGGGCTTGTGCAAGGTTCGCGTCTGGATCCGCATCTATGGCCAATACCCTCTTTCCCTGATCAGAGAGGGCCTTTATCAAAAAAGATGCAAAAGTCGTTTTTCCCACACCGCCTTTGCCGCTAATGGCAATTTTCATATTTTAACCTCTTCTTTTTCCGTTACCTTTTCTTTTTGTCTTTTTGAATGGTTGTGATTTGATGGTCTCGCAAAAAGTCACAAAATAGACGGCACAGGAAAAAGCTCCGGAAGCAAGGCGCGTGAATCTTTTGGAATCACCGCCAAGAGGCGGTATCTTCGAGAGGCGTACTTAAAGTACGTCGCAATGACGATCCGCCTTCGCCAAGGCTTCGGCGAGACAGGAAGATGAAGCGCAACGCCGCCCATCGGCTTTGCTCAGGGCCGTGAGCATGTCGAACGGCAGATGGACTTTTTACAAAGCCGTCATGATTTAGTTTTATAGTTTAGTTTAGCACTAATCTTCAAGAATAAAATACCCGTGCGGTGCACGTTATGATAAGGGTGGACGGCTAGGAAAATCGAGGGAAGTTGGTTGCCATCCGCGCGAAAAATTGTCCGTGTGGGTGAGAACTCTCAAGTAAGCAATGAAGATCGAAATCGCTATAGATGGACCGGCAGAGGCCATATCAGATCTTTTTAATCGATTAGATGAGTTTTCCCCTATGAGAGGGGAGCCCGTGGAGATGCGAGAGAACCTTTCCAGAATCCTTGTCCTTGAAAACCCGAAGAAACTTGATGGCGCCCTCCATCGCATTTTCCTTATTGCCGGAGAGGTTGAAAAGGAATTGCACCCGGACATCAAGTTTGAGTTTCGAACACGAAACCTCGCCTATTCAGTACCATACATAGATCGTCAAAACCCCCGAAAACCCTTTAATCCCACTCGAGGCATACAAATTCAACCATGGCACAAAGGAATTGCAGAACCTAAGGGATCGAACACTATTCTCATCGAGAGTCTTAATGCCTTTGGTGACGGGAGACATCCCACGACCCGTCTCTGCCTGGCATACCTTGAACAACTATCCCAGGGTGAATCAGGGTCTTGCGGTTTGAAGGGAAAGGAAGTGCTTGATTTTGGCTGCGGCACGGCTCTTCTTGCCATAGCAGCTACAAAATTGGGCGCCATGGGAGCCCTTTGCGTTGACATGGATGAACATGCCGTATCAGTAGCGAAAAACAACATCGCGATTAACAAACTCTCTGACAAGATCAGGGTCAAACAAGGATCTTGGGATATCGTAGTTAGGAATTATGATCTTGTTATCGCCAATGTGGTAGCATCCGTCCTGTTCCGCAACGTTAAAAAGATCCCTTATCACCTCAAAGCGAGAGGGAAGGCCATTGTCTCGGGCTTTAGCGATCAGCAGGTCGGGCAATTGGTTTCTAAGTTTCAATCGGTGGGATTTGGAACTATCGACATCTCAAGTCAGGAGGGGTGGAGCGCAATGTTGTTGGCCTATGAAAAGTGACAATCCTGGCCCTCAGAACCGGGATTCCTAAAATAAAATGATTATGAAAATATCAACCACGAGAACTTCTTACAAAGGAGAGATTCACACCTGATGAAAGTAATCCAGGGACTAG